>CABVBR010000146.1 GCA_902496645.1 uncultured Collinsella sp.
TTGAAGGGAGCGCTCCCGCAAACTGCCTCTTGACAACTTATAGGAGCGTCGGTTTTTATTTCGCGAAATTCGGTATGGTTGAGGGTGATCGGTTAAACGTAGTAGATAGGCTCATTCCGTGGCGAACGAATCAAGCTAAGGTGCAAAAAGTCCCCCGTCCCAGAAAAACCATTGGCAACGTAGCAAAATGCCCCGCGGGCAGGAGGCTGCTCGCGGGGCAAAGAAGAGGGGCTTATTTGTGGCGGACCGAGGGACTCGGCATGGGGTTTCTGCCGCGGCCGCTCTTAAGGCATTACAGCTCGACGAGTTGGCCGGTCTCGGCGGCCTCCTTGATGGCGTTGAGAAGCGTGAGCGTCTTGACGTTGTCGGCGGGGGTAACGACGGGCTCGACCTCGCGGCGGACGACCTTCACAAAGTGCTTGAGCTGCATCTTGTGCGGTAGCGCCGGGTCCACGGCCGGGATCTCCATCTGCAGCGGCTTGTGCCAGTTGGAGGCGCCGTCATAGGAGAACTGGTGCAGGCGGGGCAGCGACAGGGCGCCCTTGGTGCCGCCGATAAAGTAGGCGTCGGCGTCGAAGGGGCGGTACTGCGGATCCTCGCGAGCGGTTGCCTCCCAGTTCCAGGGGCTGGCGGTGGCGTCGGAGATGGTCATGCTCGCAAGCGCGCCATCGGCAAAACGGACGTTGACCACGGCGGAGTCCTCGGTCTCAAAACCGCGGGCGGCGCTGGACTGCATGCCCTGGACGGCGACGGGCTCGCCCAGCAGGTAGCGGAGCAGGTCGACGTCGTGTACCAGGTTGACCAGGATCGGGCCGGCACCCTTCTTGCGGCGCCACTCGACGTCGAAGTACTCGTCGTTCTTATAGATCATGTAGTGGAAGCTCGACACGGTGAGCTTGCCCAGCTCGCCGGACTCGATGATCTCCTTGGCCTTGTTGACGAAGGGGTTGTGGCGACGGTGCTGGCCCACGAGCACGGGCACGCCGGCGGTCTCGGCCTCGGCGGCGAAGGCCTGGGCGTCCTCGAGGTCGTTGGAGATCGGCTTTTCGACCAGCGGAACGATGTTGCGCTTGACGGCCTCGCGGGCGACGCCCAGGTGCAGGTCGTTGGGCGTGGCGATGATGACGGCCTCGGGCTTGACCTCGTCCATCATCTGGGCGGGATCGGTGAAGAACGGCACGCCGGCGGCCTCGGCCGTGGCGCGGGCGCCCTCAAAGGCGTCGGCGATGGCGACGAGCTCGGCCTCGGGCTCCTCGGTGACAAAGCGGATGTGGTTGCGGCCCATGGCGCCGGCGCCGATGACGGCAATGCGGACGGGGTTGAGCTCAGACATTTCGACTCCTTAATGGTGGTGGCGGTGGAATGCGACAAGGGGACAGAAAGGGACAGTCCCTTTGTCACATCGGCAATTACTAAGCGGACTTCTTCTTGCTGTCGGAGACCATCATGTAGACGGTGAGCACGACGGCGATGGCGGCGATCACGATGGCGCCGTAGAAGGACTGCTGGTAGGCGGCGCTGCCGGCCTCGGCGTGATACAGCACGGCGGTGATGGGCTGGCTGATCCAGGTGGAAGCGGCGTAGCCCAGGAACATGATGCCGTAGTTGACGCCGATGTTGCTGGTGCCGAAGGCGCCACCGGTGAGCGGCGGGTAGATGACGAGCAGGGCGCCAAAGCTAAAGCCGAGCAGGGCGAGCGCCACGAAGAACATGCTCTGCGTAAAGCTCATCGACATGATGACGAGCGCAACGATGGTGACGATAAGGCTGATGAGCAACGACTTGTAGGCACCGAGCTTGTCGATGATCTGGCCAAAGGACAGACGACCGACCAGGTTGGCGCAGGTGTTGACGGAGACGACCACACCGCCGAGGGCGACGGCGGCGGCGCTCGTGGGGTCGGCGAAGAGCTGGACGGCGGCGATGGAGGCAACCTTGCCGACGAGCAGGGTGCCGGCGGTGGCGGCGAAGGCGAAGGTGATGATGAGGACCCAGAAGCGCGGGGTCTTGACCATCTCGCCCGGGGTGAGGTCGCCGAAGGTGCCGGCGTGCGCGCCGCCCTTGGGGGCCTCGAAGCCCTCGGGCAGCCAACCGGCCTCGGGGGCCTTCAGGAACAGAGCGGAGACGGCAATCATCACAAAGAAGATGACGCCGAGCGCCTTCAACGCGCCGAAGATACCAAGGCTCGGGATGAGCAGCGAGGCGAGCACCGGGGACAGCACGGCGGGGCCGGCGGTCGAGGCGGCCAGGGTGATGCCGGAGGCGAGGCCCTTCTTGTCGATGAACCACTTTTGACCCGTGGTGAGCGCCGGGTTGTAGCCCAGGCCGTTGCCGACGGCGGCGACGAGTGAGAACCACAGGTAGAACTGCCACGGCTCGGTGACGGTGCCGGACATGAACCAGCCCACGCCGTAGCACACGGCGGCGGCGATCACGACGTTGCGGGGGCCGATCTTATCGGAGATGCGGCCGGCGAAGATGCCCGTCACGGCCATGATGGTCTGGAAGACCGGGAAAGCCCAGGTGAGGGCGCTGGACCACTCGGGGTAGACGGCGAGCAGGTTTTTGCTCACGACGGAATACAGCGCGATGGAGCTGATGAAGAACATGGTGACGCACGCGGCGGAAAGCACGACGGTGCGACCCTTGTTGGAGTTGGTGGAAGCCATTGGACTCTTTCTAATCGATACGGGGGAGGAGCGGGCGTGTCCGCGGGGCCTCCCTGTCAGGTTGGTTTACTGGTCAGTCGGCTTGGCGACGCCGGACTCATCGGACCAGAGATCGACACCCTTGTCCTTAAGGTAGTTGTCGGCATAGGCGCGACGGCCGCCGGGCTTGGCGGTGAGGTCGCCCATCATGTTGGAGAAGCCGCCGTCGACCTTGATGGCGTCGCCGGTGGTAAAGTCCGAGCGCGTGGACGCCAGGAACATGACGGCGTTGGCGATATCGCTGACCTCGCCGATGCGGCGCGTGGCGATCAGGCGGCTGCGGCTCTTCTCGACCTCGGGGTCGGCGTAGAAGTTGGCCGACATCGGGGTCTTAACGAAGCAGGGCTCGACGCAGTTGGAGCGGACGCCGTAGGGGCCCCACTCGGCGGCGAGCATCTTGGACATCATGTTGACGCCGGCCTTGGTGGAGCTGTACACGCCCGAGAACGTCTCGGGGGAGTGGCTGGCGACGGTCGAGATGTGCACCAGGCGGCCCTGGCCGGCCTTGATCATCTCGCGACCAAAGCGCTGCGAGGTGATGAAGTAACCGGTGAGATTGACGTTGAGCACCTGCTCCCAGTCGCTCAGCGGCAGGTCTTCCATGGCGGCGAAGCGCAGGATGCCGGCGGTGTTGACGAGGACGTCGACGCGACCGAAGGCGGCGATGGTGGCGTCGACGGCGGCCTGAACCTCGGCCTCGTCGGTGGCGTTCATCTTGTAACCCTCGGCGTGGATGCCAAACTCGGCAGCTAGGTCGGCGGCAGCGGCCTTGACCTTCTCCTCGTCCAGGTCGAGCATGACGACGTTGGCGCCATTGCGGGCGAACTCGCGGCAAATCTCGGCGCCCATACCGCCGAGCGCGCCAGTCACGGCGCAGACATCGCCCTCGAGCTTAAGCCAATTGCTCATAGGAACTTCCCTTCTTGTGCCTCCCGGTGGGCCGCTCCCATTAACCGACCCACGTGGTTTCCGCTGGTTATCGTATGCTTTGCATTTGCGCAGGTGAATTGCATATTTGTTAGAATGGCGTTAACTGTAGGTTTATACTGTGCGATGCAGGCTATTCTCAATTGAGCGCGTGACCTGCGAAAACAACCCCCTGTGGCACCATGCGGTCACGGGTGCGAAAACGGGAGATTGACGTGTACGATCGACGACTTGAGGCCATATCGGCCGCCGCGGAGCTGGGAAGCTTCTCGCGTGCGGCGGCAAAATTGCGCGTGTCGACTCCGGCGCTCGTCAAGCAGGTATCGGGCTTCGAGGCGGAGTTCAGTATTACGCTGTTTGAGCGCTCGCATTCGGGCGTCAAGGTGACGCCGGCGGGTGCTCTGCTGGTGGACGACGCACGCTCGATCATGCGCCAGTCCGAGGACGCCCTGCGCCGTGCTCGACGTGCGGCGGGTGACGGCGGTGCCGTGCGCCTGGGCGTGTCGATGATGTGCCCGGGGCGCCAAACGCTGTCGATGTGGACGGGCATCCACGATCTGGAGCCGTCGCTGCGATTTGAGATCGTGCCGGTAAGCGACCTCTACGACGAGCGCGAGACCGTCATGCGTAGCTTGGGCCGCGAGGTCGATGTGGTGCAGTCGAGTTTTTCTACCCCACGCTGGGGCGACACCTGCCAAAAGCTCCGCATCGTCAACGTGCCGTTTTATATCGACGTGCCGCGCACGAGCCCGCTGGCGCGCAAGACGCGCATCACGGTTGCCGACCTGGAGGGCATGCGCCTGCGCGTGCTCCGTCACGGCAACGACGCCATGGACAGCCTGCGCATCGACCTGTTGGCCGACGGCGGCGTGGACGTGATCGACGTGGACAGCTTTGACTTTGCGCTCTTTAACGAGGCGGAGGAAAAGGGCGACGCGGTGCTCACCTGCGGCGCGTGGTCGGGGGTGCACCCGGCCTTTGTGGGCGTACCGTTCCTCTGCGGCCGCGAGGTGCCGGTCTTTCTGCACTACCCGCTTGAGCCCACCCTTCAAGTCCAAAAATTCGTCAACGCCATGGCCCAACTCCTCTGATGTGACAAAGGGACAGTCCCTTTGTCACACAAAACGAGGCCCTGGCCAAACGGTCAGGGCCTCGCAAACTTTTATTCCGTTTTAAATGACGGGCTGATCGCGCGCAGGAGGGCGCCCCGGGGGCGGGCGGGGTATTTCCTCCGCGCGCAGTTTCGCAGCGAAGCGAGAATGTTTGAGCACGGAGG
>CABVBR010000147.1 GCA_902496645.1 uncultured Collinsella sp.
TCCGGCGTAAAGTAGACCTCGCAGCCAAAGATGGGTTTGATGACCAGGGGCGGCTTGAGCTCGTCGATGTTGCCCTTCTCGTCCCACATGGCCATGTCCTTCACATACTGGGCATGCTCGCGCGGGCTTTCCTCGGGATCGGGCTCCACCAGCTCGTCGCGGCGGTCCTTTTCCAAGAAGGCCTTGTCGTGACTCCAGGTTTTGTACTCGGGCGTGTTGTGGTTAACGGCGTCGCAGGCCAGCGCCAGGTCGGGCACGCCATACATGTAGCCGTGGTCGGTAATGGCCACGGCGGGCATGCCAAGCTCAACGGCACGGTTGACCATATCCTGGATACGGGTTGCGCCGTCGAGCATGGAGAAGACAGTGTGGTTGTGCAGATGGACGAATGCCATGTGATGAGCTCCGATGCGGGTTCGTGATCTTAGGGTTACGATTCTACCGCACAGCGCGGACGGCACCCGAACCTAGCCCAAACCCACACGGCTCCTCTTGCAGTTGCGGTGAAATAGTTCCCGCTTGGGCCACCTGGGCCGCAATACAGGAACTATTCCACCGCAAGTTATCTGAGGGCTAGAGATTGTAGGTGACCACTTGAGGTTCGGCGGGATTGACGAAGATGGTTGGATTCGCCTGCTCCACGCGGACAAACTTGACGGTCACGGCCTCAAAGCCCGCCTTGTGCAGAACGTCGGCGTAAACGCGCGCCTGCAAGGCGTGTTTCTCGAGCAGCTGCTCCGGCGTCTCGTCCGGCGTGCCACCCGTCTTGTAGTCGATGACCAGTGCGCGCGACGGATCGGCCGGGTCGGTTGCCAAGGCATCGATGGCGCCCTCGGCATAAGCACCGTAGCGAGCGATGTCCTTGTCCTCGCAGCCCAGCGAAAAGAACGGCACCTCGGCGCGAACGCACGGCCACGCGAGCAGGTCGGCACGAACAGCCGACTTGAGCCAGCGGTCCAGGGCAACGTCGAAGCGTTCGCGCTGCTCCGGCGTCAAGCACCACAGGCGCGCCAGCGCATCGGCACGCACAGCGGGCAGCGCATCGGCACCCATCTCGATGAGCCACTGGCAGGCGGCGTGGAAGGCCGAGCCCAGCGCCATGGGATTGCCGGCGGGCTCGACAGCAGCCACGTCCGCATCCGTCATCTCCGAGCCATCCGACTCCGCATCATCGCCAGCCTCGTCCATGGGCACATGTGCCTCGGCGGCACGGTCCTCGGACTCGGCATGCAGCGCCGCGGCGATTGACGAGTAGCTATACGAATCACGCATCGGATACGGACAGATGCCCATGCGCACGCCCACTGCCTGGGGATACACAAGCTCAAACGAATCGGGCTCGGGGTCGGCAGGACCGGGCACAGTTGAGCGCGCAGCATTATCAGCGACATCGACATCGCCGCGAACAAGCCTGCCCTCGGCATCCAGCGAAGCGTTAGCCTCAAACGCCTGCTCACCAAACGTAAAGTCCGCCAGCGAGATGAGCTCGTAATCGCCCGGCTTGGAGTTGTCGAACACCAAACGGTCGCTATCGAGCTGCGGCATGTCCAGACTGTCAGTCGGCAGGATGCGGCGCAGCACGTCGTAGGTCAGATCGGTCTCGACGTCGAAGGTCGGCGCCGTCACCTTGCCGCGGCTCACACCGGCATCCATCGCCAAGATCACCAGCTCGCCCGCTCGCGTCATGGCAACGTAGAGCAAGCGGGCCCGTTCCTCGAGCGAAAGCCGCAGGTCGTCGTTACGCAGGCGGGCAAATGCCTCGGCGGGAGAGCCCGTCGCACAGACGTCCTCCATGAGCTCCGGCGGCAGCCACAGCGACGTACCCTTGCCCTTAAACGCATGCTCAAACTGTTTTTTGACGTCGTCGCCCTTCACAAAGGTACCGTCGGCGAGCTTAACGCCGTCGAAGCGTGCCGGCAGTGCCACGACCTGCGCTCCGCCCTCGACGCGACCCATCTGTGCCGCACCGGACGATTTGCGCACGCCAAAACACTCGGCAACCGCCACGACCGGATACTCCAGGCCCTTGGACGCATGCACGGTCATAATGCGCACCGCGCCGTCGCCCTCCTCGTTGAGGGCGCCCGGGGCCTCCTTGCCCGCCAAGAAGCGGTCGAAGGCGAGCGCGATGGAGCGCGGAGAATTGCCGAGCTCGGCCTCTGCCTCGGCCACGGCGTCGAGCGCCTTGAGCACGTTGGCGGCAATGGCCTTGCCCTCGGGGCCGCGCTGCGCCAGACGTACGAACCAGCCGGAGGCATTGACCACATCGCGCGCGATGGCGGCGAACGAATCGCGTCCCACGCGACGAAGCGCGTAGCGCAGCACCTCGCGGGCACGCGTCACGAGCGGCAGGCTTTGCAAACCCGGCACATCGGAATCGCTCATGATGCCCACATCGATATTGCGGCGCGACGTCTCGCCCGTCTGCTCGTCGAGCTTGGTCGCCAGCGCCAGGAACTCCTGGGCGCCGAGTGCAAACATCGGCGAGGCCAGCAACGGCATAAGGCCCTGCGCCGTATCGGCCGGATTGGCGAGCGCACAAACCAGGGCGCGCACCGTCTGCACCTCGGCGGCTTGGGCAAAGACCGAGCCGCCTGCGATGACGCAGTCGAGTCCTTGGTCGCGGAAGGCCTGTGCGTAGACGCCGGCATTGGTCATGCGACCCAGCAGCAACACCATATCGCCCTGGGGCTGGCCCGCTTTAACGAGCGCTTGGAACCGCTCCGCAATCGCACGAGCTTTCGCCTGCGTTCGCTCCTGCGTGCTGCCGCCGGCAACGAGCAGCGCCTGGCGGCGCGAAGCCTTTGCCTTGAGCTTGTCCTCGCGATCGTCACTCGGCTCAAGATCCAAGAACCCCTGCATCAAACCACCGGTATCGCCGTCAAAGACGCGTGCCACATAGCGCAGCACCTCGTCGTGGCTGCGGAAGTTGCGCACGAGCTTGACGAGCTCGCCGGCAGGGGCATCGGATGTGACGGAGGTCTCAGGCGCAGCAGAGGAGCCCACCTTGCGCTCTTGGCGACGGAATACCTCGACCTCGGCGCCACGGAAGCGGTAGATCGACTGCTGCGCATCGCCCACGGTGCACAGCGCGCGCTCCCCCGCGCCCGTCAGATAGCGAATCAAATCGACCTGCATCTGATCGGTATCCTGGAACTCATCGATCATGACCATCTTAAAGCGGCCCTCATAGGCAGCTCGAATAGCCGGGTAGTCGCGCAGCGCCTCGTACGCCATGCGCAGCAGGTCATTGTTATCGAGCGCGGACTGGTCGGCCTTGAGCGCACGGTACTCCGCCTCTACGGCACGGGCAAGCCCCACCAGTGCATCGAGCGCGGGACCGCCGCAAGCAAGCACGATATTGATAAACGCATCGGCTGCCTCGGCCTTGAGTAGCTCCACCTGCTCCTTAGGAAACGCCTTGCTCGCCCGAGGCATGCTGCACGACATCATGAGTCGCGCCGCATCCTCCATGGTTTTGCCGCTCGCCTCAAACGCGTCGATGGCGTCGAGTGCCACCTGCGCTTTCTCGGTCGTGGCCTTGCTTGCGCCCAGCGCCGCACGATAGGCATCGGCAAGCGCCGAGGTGTCGGCCTGGCCGCGCGCCACGCACACATCGTCCATGCCGCCCGGAAGCTGGCTCGATAGCCCCAGCAAGTCGCGCACCAGGCCTTTGATGGTGGTACCGGCGCCAAACGTCCCGCCCTCGCCCGCCATGGGATACCAAGCGTAGAGGGCCTTAAGCGAAGCGGCGAGCTCGGGCGCGGCATCGGGCGCCGTCGCGCGCCCCAGCACATGCTCGACAGCCTGATCCATAAGCTCATCGGTATCGGTGAGCACCGTGAACTCAGGATCGATGCCCAGCTCCAGCGCATGCGCGCGCAGGATACGCGAGCACATGCCGTGAATAGTCGAGATCCAAGCGTCGTCGACGGTCAGGGCCTCCTCGTCCATACCCTCTTCGATAAGCGCACGGCGCACGCGGTCGCGAATCTCGGCCGCGGCGTCTTTGGTAAAGGTAATGGCGAGCACCTGGTCCAGATGCTCGACAAACGGACCGGATTCGGGCGAGAGCGCGTAGACGATGCGGCGCGTGAGGGTAAAGGTCTTACCCGAACCGGCGCCCGCCGAGACAAACATCGGGCGGTCGAGCGTTTTGACGACTTGCAGCTGTTGCGGCATCAAAGTCGAAAGATCCATGGTCTACACGTCCCTCCTTACAAACGTTCCTTCGTGGTTATACGAGCAGCGCGTATGCGCGGCCTGAGCCGACGTCGGGTCGACGGCGGCGACGTTGCCTGCCTCGAGCTCGCGCAGGCGCTCGGCGATGCCGGCCTCCACGCGGTCGAGCAGCGCATCGAAGTCCATGCTGCCGCCCTCGCCCGGAAAGCCCTTCTTAAGGCCCGGGATACGACCGTCGCCGCGCTCTTCCTCGAGCAGCTCGGCACTTGCGGCGCCGCGCAGCGCGGGCTTGCCGCCCTTGGTCGAAAAATAGAGCGCTGCGCGGGTATCTAGGCCCAGCGCCCGACGCATGGCCTGCGCGTAGATGAGTGTCTGGGTATGGGGCGGCAGCCAGCGCGGGTCGTCGATGGGGGCCTCGCCCGACTCCTCGTCGCGCACCGTGGGGTCGGCGAGCTTAAACTCCTCGACACCCGAACGATGCTTGTAGTCGATTACCACGGCGCGGTTCTCGGCGTCCACATCCACGCGGTCGATGCGCCCGCCGAGCGGCCAACCGGCATACTCGACCTTAAGCTCATTAAAGGCGAACTCAAGGTAGCGTGGCGCAAAGGGGGCAAGTGCCTCGGACTCGTAGGCGAGCACGCCTTCCAGCTGCGGCAGAATCTC
>CABVBR010000148.1 GCA_902496645.1 uncultured Collinsella sp.
GTGACCTTTAACGTCGACATCCTCATCGAAGCACCCGACAGTCGCCTTAAGCCGGGTATGACTGCCGAGGTCTCGGTGGTGACCGAGAAGCTCGACGACGTGGTGATGGTGCCGACCATGGCGCTGATGACCGAAGATGGCGAGCACTATTACGTCAATCTGGCCACCGATTCGGAAGGCAAAAAGACGCGCCGCGTGAAGGTGACCGTCGTGACGCAAAACGACAACGAGGCTGTAGTCGGCAAGACCCAGGTCACGCGCGACGACCAGGGCAACGAGATCAACCCAGACGTCCCGGTTACCAAGCTACGCGACGGCGACACCATCGTGACGGATACCGGCACAGGCATGACGGCAGACGGCGGCGACAACATGCCTGCCGACGAGGGCAAGTAATGCGTCCCGTCATCGACATCCGCAACGTGCACCGCATCTTTGAGAGCGAGGCCGGTTGCGCCCACATCCTGCATAACGTAAGCCTGGCAGTAGATCCCGGTGAGTTCGTCGCCATCACCGGCCCCTCGGGCTCGGGCAAGTCGACGCTCATGAACATCCTGGGCTGCCTGGACAAACCGACGGCGGGCGATTACTTCCTGCAAGGGCTCAACGTCGCCGAGCTCGACGATGATGAGCTCACCGAGGTGCGCGCGCTGAGCATCGGCTTTGTCTTTCAAAGCTTTAATCTGCTGCCGCGCCTGACGGTGATCGAAAACGTCATGCTGCCGCTGTCCTACACCAACGTGCCGCGGGCTCAGCGTGAGATGCGCGCCGTCCATGCGCTGCAAGCCGTCACGCTGCCGGTCGACCATTGGGACCATCGCATCTCCGAGCTCTCGGGCGGACAGATGCAGCGCGTCGCCATCGCGCGCGCCCTTGTCAACGATCCACCCATCATTTTGGCCGACGAGCCGACGGGAAACCTGGACTCGACAACCGGGGCGCTTGTCATGGAAACCTTCCACAAGCTCCAGGAACGCGGCAAGACCATCGTGCTCATCACACATGATCCCGGTATCGCCGCCGAGGCCGACCGTGCCGTGACCATCCGCGACGGTCGCATTCACGACGGCGCGTATATCGCGCATACACCGAATACGCTACGCGGGGCCGTCAACAATCTGCCCGCGATTTCTACAACCACCAATCAGCCGAAAGGAGCGAAGGCATGAGCACCCGCGATCTTGTCCAAGAAGCCCTTCACTCGCTCGAGGCCAACAAGGGACGCAGCCTGCTCACCATCCTGGGCATCGTCATTGGAATCGCGTCGGTCATAGCCATGACCTCGCTTATCGGAGGCATCCAAAACAGCCTAGTCAACAGCCTGGGTCTTAACGCCGCCCGCATGGTGCAGATCTATTCGTCCCAAGAGCTCACCGATTCGGACGTCGAGAAACTGCGTAAGATGGTGCCGCAAATCGAGCAGATCGGCATTGTCGACAGTGCCTATTCCGAGTACAAAGTCGGGGATAAAAGCTATACCGTCATGGCACACGGCGTCGATAGTGACATGCTCGATGCCGTGGGCGCCAGCAAGATCGTCGCAGGGCGCACCTACAACGGTATCGAGTCGAAATCCGGTGCGCGCGTGGCGCTCATCGGCCGCGGCGGTGCCGAGCAACTGTACGGTAACGAACAGGACGCACTCGGCAAGACCATCAAGGTGTCGAGCGGAGAAGTGCAAATTGTCGGCGTTATCGATGGTGGCAGCGAATCCATGGGTTCGCTGAACCTGTACATGCCACGGGCCGCGATCGCCGAGCTCTACGGCGATGACAATCCGTCGTTTCCGAGCGTGACGGCGCTCGCCGCCGAAGGCACGGATATGGATAAGCTCTGCAAGACCATCGAGTCCAAGGTGCGTAGCATAAAGGGCATCTCGAAGGACGACGAGTACGATAGCGTATCGGTAAGCTCCATGAAAAGCGCTATCGACTCCCTCAATTCCTTTATGGGCGCCTTCTCGCTCATCATGGGCGCCGTTGCCAGCATTTCGCTGCTCGTGGGCGGTATCGGCATCATGAACATGATGCTCACCAATGTGACCGAGCGTATCCGCGAGATCGGTATTCGCCGCGCGCTTGGTGCAAGCCGACGTGATATCACCTCTCAGTTTTTGGCCGAATCCTCGGCACTGTGCATCACCGGCGGCATTCTCGGTGTTGTGATCGGCTATCTGCTGGCATGGGGGCTCGCGTTTTTTGCCGCCAACTCGAGCATTATGAGCGAGTTTGGAGCCAGCGGGACGATTACGCCGAGCTTTTCCCTTACGACGGTGTTGCTCGCCTTTGCGGTTTCAGTCGGCATCGGCGTAATCTTTGGCTTCTACCCCGCCCGCCGCGCCGCCAAGCTCGATCCAGTCGAGTGCCTGCGCTACCAGTAAGCCACCACCAATAAGTTGCGGTGAAATAGGGAGTGTTTAAGCTGTTAAAAGGCCTATTCAGTCCTTATTTCACCGCAACTCAAGGGGGATAAGGCGCTCGTGCTATTCGAAACGAGATTCCAGGCTCGATAGGCCGTTCAACGTCAGATTGTTAGCGACCTCCGAGATGCGCTCGATGGGCACCGAGCCATCGGACAATGCCCACGTACGATAGATGCCGATAATACCGGACAGCAAAAACGCCAGATAGTAATCGAACATCTCGTCCTTGAGGCCGTGTGGCAGCAAGTCGCGTTCGGCAATCTCATGCTCGAGCGGCACGCGCAAACGCGTCATAAAATCGTCGAGCGGGATGTTTTCAATCAGCTGGCGATTGAGCACGAGGTTATTGCAAAGTGCCTCGTTGATGGTCTTAAAGAAGGTAGCCGCCGCCCCAAGGGCGCGCTCGTTGGGGTCACTGCCCATAGTGGAAAGCGTCTTTTCGACAGAGTCGACGATCATCTCGACCACATCGGCGGCGATGGCATCGAGCAGGCCGTCGACCGTGCCAAAGTGCACGTAGAAGGTCTTACGATCGACATTTGCCTCACGCGCGATGGCACTCACGGTAATATCGGCAAGCGGTTTATCCATCAGCAGGCGCTCAAACGCAGAAAGGATGGCATTGCGGCTGCGAACGATGCGGCGGTCGAGGCGCGGTTTGCAGGTGGCCATGGACGTGTCCCTTCTAAATGCAAGCATTCATCAACAGATGAGAGTTAATCTACGTAAGAGGATTATCCCCCATCCGGCACAAAAAAGCCCGGCAACATGAAGAACGCACGACCAACTGTTACGCCTTAGGGAGCTTCTTTTTGTTCAAAGCAGCCGGGGACACACGGATGCCGTCGCCTGTCTGGCGCACATAGACCTTATGCGACGGTTTGGCGGCCCTAGAAGCCTTCTGAGCATGCTGATTGGGATCCACGGTAACCGCATTCACAGGATGGGGCTTTGCAGGCTTAGAGGGCGTCTGAGGCGCTCGTCCGAGCTTGCGCATCGCGCGATCCCAGCGCGCATGGATACTCTCGTTGTGAGCGCTCTTAAGGCCCAGCAGGGGCGCGGCCAAAATCGTCGGCGCGATAAACGTAATGAGGCGCCACAGCAGATAACCGGCGGTCGACGCCGATCCAAAGAAATGACCCAGGAACAGCGCGAAGCCGCCCTCGGCACCGCCGGTGCCACCGGGCAGGGGAACAGCAGAGCTCAGGAGCTGCACAAAGGCGCTCGCGGCCATGACCGAGAAAAAGTCGACTTCGTGGTGGCCAAAGGCAAGCATCAGGAAATACGGCACGAGGTAGAAAAACGCGAGCTGCAACATGGTAATGACCACCGTGAGCAGCATGGACGAAAAGTGGCCGGCCGAAAGCTTGAACTTCTCGGAGAACGAGTAGATTTCGCCGTCGACAAACGTACGCCAGCCCTCGATCTTGGTGGCCGAGACGCCCACGCGCTCGAGCCAATTGATGATGCAGTGCGCGACGCGCGTGACGGTCTTGGGCATGAGCGCAACGGCAAAGATGCCAAGCAGAATGCAACAGTGACCGCCAAAGCTAAAGACGCACAGCAACGTCATGTCGCCATAGCGCTCGGCGAAAAACGGCATGCGGGCAAGCAGCAGAATGGCACCCCAGGCAACGAGGCCAAACTGATACACGATAAAGCGCGTGAACTGCGTGGCACCGGCCTCGCCGACGTTTTGGCCTGCCTTGGTCAGGCGGTAGATCTGGGCAGGCGTGGAGCCCATCATCATGGGCGTCAGGTTGCCAAAGAAGATACCGCTCGCCTCGACCGAGATCAGGTCGCGAATGCCGACGGGCGAATTGGGATCGAGCCAGACGGCGATCGCATAGGCAACGATGCCAAAGAACAGGTACAGGAACATGCAAAAGCATGCAGCAACGAGCCACGGCGCCTGAACGCTCGACATGGCAGCCCAGAACTGTCCCATCTGACCGGTCACAATCAGATAAACGATGTAGCCAACCAGCACGACGCCGATAAAAATGGCACCGCGACGTGCACCCTTGTTGTCATCGCCGCCCGAGGCCTCAACCTCGACCTGGGGCTTAGATGTATGCTGAGAGGACTCCGTCATGAGGCTCCTTCTGACCTTCCAAATATCTTGCATATTGTACCCGCAAGGGCCACAAGCAGAACGTAAAGCTATGGGCCAAATGGGAATTGCAGATGGTTTGCTCGGAAATAAAAAACCCGGACTTCCGCTGGAAGCCCGGGTCTCAGATTCATGGTAGCCCGTACCAGATTCGAACTGGTGATCTCCGCCTTGAGAGGGCGGCGTCCTAAACCGCTAGACGAACGGGCCATAAGCCTCAGCAGAAAAGAAGTGGTAGCCCGTACCAGATTCGAACTGGTGATCTCCGCCTTGAGAGGGCGGCGTCC
>CABVBR010000149.1 GCA_902496645.1 uncultured Collinsella sp.
CGACGATGCCCTGCGGGAAGAAGAACATGCACAGGACGACACACACGGCAAAAACGACGGCCATAATTACCGTCAGGCGATCGAGGTTCTGTTCCATGACGCCCGTGGCAGAGCTGGAGTTATACAGCGAGCTAGCGATCATATCCGAAACGCCGGTGCCCTTACCGGAATGCATCAGGACGAGAATCGTCAGCGCCACGGCAGAGACAGCCCAAACGACAAACAGAAGAATCTGGAACGGACCCATAGATAAGCTCCTTAATAGAACAATTCAAACTCCAGTACTGTACCACAACCCCCAACACTCCCCCACCTGCCATTTAGGGACGGGGTAGAAATGGCAGAAATACCAAAAAAAGGGGGGTCGTCCGGTTGTGGACAACCCCCCCTTACTAGAAAACGATATTTGTTTTCCTATTAGGCCTCGGTGGCGAGCACGCGACCCGTCATCTCGGCGGAAGGCTCAATACCAGCCATGGTGAGCATGGTCGGAGCGATATCGGAAAGACGGCCGTCCTCGATACCGGTGAGCTTGGCCTTCTCATCAACGATGATGAACGGCACGCGGTTGGTGGTGTGAGCCGTAAACGGATGCTTGGAACCGTCGGAAGCAACGTCAAACATGTGATCGGCGTTGCCGTGGTCGGCGGT
The DNA here is from genome assembly GCA_902496645.1 of uncultured Collinsella sp. GTDB lineage: Bacteria > Actinomycetota > Coriobacteriia > Coriobacteriales > Coriobacteriaceae > Collinsella. The sequence goes on from CABVBR010000149.1 coordinate 652, forward strand.
AATCAGCGCAAAGCCGCCCTTGGCGAGAATCGCCGGGACAACCTTGGACAGAGCATCGTCAACAGCCTCGACGGCCTTAACGGCGGCGTCGAAGACACCGGTGTGACCAACCATGTCGCAGTTCGCGAAGTTCACGATGTAGAAATCAGCGCGATCCTCGTTGATGGCGGCGACGAGCTTCTCGGTAACCTCGGGAGCGCTCATCTCAGGCTGCAGATCGTAGGTAGCGACCTTGGGGGAAGCGACGAGCACGCGCTCCTCGCCCTCCTTGGGCTCCTCGATGCCGCCGTTGAGGAAGAACGTCACGTGGGCGTACTTCTCGGTCTCGGCGGTGTGCAGCTGCTTGAGGCCATTGGCGGCGATAACGTCGGCCAGGACGTTCTCGGGGAACGTCTTGGGGAAGGCGACCTCGACGTCAAACGTCGGATCGTACTCGGTCATCGTCACAAAGTGCGAAAGCTTGATCTGCTCGCGCTCAAAGCCGTCGAACTCCTTGTCCGTGAACACGCGGGTCATCTGACGAGCGCGGTCGGGACGGAAGTTGAAGAAGATGGCCGCGTCGCCCTCGTGGATGCCCTCGTTGTGGGCAGCGAAGGGCTCGACGAACTCATCGCCGCGCGGATCCTTCTCGTAGTAGGCCTTGATACCGGCCACGGGGTCGGTATCGGCATCGGACGCGTTGACCATGACATCGTAGGCACGCTGGATGCGCTCCCAACGGTTATCGCGGTCCATGGCCCAATATCGGCCCGAGACGGTGGCAACGCGAGCGTCGCAACCGGTCTCCTCGGAGATCTTAGCCAGGAAGGCGCAGAACTCACTCATGTAGCCGGCACCGGACTGCGGGTCGACGTCGCGGCCATCCATGAAGGCGTGGACGCGAACGGTCTTGACGCCATGCTGGGCAGCCATCTTGACCAGAGCCTCGACGTGGTTCATGTGAGAATGAACGCCGCCAGGGCTCATAAGGCCCATGAGGTGGAGAGTCTTGCCTTCGGCCTTGACATCGTCCATAGCCTTGACGAAGACCTCGTTCTTGGCGATGGAGCCGTCCTTGATGGCATTGTTGATGCGCGAAAGCTCCTGGAACACGATGCGGCCGGCACCGATGTTGAGGTGACCCACCTCGGAGTTACCCATCTGACCGTCGGGAAGGCCCACGTCCTCGCCCGAAGCGCCGAGCGTGGTGTGAGGGTACTTCTCGTACAGGCTATCAAGGAAGGGCGTCTTGGCAGCGGCGACGGCGTTCTCGCCATCGGCCGGAGCCAGGCCACAGCCGTCCATGATGATCAGGAGTGCAGGAAGATGACGCTGTGCCATATGTCCTACTCGCCTGCCTTGACGACCATAGAGGCGAAGTCGGCAGCCTTGAGGGAAGCGCCGCCCACGAGGGCGCCGTCAACGTCAGGCTTGGCGACGAGCTCGGCGATGTTGCCGGGCTTAGCGGAACCGCCGTAGAGAACGCGGATGCCATTAGCGAGCTCCTCGCCGAACATCTCCTTGAGGGTCTCACGGATAGCGCCGCAGACCTCCTGAGCGTCCTCGGCGGTAGCGGTCTTGCCGGTGCCGATAGCCCAGATGGGCTCGTAGGCGACGACGACCTGCTTGGGGCAGGTGATCTCAAGACCAGCAAGGCCAGCCTTGACCTGGTTCACGACGTGCTCGACATAGGTGCCAGCCTCGCGGACCTCGAGGGACTCGCCGCAGCAGAAGACGGGAACAAGACCGGCGGCAACGAGAGCCTTGGCCTTCTTGTTCTGATCCTCGTCGGTCTCGTGGAAGTAGTCGCGACGCTCGGAGTGACCGATGATGCAGTAGGTGCAGCCAGCGGACTTGAGCATGTCGCAAGAGGACTCACCGGTGAAGGCACCCTTGGCCTCCCAGTACACGTTCTGTGCACCGAGGGCGATGGGGGCAGCCTGAATGCGGTCATGAACCGTGGTGATGTCAATGGTCGGAGGGCAGACGAGCACCTCGACGCCAGCCGGAACCTCGGGCAGAGCCTGAGCCAGCTCGTCGGCGAGCCTGGCGGCCTCGGCGACGTCGTTGTTCATCTTCCAGTTACCAGCGATAAGAAGGGTGCGATTAGGCATCGAGAAGCGCCTCCACTCCGGGCAGGGCCTTACCCTCGACGAGCTCCATGGAAGCGCCACCACCGGTGGAGATCCAGCTCATCTTGTCGGCCAGGTTGAACTTGTTGACGGCTGCGACAGAGTCGCCACCGCCGATGATCGAGGTGCAGTCGGCCTCGGCGACAGCCTCGGCGATAGCCTGGGTGCCGTGAGCGAAGTTGTCGAACTCGAAGACGCCCATGGGGCCGTTCCAGAACACGGTCTTGGCGCCCTTGACGGCCTCGGCGTAAAGCTCCTCGGTCTTGGGGCCGATGTCCATGCCCTCACGATCGTCGGGGATAGCGTCGGAAGCGACAACCTCGGGGACAGCGTCCTCGCCAAAGTGATCGGCAACACGGTTGTCGATGGGGAGCAGGATCTTGACGCCCTTCTCCTCGGCCTTCTTGAGCATCTCGCCGGCGCGCTCGACCCAGTCCTCTTCCTTGAGGGACTGACCGACGGTCAGGCCCTGAGCCAGGAAGAAGGTGTAGGCCATACCGCCACCGATGATCAGGGTGTCAGCGGAGTCGATGAGGTGATCGAGAACGCCGATCTTGGAGGAAACCTTGGAACCGCCGACGATAGCGACGAAGGGGCGCTCGGGCTCGGCGAAGATGCCGGTCAGCGTGTCGACCTCCTTCTCGAGCAGGAAGCCGGCGACGGCAGGCAGGTAAGCGGCGGGGCCCACAACGGAACCCTGGGCGCGGTGAGCGGTGCCGAAGGCATCGAGAACGAAGACGTCACCATAGGAAGCGAGCTTCTTGGCGATCTCGGGGTCGTTCTTCTTCTCACGCTTATCGAAGCGGACGTTCTCGAGAACGAGGACCTTGCCCGGCTCGACGGCAGCGACAGCCTCGGCAGCCTTCTCGCCGTAGGTGTCGGCGACAAAGGCAACGTCGAGACCGGAGAGCTCGGCGAGCTTCTTGGCGACGGGCTCGAGGGACAACTCGGGCTGGAAGCCGGTGCCATCGGGACGGCCGAGGTGGCTCATGAGGATGACGCGAGCGTTGTGCTCAACGAGATAGTTGATGGTGGGCAGGGCAGCCTTGATACGGGTGGTGTCGCCAACGACGCCATCCTTGATAGGCACGTTGAAGTCAACGCGGACGAGAACGCGCTTGCCGTCGACATCGATGTCGCGGACGGTCTTCTTGGTAAAGGCCATGTTTGCTTCTACCTTTCGTACGTGTCTGCCTCCCATTACGGCAGACGATTTCCTATAAAAAGGGCGCGACCCTAGGGTGTAAGCCCTATAAGGCCGCGCCCTTCTTTAGACGCTCAACGAGCTATTCGCTAAAAGCTAAATTAAGCAACGAACTTCTCGAAGTACTTGATGGTGCGGACCATCTGAGAGGTGTAAGAGTTCTCGTTGTCGTACCAAGAGGTGACCTGAACGAGGGTCTGGCCGTTGCCGAGGTCAGAGCACATGGTCTGAGTGGCGTCGAAGATGGAGCCATGGGTCTCGCCGATGATGTCGGTGGAGACGATGTCGTCCTCGTTGTAACCGAAGGTCTCGGAGATGGTGGCAGCGTAGGCCTTCATAGCGGCGTTAACCTCGTCGACGGTGACCTTCTTGTCAACGACAGCGTAGAGGTTGGTGATGGAGCCGGTCGGCGTCGGGACGCGCTGGGCGGCACCGATGAGCTTACCGTTGAGCTCGGGGAGAACCAGGCCGATAGCCTTGGCAGCACCGGTGGTGTTGGGGACGATGTTGACGGCGCAGGCGCGGCTACGACGCTTGTTGCCCTTGCGCTGCGGGCCGTCGAGCGGCATCTGGTCGCCGGTCCAGGCGTGAATGGTGGTCATGATGCCGGACACGATGGGAGCGAAGTCGTTCAGACCCTTGGCCATCGGGGCGAGGCAGTTGGTGGTGCAGGAAGCAGCGGAGATGATGTTGTCCTCAGCGGTCAGCGTCTCGTGGTTGACGTTGTACACGATGGTGGGCAGATCGCTGCCGGCCGGAGCGGAGATGACGACCTTCTTGGCGCCAGCGTTGATGTGGGCCTGAGCCTTAGCCTTGCTGGTGTAGAA
>CABVBR010000150.1 GCA_902496645.1 uncultured Collinsella sp.
GGCCAAATACGCGCGGACGGTACGCACATCGGCCATACGCGCATCGACACCCGTACGCTCGCACCAGGCAGCAAAGCGCTCCAACCGCGATCCATAGGCAGTCACCGTATTGGGAGAGAGCCCCTCGACACGTGCGATGTAGGCGATAAACGAGTCGACGGTATCGTACAGGTCAAAGGCTATGACCGGTCGCCTCCAAACAAGTCGGAACGCGTGGCCAAGTAGGCATCGAGGGCCTCGAGCGCGCGATCCGCATATGCCTGGTAGCGGTCGCGTTTACTGCGGCGCCTGCCGTCCTCGAGCGGCGGCACCAGGCCAAAATTGACATGCATGGGCTGGTAGCCCACGGTTGCCGGATCGGTCGCATAGCCCACGAGCGCACCTAGGGCGCCCACGCGAGGAAGCTCCACAGGAGCCGCACCGATAGCCTCGGCATAGGTGTTAAGCGCAGCGAGCAGACCGGTCGCCACGGCCTCCATGTACCCCTCGGTGCCGGTGATTTGACCGGCGAGGCGCACACCCGTGCCAGGCACGGCAAAGGTGCCGTCAAGTACGTGCGGCGCATCGACGAAGGTATTGCGGTGCATGACGCCATAGCGGAAGAACTCGGCATTCTCCAAACCGGGAACCATATGGAAGACACGCTTTTGCTCTCCAAAGGTCAGATTAGTCTGGAAGCCTACCAGGTTATAGGCGGTCTTTTCCTTGTTTTCGGCACGCAGCTGAATCGCCGCCCAGGGACGACGTCCGGTTCGCGGATCGGTGAGGCCGACGGGCTTCATGGCGCCAAAGCGAATAGCATCCTTGCCGGTGCGTGCAACTTCCTCGGCGGGCTGACAGGCCTGGAAGAGGTCGCCGCCCTCAAAGTCCTTGAGCACCACGCGGTCGGCGGTGGTGAGTGCCTCGATAAAGGCCTCGTACTCCTCCTTGTTGAGCGGAGCGTTGAGATAGTCGCCGCTCCCCTGCTCCTCGTAGCGCGACTGCGAGAACAGCACGTCCATATCGAGCGTGGAGGCATCGACGATTGGCGCGGCAGCGTCAAAGAACGCCAAGGCGTCGCCACCGACGAGTTTCATGACCTCTTCGCTCAATGCCGGCGAACACAGCGGGCCCGCGGCAATGACCACGTGGCCCTCGGGAATCTGCGTGACCTCGCCGTGCACGACCTCGATAGTGGGTCGAGCGGCTACCTCGGCCTCGACAAGCTCGGAAAACTTGACGCGGTCGACCGCCAGGGCACCGCCAGCGGGGACGGCCGCACGATGAGCGCAATCGAGCAGCACCGAGCCCATGCGCTCGAGCTCGGCCTTTAGCAGGCCAGCAGCAGAATCCGGACGGGTCGACTTAAACGAATTTGAGCAGACGAGCTCGGCCAAGTGATCGGTATGGTGGGCCGGAGAGCTCACCTGGGGGCGCATCTCGCACAGCTTTACGGCAAACCCGCGATCTGCCAGCTGGATCGCACATTCCGAACCCGCCAGACCGCCACCGATAACCGTCACCTGATCGAACTGCATCTGCAAACACCTTTCTAATTGACACGCTTTCCATTGTGACCGAAGGGCGTCTGGGCGTGAAGCGCAAACTTTGAGGGCGCATACCTTCCATCCATCATGCGCTCGATAAGACCCTCGAGCTCGAGCGAGCCCAAGAGCTTGAGCACGCCGACAGCATCAAGCGAGACGAGCGCGGCAATGTCGTCGACCTTGAGCGGTGAGGCGATAAGCGCATGCATCACGGCCTGCTGCGTGGGGTCCAGATCGGCAATACCGGGTGCATCGGGACGCGAGTAGCGCAGCGTGCCGTAGATGCGCGAGATGGCCATCTCGATTGATTCCTCGTCGATGATGCAGCAGGCACCATTCGCAATGAGGTAATTCGTGCCACGCGACTCGGGCGATAGGATGGAGCCCGGCACGGCAAGAAGTTCGCGCCCCAAATCCATAGCAGCCTCGGCTGTAGAAAACGTCCCGGAAGGCATGCCCGCCTCGGAAACAAAGAGCGCCTGCGACAAGGCGGCAATAACGCGATTGCGCCGCGGAAAGGCGAACTTACGCGGTCCCATACCCCACGGCGAAATCGAAACGACCGCGCCGCCCGTATCGAGTGTACGCGTGATGAGGCCGGCGCTCGAGCGCGGATAGACAACATCGGCGCCGGTCCCCAGTACCACGACGTGTTTGCCCCCGGCGTTGACCGCAGCCCAACCCGACGCCTGGTCGCAGCCGACCGCACCGCCCGAGACTACCGTCACTCCCGCCTCAACCGCCACCTTGGCCGCAAGTTCTGCCACGGCGAGACCGTACGGCGATGCCTTGCGTGCACCGATGATGGATAGCGCAGGCGTCGAAAGCACCTCGGCGTTGCCGCGCACATAAAGCGTCTGGGGTACATCAGAAAGCTCTAAAACGGTCTCGGGATACAACGCATCACCTGGATGCAGCTCGAAGGTCCCCTCGGTCATCATTGGTCCCTCCTTCCCTGGTACATCGCCGCCTCGAGCACGTGATCCTGCGACACCCGTTCGCTTTCGGCAACATCGGCGATCGTGCGCGCGATGCGTACCAGGCGCACGATGCCGCGGCCCGTGAGATGCGTGCGCTTCGACAGGCCAAGCACGCATTTCTCGGCGGCCTCATCAAGCCCAAAGGTCGAAACAACGCCGTCAATGGACCGCGACTCATCTTCCTCGGCCTCGGAGTCCGCATCGTCCATACGGGATTCACGCCAGGCGCGAAAGGCGCGCCCTCGCACGACGTAATCGCGCAGCTCGGCCGATGACATACCTTCCGCGCCCTCGATGATCACCTGAGGATCGGGGCGGGTCACATCGATCATCATGTCGACACGATCAGCCAAGGGACCGCGCAACTTGCTCCGATAGCGCTCGACCATCGACGCGGAACAGCGACACGGCACTTCGCGATCGCCCAAAAACCCGCAGGGGCAGGGATTACTCGCGGCTAGCAGCTGAAAGCGCGACGGGAACGTAAAGGCCCCGTCAACACGCACGATCCTCACGTAACCGCGCTCGATGGGCTGACGCAGCGTCTGCAGCACGCCGGTGGGAAACTCGGCGAGCTCGTCCAAAAAGAGCACGCCGCCATGAGCAAGGCTAATTTCGCCCGGATGCACCGGACGCCCGCCGCCGATGAGTCCCGCAGTCGAAATGCTGTGATGCGGGCTGCGGAAGGGCCGATGCCCCGCAAGCAGTCCATCGATGTTCTCGCCCAAGACCGAATGGATGCACAGCGCCTCTTGCTGATCCTCGAGAGAAAGCTCGGGCAAAATGCCCGTCATGCGCCGCGCAAGCATGGTCTTGCCCGAACCGGGCGAGCCGATCATGAGCAGGCCGAGCTCACCGGCGGCCGCAAGCGCCATGCCACGTTTGGCGACCTCCTGCCCCAGAACGTCGGCATAATCGAGCTCGGGCTCAAAGGTCGCCTCGAGCACTTCAGAATCCAGGTAATGCCGTGCGGCATCGCCCATGCCATGGGCAAGCTGAGATAGATGGTCGATAAACCCGCAGTCAACGCCCGCAAGCGGGACATGCTGATCGGACCTACCGGCGATAAAGGAAAGCCCCATATCGCGCGCCAACAGCTGAAACGCCACCTCGCCCTTGACGGGCAACACGGTGCCGTCCAGACCAAGCTCACCTGCGATAAGGCAGCGATCGAGGTTATCACGGGGAATTTGCCCATCGGCCGCCAGAACCGCGATGGCAATCGGCAGGTCAAAACCGCTGCCAGTTTTACGGATATCGCCGGGTGCCAGGTTGACGGTAATGCCAGAGCGCGGGATCTCGAAGCCGGCCGAGCGCATGGCGCACCGGATACGCCCGCGCGACTCCATCACCTCCATACTCGGAATGCCGAGCATCTGGATGCCCGGAACGCCACCGGCAAGCGAGACCTCGACGGTGACGGGAATTGCCTCGACGCCGCGGATACAGGCCGCGTGTACGGCAAACGTCTCGAACGCCATCACGACACCTGCCAATCGAACGCATTGTACTGGTGCTCGATCTCGGCGATATGCCCACCGCGGATGGTGACGCCCACGGCATCGAAGCGAATCGACCTGAGCGGATAGTGCTCCATGAGATAGCAACTTGCGATACGGCGATACCGACGCTGCTTTTGGGCGTCCACGGCCTCCTCGGGAAAGACCCGTGTGGTGCAATCCAGGGCGACGCGTCTCGTCTTGACCTCGGCCATCACCACGACATCGTCGAGCTCATCGAGCAGCACCAGATCGGCTTCGCCCTCAATGCAACGATAGCCCTGCTCCAACAAGGTGTAACCACGCTCGTTAAAGTAATCGATGGTGATCAGCTCGCCCAGCATGCCAAGCTCGCGGGGACTGAGCCCCTTGATAAACTCGGGCGTAATCGCCCCGCAGTCGAGCTCGCCGTCTTCCCAGCGCTCCTTGAGTTGCTGCGTCTTGCTCTTTTTGCTTGCGGCACACATGGGGTCTCCTTTCCCGCACACTGCATTGCCCCGATGATGAGGGCACCTTTCATGCGGGTAAGTACCGGAAGCAAACCAAAAGCTGACCAAATGCCGACAAAAAACGGGCCGTACGCAACAATCACGTTGCAAACGGCCCGCTACCAGCAGGTTTATAAAACGCCAGAGGTCCCTGTCTCCACAATTGACCTAGAAAAGGCGCTCAGTCTGCAGAAAGTTTCCGCAAAAGCTCACACGATGCAGCGGACAAAGTCCATGTTTGCGAATCGCCTCGATGTGCTCGGGGCTTGCGTAGCCCTTCGACTCG
>CABVBR010000151.1 GCA_902496645.1 uncultured Collinsella sp.
GCGCGACCTTTGCCATGCCGTTAACTGCGACTTCGATCGTTGGTTCTCCGAGCGCTCGCTGTACGTGAAGGACACCGAGGGCGAGACTGCCGGCACTTCCGCCGTCGACCGCGCTTTTGAGAAGCTCGACAAGATGGGCTACCTCTACACCAAGGACGGTGCCCTGTGGTTCCGCTCCACCGACCTGGGCGATGACAAGGACCGCGTCCTGATCAAGTCCGACGGCGAGTACACCTACTTCGCCTCCGACGTTGCCTATCACTGGGATAAGTTCCAGCGCGTCGACCACGTCATCGACATCTGGGGCGCCGACCACCACGGCTACATCGAGCGCGTCCGCTGCGTCTGCGACGCTCTCGGTTACCCCGGCAAGTTCGAGGTTCTGCTGGGCCAGCTCGTCAACCTGCTGCGCAACGGCAAGCCTGTCCGTATGTCCAAGCGCAAGGGCACCATGGTGACCCTGCAGGAGCTTGTTGACGAGGTCGGCTCCGACGCCGCTCGCTACACGCTCATCTCCAAGAGCTCCAACCAGATGGTCGACTTCGACATCGAAGCCGTTAAGAAGCGCGACAACTCCAACCCGGTGTACTACGTGCAGTACGCTCACGCCCGCGTGTGCTCCATCCTGCGTCGCGCCGCTGACGTTACGCCCGAGCAGGCTGACGAGATGGGCATGAAGGCCGTCGCCGCCAAGGCCATCGGTGAGAACGTCGATTACTCGCTGCTGACCGACCCGACCGAGCTCGCCCTTTCGCGTAAGCTCAACGAGCTCACCGATCTCATCGCCAGCTGCGCTCGCGACCGCGCCCCGTTCCGTCTGACTCACTTTGCCGAGGAGCTCGCCGGCGACTTCCACAGCTTCTACGCTGCCTGCCAGGTGCTGCCGAGCGAGGGCCGTCCCGTCGACCCCGAGCTTTCGCGCGCCCGTCTGGCCGCTTGCGACGCTGTCCGCGTGACGCTCGCCCTGGTGCTTACCCTCGTTGGCGTGACTGCCCCCGAGCAGATGTAATCTACGGGTCGTTTGACCGTGTAGGTTCGGCTTTGCTGAGCCCTGTGAGCCCGATCTCCCATGCGGAGGTCGGGCTTTTTGCGTTTGGCGGGGCTTTTTAGCGTGTTGGAAATGCTACAAAAAAGCAACTATACCGGTTTACGGGGCTGAATCGCTGCTTGGCGACCATAGCGACAGCAGTGAAAATAAAACCGCAGGTAGGCGGCTTGCCGAATATTAAAAATGCAAGGTATGGTTGGCTTGCGCCGTTCTTACACCGTAATCCGCCATAGTTTTGAAAATGACCCCTCGGGGACGGAGGAAAACGGACCATTTTTGTCCCGGGGGAGAGCAGTGCGAAACCGTCCGCCACGAATCGTGCTTATCTACTACGTTTAGTCGCATACCCCGAACCATGTTTAAAGGTGCGATATTAAAACCGCAGGTAGCGGGCTTGCGATTATAGGAAAATCGAGGGAATGGTCAGGGGTCGCGGGTCAAACGTAGTAGATAGGTGTGTTTCGTGGCGCGGCTATTCCGGATGCCACGGTTTCACTCCTCTAGCGCGACATTTCAAGGCGCTTTTGATTAAGACACTTTTGAGGAGGAGTGTCCCTGATGACTGATGACTAGGCGTTTAAGAACGTCCGATGACTAAGTTGCAGGTGGTTGCGGTTGTGTTACACTAACGCTGCGTATATGACGCAATCATCTCGATACAGATCAATGATGTCCGTCGTTTTTGTACGGAGCTAGACTGTTTAGCCGCCCTGAAGGTATATGCAGGGAGCATGTGATCACAGGGCTTGAAAAGAAAGTTGAGCAAACACTGTGTCTGATCAACAGCAAGAAAACGAAATAACGACGGCGCAAACCGCTCCCGCTGCACCGGTTGCGTCGGACCAGGTCGTGATGCCTGCGCCGGTGCAGGCCTCGGTTCCTGAGGCCTCCAAGGCCGCTTCGACGCCTGCGCCCGCATCGGCTGAGAAGGTCGCGCCTGCTGCTGGCGAGGGAGTTGCCCCTGCGGCCGAAGAGGATGCCGCGCCCGTAAAGCCCAAGCGCACACGCCGTGCGCCTAAGCCCGCCGCTGACGGCGAGGAGGCTGCCAAGCCCAAGCGCCGTGCCACGCGCGTGACGCGGACCAAGCGCACCGTCGCCGATCCTTCCGCGCCGATTTCCGATGAGGTCGCGCAGGCCCGCGCGCTGGCACAAATCAGCGAGGCTCAGGTTGTGCGCGCCCGTCGCCGTGCCGCCGAGCGCGAGGCCGCGGCACTGACCGAGCTTGCAGCGCCGGTCGTCTTTGAGGCGCCTGCGGCCACCGAGGCCCCTGACGCGGGGCAGCCGACCGAGAAGCCGGCTCCGCGCACGCGTCGTCGTGCGGCCAAGTCTCAGCTGGATGCTGAGCAGGCGGCTCAAGAGTCCGGTGAAGCTCCGGCTCGTTCTGCGGTAGGGGAGGGTGTGCAGCCTTCTGAGTCTGCAACACCCGCCGAGGCCAACGAGGTTCCCGTCGTCGATCCCGCTCTTCGCCCGCATCGCCGCGGCCGCAAGCCCAAGGCCTTCGTCGAGGCCGAGAGGGCTGCCGCCGCCGCTGCAGCAGCCGCAGCTCAGGACGCTGCGATGACCGCCGCGCCCGCGCCCGTCGCCGATGCTCCTGCCCAGGGAGCCACTGCCACCGAAGCCGGAGCACCCGCAGAGGGCGAGCCCGCCGATGTTCGCCCCGGTCGCAGCCGTCGCACGGCCGCTAAGCGCTCGTCCAAGGTCAAGGGTTCGAAAAAGGACGCGTTCGAGGATTCTGGCAACGAGGTCGCCGAGGCAACCGTCGACTCCGCTTCCGATGCCGAGAACGCCGGTCAGCCGGCAGCCGAGAAGCCCAAGCGTACGCGCAAGAAGTCTGCAAAGGCTAAGGCCGTCGAGCAGCAGGCCGATGCTGAGCCCAATGCCGATGCCGATACCAAGGCCGATAACGAAGTCCCGGCCGGCACCGACGCCGCAACTCCGGCGGCCGAGGGCGCCACGACCGCCGAGGCCGACGAGAACGTCCGCCCCAACCGTCGTCAGCACAAGCGCAACGACGAGCGCAACGAGCGCAAAGATGAGCGCAACAACGACCGCCGCAACCGTCAGCGCGATCGCAAGCAGCGCAACAAGGAGCGCAACGCCGCCCCGACCGAGCCTACGCTTTCGCGCGAGGAACTCGCGGCCATGAAGGTCGCCGAGCTGCGCGAAAAGGCCAAGGAGTTCGAGATCGAGACGACCGGCAAGAAGAAGGCCGAGCTCGTCGAGGAAATTTACACCACCGCTGCGAAGGCCGAGGGCTTCCGTGACATCAAGGGCATTCTGCAGATTCGCCCGGATAGCTCCGGCATCATCCATGCCCACGGCTACATGAAGTCCAGCGACGACGCCTTTGTTCCTGCATATCTCATCCGCTCCGCACGCCTGCGTACGGGTGATGTGATCGAGGGCTCGCTGCGCCCCTCACGCGGCGGCGACAAGCGCGCCGGCCTTGCCAAGATCACGACCGTCAACGGTCTTGATCCCGAGCAGGCCCGTAACCGCCCCAAGTTTGGCGACCTGACCCCGGTCTATCCCAATGAGCCGCTGCGCATGGAGCACGGTAAGGATTCCATCACCGGTCGCGCTATCGATATCGTGTCGCCGATCGGCAAGGGCCAGCGTGGCCTGATCGTGTCGCCGCCCAAGGCCGGCAAGACCACGATCCTCAAGAAGATCTGCCAGTCTATCTCGATTAACAATCCCGAGGTGCACCTCATCTGCCTGCTCGTCGACGAGCGCCCCGAAGAGGTCACTGACATGCAGCGCTCCATCAAGGGCGAGGTCGTGGCCTCTACCTTCGATATGCCCGCCGACAACCATACTCGCGTGGCGGAGCTCGTGATCGAGCGTGCCAAACGCATCGTGGAGCTGGGTGGCGACGTCGTGGTGGTGCTCGACTCCATCACGCGCCTTGCCCGTGCCTACAATCTGGCCGCTCCCGCCTCGGGTCGTATCTTGTCGGGCGGCGTCGATTCGGCTGCCCTGTATCCGCCCAAGCGTTTCTTGGGCGCAGCCCGCAACATCGAGAACGGCGGCTCGCTCACCATCTTGGCTTCCGCCCTCATCGATACCGGCTCCAAGATGGACGAGGTCATCTTTGAGGAGTTCAAGGGTACCGGCAACATGGAGCTCAAGCTCGACCGCGACCTGGCCGACCGCCGTATCTTCCCGGCCATCGATCCCGTTGCCTCGGGCACGCGCAACGAGGACCTGCTGGTCGACGAGCAGATGCGCCCGTTTGTCTTTGGCCTGCGCCGTATCCTCGCCGGCATGAACAATACCGAGCGCGCGGCCGCGTCGTTTATCAAGGGCCTCAAGGGCACCAATACCAACCAGGAGTTCCTGGTGCGTTCGGCAAAAAAGCATAGCGATTACGAGCAGACGTTCTAAGTCGCTCGCCGCACGCGACAACAGCCATAGACATGCCAGAAGGGCCGGGGTTTAGATCCTGGCCCTTTTCGTATAGCCGCTCGCCAACGATTATTGACCTCACGACCGGCAAGCAGCGATTTTCCCGTTTCAATCCCGCTTCGTCGCTTGCAATCCCCAAGGGGGTTTCGCATAATAGCTGTTAAGCTTCGCGACGGAAAACGCAGATGAAACGAACCATATACCGTTGCTTTGGGGCATAGCCCCGCTTCATC
>CABVBR010000152.1 GCA_902496645.1 uncultured Collinsella sp.
TCCGTGCGAGCAGGACTGTCCGAGCAGGCGACCTTATGCCCCGCCCCTCGGGACGAAGGGATAGAAAAGGAGCAGCCATGGCAGGCAAGCCGCAAACACTAGCTACGACCTCGGCATTCGAGATCTTGGGCCCCGTCATGGTCGGTCCTAGCTCGTCGCACACCGCCGGCGCCCTGCGGTGCGCCCAGGTTGCCGCCAGCCTGCTCGAGGGCCGCATCACCAAGGTTACCTTTGGCCTGTGGAACTCCTTCGCCCACACCTACCGCGGCCACGGCACCGACCGCGCGCTTGTCGCGGGCATCCTGGGCCTCGACACCGACGACGAGAATATCAAGCAGGCCTTCGACCTCGCGCGCAAGCAAGGCCTCGAATATCACTTTGACATTAAGGGCGACGACGCCTCCATCCACCCCAACACCGTCGATATCGAGATGTTCGACGACAGGGGTGCCACGGCACAGGTCCGCGGCGAGAGCCTAGGCGGCGGCAAGATGCGCATCAGCCGCATCAACGGCGTCGGCGTCGACATCTCGGGCATGTATTCAACGCTCTTCGTGGCGCACCAGGATGTTCCCGGCGTGCTCGCCGCACTCACGAACCTACTCGCCTACGTACACGTGAACATCGCGTTTTGCCGCACCTACCGCACCGAGGTGGGCGGCCAGGCCTACTCTGTCTTTGAGACCGACGGCGTCCCCGACGATACCGTCATTCCCATGCTCCGCAAGCTCGACAACGTCGACTACGCCACCTTTATTGAACTCCCGGGCTCGGCATCATCGCTCTCCCCCGGCGTCTCGGCCAAGGAGATCTTCGATGACGGCGAACAGCTGCTCGACGCTTGCAAGGAGCTGGAACTCAGCATCGGCGCCGTCATGGCCGTGCGCGAAGCGCGTCTGACCGGCGAGGAGCACGCCGTCGCCGCGATGCGCCGCGTGCTCGACGTTATGCGCGAGGAGACCACGGCCCCCATCGCCAATCCGCAGCGCTCGCTCGGCGGGCTCATCGGCGGCGAGGCGAAGCTCGTCGATGCCACCGGCCGTAACGATTTGAGCACAAACCTGATGGGCACCGTTCAGACCGATGCCGTGGCCCGCGCGATGGCCGTGCTCGAGCGCTCCGCCACTATGGGCGTGATCGTCGCCGCCCCCACGGCAGGCTCCGCGGGCGTCGTGCCCGGCTGCGTGCTGGCGCTTGCCGACCACCTGCAGCTCGACGACGAGCAGGTCATGGACGCCCTCTACTGTGCTGCCGCCATCGGCCTCAACCTCACCACGAGCGCCTGCGTCGCCGGCGCCGAGGGCGGCTGCCAGGCCGAGGTGGGAAGCGCCGCTGCCATGGCCTCCGCCGCGCTGGTGCAGATGCTCGGCGGCACCCCCGAGCAGGCGCTCGACGCCAGTTCCATCGCGCTGAGCAATCTGCTAGGCCTCGTTTGCGACCCCGTGGGCGGACTGGTCGAGGTGCCGTGCCAAAATCGCAATGCCATCGGCGTGGCCGCGGCCTTCAGCTCGGCCCAGCTCGCGCTCGCCGGCATCAAGAGCCTGGTGCCGTTTGACCAGATGGCGCATGTGATGCTCTCGGTGGGCCACGCCCTACCGGCAACCCTGCGCGAGACGGCCAAGGGTGGCATCGCTCAAGCCCCGGCCGCGCTTTCTGCCTGCGCCAAATGCGGCATATGCGGATAGGCAGACTTCTCCAAACTGATACTGTTTCCGCACCACAAACAACAGGCTAATCGCTAAAATGCAAGCCCAGGTAAAACACGATGAGCCGCAAGTCGAAACTCGAAGGAAATATAAACGATGTCGCAAATCGACCGCAGCAACATGATTCCCGATCCGCAACAGCCCAGTAGGCATACTGGCGGCGTCCAATCGCCGCGCCCCATCGCGCCGGCTCACAGCCAACAACACGGCCCGGCCAATGCCTCTCAGCGCCCGAATCAGCGTCAATACCAGCCGCATCAACAATATCAGCAGCGTTCCGCACAGGGTCCCGCCCCCAAGCAGGGCCCTTCGCACGCTCGCGCGGCAAGCAATCGCGGACCCGCGGACAAGCACACCAACAAAAGCAGCAAGTCGGGCGGAAAGACGGCCCTCTTTGTCGTCCTCGGCCTCGTCGCGATCATCTACATCGTAGGCGTCGTGGCGTTCTCGCAGGTCGCTTACCCCAACACCACCATCGCCGGCGTCGACATCTCGCTCTCTAACGCTTCTTCGGCAGCCACCAAGGTCAACTCGGCATGGAAGCACTACAAGCTCACCGTGGCGGGCGATGACTTTAGCTGGACCTACCAGCCCGAGTCCGACGAGCCCATCGTCGATGGCGAGGAAGCCGCCCACGAAATTATCAGCAAAAACGAGCCGCTGCTGTGGCCATCGCGCCTCATCGCGTCGCTCGGCGGCAAAACCGTTAGCGCCACCAAGAACGGCTCGGTCGACTTGGACCAGGACATCGACCTGTCCATGCTCTCCGATGCCTTTGACCAAAAGCAGTTTGAGGAGGGCCTGGGCAGCGCCATCGACGAGTTCAACGAGGGCCGCTCGGGCACCTTCGAGGCCGCCAGCTCCTATGATGAGAAGGCCGGCAAGTTCACCGTTGAGAAGGCCCGTTCCAACGAGAAGCTCAACCGTGAGCATGTCATCAAATATGCCGAGATCGAACTCGCGTCGCTCGCCGAGAACGTCGATATCACCAAGATCGGAAACGACGCCTACGAACCGCTCAACGGCACCCTCACCAACGACCAGATTCAGGCTGCATGCGATGCCGCCAACAACTTCCTGGGCGTCAACGTGACCCTTAAGCTCAACGGCAATGATGCCGGTAAAGTGGACGGCAGCTCGGTGCTGCAGTGGATCAGCTTTGCCGATCCGGCCAACCCTACGCTCGATACGTCGCAGATCGGCAGCTGGGCCGCCGAACTCGCTAACGGCTTTAACACCGTGGGATCCACCCGCTGGTGGACACGCGCCGACGGCAAGGAGTGCGCTGTCGAGGGCGGCGATTTTGGCTGGTCCATCGACAGCGACACGCTCGCCAAGCAGGTCGAGGACGCTATCAATAACAAGCAGACCGGCGATATCGAGATTTCGTACTCCAAGAAGGCCGACACGTTTACCGCCAAGGGCGAGCCCGATTGGAAGGCCTATATCGACGTCGACCTGTCCGAGCAGCACGCGCGCTACTACGACGAGAACGGCAATATCGTGTGGGAGGCCAACTTTATTTCCGGCAAACCGGGCGAAGACGCCACCCCGGAGGGCGTGTGGCAGATCAACAGCAACGACGGCGCAAGCAAGCTCATCGGTGCTAAAGACCCCGAGACCGGAAAGCCCAAATACGAGAGCCCGGTCAGCTATTGGATGCCGTTCGAGGGCAATATGATCGGTTTCCACGACGCCACCTGGCAAAACGACAAGAGCTTCGACAATGCCGAGTCCTATAAGTGGTGCGGAAGCCACGGCTGCATCAACCTTCGCCTGGCCGATGCCAAGGCGCTCCACGACTGCATCAGCGTCGGCCTGTGTGTGGTCGTGCACTCGTAGGGAAACACGCCTTCACACAACGGGGAACTGACGCTTCAATCTAACAGTTCCGAAAGATACCGCTATATGCGCCCGGCCATCGCGACGGGCGCATATACTTATCAAGAAACTTTCTATAAAGGAGACGCCATGTCGAATGTCCCCACCATTACCCCGGGACCGAATGATGCCGAGCGAACGCCCGAGGATGCCACCGAAACGCTTCCCCTCATAACAAACGTGCACGCCGGACAGCAAAACGGCAGCACAAGCGATACAACAGAGATTTCTGACGAAGAGGCCTACGCCAAACTCAAAGCGAAGCGTGCCGAGCGTCGGCGCAAAAAGCTCATCCGGCGCGGCATTGCGGCAGGAGTCGTGGCCGCCATTGTGCTCATCGCCGTTGTCGTGACCTTAGTCATCAACGCACGGCCCGCAGGTACCAACGGGCCGGTGACCGACATGGTCACCGAGGGCACGTTTACGACCACCGTCGAGGCTAAAGGCCAGCTCAAGCCCATCTCGGCTTCGGTGGTCTCCCCTTCTGTCGACGGAACGGTGGCATCGATCAACGTGCAAGCCGGCCAGTCCGTCAACGAGGGCGACGTGCTCATGACCATTAAAAACGACGAGCTCGATCGCAACGTTGCCGAGGCACAGCGCGCGGTGACAGCGGCACAGGAAGACCTCGCCAACGCGAAGAAAGCCGCAGCTGCCGCGCAGGCCGCCCCAACGACGGATGTCGATGGAGCTTCCGCAGCGACTGGCGTCTCCGCCGCATCAGCGGACACGAACGCCGTATCGGCCGCG
This sequence comes from uncultured Collinsella sp., assembly GCA_902496645.1. Taxonomy (GTDB): domain Bacteria; phylum Actinomycetota; class Coriobacteriia; order Coriobacteriales; family Coriobacteriaceae; genus Collinsella. The sequence continues at coordinate 4,338 of CABVBR010000152.1, forward strand.
CAGCGCAGCCTCGCATCGGCCCAGGCAAACCTCGATCAGGCTAACGCCAAGGCCGCCAGCCGTACGGTCACGGCCCCGAGCTCGGGCAACATCGTGGAGCTCAACGCCAAGGTGGGCGCCACGGTAACAGGAGGCATGATCATGGGCGAAGGCGACACGAGCGGCGGCAAACAGTGCATGCAAATCGCCGACCTGTCCAAGATGAAGGTGACGGTTCAGGTGGGCGAAAAGGATATCGCCAAAATTGCCGTGGGCCAAAGCGCCAACGTGACCTATCCCGCGTTTCCCGATATCGTGAGCCAAGGCACCGTCACGGCTATCGCCTCG
>CABVBR010000153.1 GCA_902496645.1 uncultured Collinsella sp.
AGGCAATCCGCGAGTTTGTCGCCAACGGCAACATGGCCTTTATCTGCACGGGACGTACGCTGAGCTGCATTCATCCCAAACTACTCGAGCTGCCGTGGGCAGGAATTGTCTGCTTGGCGGGAGGCTACGTCGAACTCGACGGACGCATTGTGCGAAATGCAGCCATGAGCCCCGGCTTGCTGCAACGCCTCGCCCCGTATCTTGAGCAATCGGACGAGGTGATTCGCTTTGAAGGTCTCGATCGCGTCGTGCGCATGAGCGCGGACGCCCCCGATGGCGACGGATATGCCCGTACCGTAGGCGATGCCGTCACGCAACTTGAGCACTACAACGCCTATAAAATTCTTATGTCCACACCACTTGCCAGCCGCATCGCCCAAGATGAAGAGCTTGGACCTCTGCTCTGTCTCAACGAGCTCGAGCTCGAGGTCACAGAAATCTCGCCTCGTGAGTGCACCAAACGAGCCGGAATCAGTGCCGTGCTTGACGCCCTGGGGCCAGATCACGGCACCGTGTACGGCATTGGCGACGCGAGCAACGACATCGCCCTCATGGAGGCGGTCGATGTTGGCATCGCCATGGGCAACGCGCCGGACTTCCTCAAGGAAAAAGCCGACTACGTAACCGACAGCTTTGACCACGACGGCGTCGTCACCGCGCTCGAACACTTTGGGCTTATCTAGCCGAGCCCCTTGCCGCGTTTGCAGCCGCAAGACTCAATCGTCTTCAACCGCCGCGCTCGACGCCCTAATGTGGCAATATGTTGTCTGCATAATGCAACGATGCAACCTAAGAAAGAATGCGAGAACCCGTGTCCAGTCCGTTTACCAGCTTTTTAGCCCAGCACTTTGACCAGATTAACGACTATCTGGCCACGTTCTTTGACGGACAGGCGACCTCTGCCGATATCGAGCGCTACCTGTACGCGCCGCTCTCGGCGTTTACGGCCAACGCCGGCAAACGCCACCGCCCGCTCATTTGTATGCTCGCTGCCACTGCCGTGGGCGGCAGTTTCGAGAGCGCCCGCAGCGCCGCAGCTGCCATCGAGCATTTCCAGTCGGGTGCACTCATCCACGATGACATCGCCGACAACGGGCAGCTGCGCCGTGGCAAGCCTTGCATGCATCTTACCGAGGGCATGGGGCTTGCCATCAACTGCGGCGATCTGGCGCTCACCATGGTCACCAAGACGGTTCTCGACGACCCCACGCTTGCGCCCGACGTGAAGCTGCGCGTACTCCATGAGCTCACCGAGATGATTGTCCGCACCATCGAAGGCCAAGCACTCGACCTGGGCTGGGTTCGCGACGGGCGCTTTGACATCTCGGTTGACGACTATCTGGACATGGCGACGCACAAGACCGCGTTTTACAGCGGGGCCACGCCGCTTGCCGCCGGAGCCATCATCGGCGGCGGCAACGAGGAGCAAATCGAAGCGCTTCGCGCCTTTGGCCTGCACACGGGTCTAGCCTTTCAGATTCAAGACGATCTGCTCAACCTTGTTGGCACCAAGGAAGCCGCCAACAAGGACTTCCGCACCGATATCACCGAGGGCAAGCGCACGCTCGTCGCCGTGCACGCCCTATCCGATGAGCGCTATCACGACGAGGTCGAGGCCATCCTTTCCTCGGGCACCGAGGACCCCGCGCAACTCGCACGAGCCGTGGAGATCTTCCAGGAGACCGGCTCCATCGATTTCGCCCACGCCTATGCGCTCGACCTGACTACCAAGGCCAAGGCAGCCATCGAGGACGTTGAGCTTGATCCGCACGCACGCGAGCTGTTCCTCTCTATGGCAGATTTCTTTGTGGAGCGCCTTAACTAGCGGGGGTTACAAAACCTGTCGGCAGCGCATTTGAGCACAAGTTGCTACACTGTTGAGTGCATGTTTATGCATCCCTTTGCGTTGTCTATCCGACAGACGCTCAAATAGTACGTATGGTACGCCGAAAGGGGTTCGTTCATGGAACCTATTACAACGGGCATGCAGGGAGCAGCCGTCGAGGACGTGCAATCCCGTCTCCTGCAGCTCGGCTACACTATCGATGCCGCCGAGGTCGCCGACAAGCGCTTTGGCACCACCACCGAGCAGACTGTTAGCACCTTTAGGCTCGACAGCGGCCTTGCCGCCGGTCACGCCGTTGACATCCCCTGCTGGAGTGCCCTGGTCGACGCCTCGTATAAGCTGGGCGACCGTACCCTCTACCTGCGTATGCCCAATTTCCACGGTGCCGACGTGCAGGCCCTGCAGCGCGCGCTCAATGTTTTGGGCTTTGCCTGCGGCGAGGACGACGGCTACTTTGGCCCGCATACCGAAGCCGCCCTGCAGCAGTTCCAGGAAAACGTCGGCCTGTTTGCCGACGGCATGGCCTTCCAGGATACGTATGCCTATATCAACCGCCTGCACCACGTGTGGGAAGGCAAGCCCTCGGTTACCGAGGCCGAGTCGCGCATCGGTTTCGCCCGCGCGGCCAACGTGCTCGAACGGTTCCAGATTGCCGTTATCGGCGAGGACCCCATCGCGCGCAGCGTTGCATCGCGCATGTGGAACATCGCCACGGCAACGACCGACAACAGCGGCATGATGCTCTGCGATTCCGAGGTCCCGACCGATGTCGACCTGGTACTCGAGATCGCAAGTGATGAGCTGCCCGCCGACGCTGCACCGCGCGCCACGATCGCCCTTGCCGAGTGCCACAATCTGGCTCAGCGCATCCGCACCGCCAATGTCGCCGCACAGCAAAAGCCCGCACGCATCCGCATTGAGCTCACCGGCATGACGCGCTACAACGGCACCTTCACGGCAAGCGACGCCCAAACGCTCGCAGTACGCCTGCTCGATGGCGTTTGCGATGCCCTCGCAGATTAGGTAAACTAGACGAGTTGCTTTTGTGCAACACCCATACTGGGACGTAGTTCAACGGTAGAACTCCGGTTTTTGGTGCCGGCTGTTGGGGGTTCGAATCCCTCCGTCCCAGCCCTTTAGAACATAGCGCTCCAGGCCCATATGGACCTGGAGCGCTTTTTCGTGGGCAAGCGGAGGGATTCGAACCCGCAAGGGTGCGGAGCTGAGGAAACGCGAAGCGTTTTCCAGCGCAGCACGCAAGGAGCGAAGCGACGCAGCGGCACGCGGCCGCCGAAAAGGCGGACGCGGAATCCCTCCGTCCCACATCAGCCGAGAGCCCCTCACGTTAAGTAATTCGAGCCAACGCCACCAAGCGGAGGGATTCGAACCCGCAAGGGTGCGGAGCTGAGGAGCGAAGCGACGCAGCGGGCCGCGGCCGCCGAAAAGGCGGACGCGGAATCCCTCCGTCCCACATCAGCCAAAGTAGATTTTTGGGACATGCCTAGAAATCTACCTATCAGCCCAGCTCCGCATGGCAAAGGAATAGCCCCTTTGTCACATTCGGTATCGTTCTCAAATCGCCATCAGCATTTTTCGAGTTATGCGGTCACGCTGCCGACCCACCACGCAATGCCACCGAAATAGCTTGATCGCTCTTGTCATAATCTGAGCGTATTCAAGCCTTCTTGAACAGAAGCTTCACAGAGTCAAACGCAGCAAAGGAATCAGCTGTCCCCGAAACGGCATCTTCGGACTGCAAAAGGCCCCAGAATACCGCCTAACTCGATTTTTGCAGATGAGAAGGAAATGCAACCGATTCATACGCCTAAATCGGCATCCCCCATGCGACATTAGATTCCAGGAGGTCATTTCCATGCAGAAATGACCTCAATAACGCCATGTCTCGTTCCAATCTGGGCCTCTTTGAGCAAGCAGAGGAATTCGAATCAGCCAGACAACACAACTTCTCGTCCTGCACGAGAAGTTTCAGCCATAACTTCTCGTCCTGCACGAGAAGTTGAAGGTAGATTTTCAGGCATGTCCCAAAAATCTACCTCCAAAAGACAGGCGCCCCAAGCCCATTAGGACCAAGAGCGCCTTACATCTAGAAATCATCAGCCTAGTTCCGAAAAGCGAGCCGCCATCAACAACCAAGTAGCCCCAGGCCCCGACGGGCGGGGCCACACGTCCCTAATTGTTCAGCATGCGGTCGAAACTTCCCGAGTCGCCATCCCGATAGTCGGCGGTCATCAGGATCTCCTGCGGAATACGCCCGCCCTCGCGCAACACGTTGCGGAACTGCACGCGCGTAACCATGGGCAGATCTTTGATCGTCGCCGCCAGGTTCTGCGGCACGCCCTGGTTGGCAGCCGCGGGCTCGCACTCGCCACCGGCCTTCACGCGACGCTTGTGCTCGGCAAGCATGGCACGATACATACCGGCATGCAGGCGAATCTCAACGACGTTGGCGTTGCGGGCCTGCTCGACGATGCGCGCGCCCTCTCGATCGATGTCGCCCACGTAATAGACGTAGTTAAAGCGATAGCCGATCTCGGCCAGATAATCATCCAGTGCGTGTGAGACGCTCGCCTTGCAGCCGCCGCCAAAGATGACGCCGCCGACCTTGGTGCCAAAGAGCTTGGCATGCTTGCGGCCGCGCAGGAGTTTGACGATCTCGTCGTAGGTGTCCAGATTCTCGACCATAATGAACGGCTTGTCGGCACCC
>CABVBR010000154.1 GCA_902496645.1 uncultured Collinsella sp.
CGACCGTTCGGCATGCCGGCCCGCTCAAGGGATGTGAAATTAATAACGCTCAAAGAAGGCAAGCGCGTTGTCGCTGCAGAGCTTCTGCATCACGGTCTTGCCAAAATGCTTGGAAAGCATGTTCTGGAACTCGGGCATCTTGCTGGCATCGGAGAGGAAAGCAGGCACCGTGGCGCCGTCCCAGTCGCCGCCGAGCGCGATGACGTCCTCGCCGCCCAGGTCGAGCCAGTGCTCGATATGTGCCGCTAGCTGGTCGAAGGTGACGTCTGCGGCGGTCTTGTCGGTTACGTCGTTGGATAGGAACTCGCTGCAGTAGTTGAGGCCGACGATGCCACCCATGTCGCGAATGGTGCGGAACTGGTCGTCGGTAAGGTTGCGTTTGACGCCGCAAACCGCACGGGAGTTGGAGTGGCTGGCGACGAAGGGGCGCGTGGCGTGGGCGACAACCTCGTCAAAGCACTCATCGTTGAGGTGGGAGACGTCGAGTACCATGCCGGCGTGCTCCATCTGCGTAAGTGCCTCGATGCCGGCGGCGGTGAGGCCGGCGTGGGTATCGTGCCCGCTCGCGAGCGGTCCCTGCGCGTTCCAGCTGAGTGATGACATGAGTACGCCCAGGCTCTTGAGTACCTCGATCAGCGCGGGGTCCTCGGCAAAGAACGTGGCGTTTTCGATGGTGTGGATGCAGGCGACCTTGCCGTCTTTGAGCGCAGGGCGAATGTCAGCGGCGCTGCGTACGTTGACCATGCGGTCGTGGTTGAGCATTGCCTGGCCGCTCATGTGCGCCATGATCTGCGCCTGGAAGCGCGCGGCGTGGGCGGTGGGAATCTCGTCGGGGACAAACGTGGCGAAGCACTGTGCCCACGGCGTGTTGCCGATCTTTGCGAGCGAGATGGCGCAGGCGTTGCCCTCGATGAGGTCGAAATCTTGCGGATGCGTTTCGTCGCCGGGGAAATAACCGTCGGTGCCGGCGGTAAAGCGCAGGTCGAGATCGAGCGTGGCCCAGCCGATGCGGTCGGCGGTGTCGCAGTGTAGGTCAAATACGGGATATGCCATGGTTCCTCCGGTTGCAGCGTTTCTTTGCAAACTGTCTTTGAATTGTATGACTAGGGTATAGTTAGCGCCATATGTTCACGGCGGCTTGCGTTGTGCGCCGCCCTTATATACGGAGGTTTCCATGTCCAACCAGGGCAAGAAGGTCAAGACCCATTATCGTGGCACGCTCGACGACGGCACGCAGTTCGATAGCTCCTACGATCGCGGCGAGCCGCTGGAGTTCACCTGTGGCGCCGGCCAGATGATTAAGGGCTTCGACGCCGCTGTTGTCGACATGCAGGTGGGCGAGAAGAAGACCGTGCACATTCCTGCTGCTGATGCCTACGGCGAGCACAACCCCGAGATGGTCCTGACCTTCCCGGCCGAACAGGTTCCCAACATCGAGCAGATCGAGAAGGGCATGAAGCTCTTCCTGTCTACGCCGAGCGGTATGCCCGTCCCCGCCGTAGTCATCGACGTAACGCCCGAGGCCGTGACGCTCGACGCCAACCACGAGCTGGCCGGCAAGGACCTCAACTTTGATATCGAGCTCGTCGAGGTTGAGGGCTAGAGTATGCCTGAACGCTTGATTTCGACGACATGCTTGGGAAATCTCAACGATCCGTCCTATGAACTCCTGCTTCGCCGGGAGCTGGGCGGTGTCTTTGAAGTTGACGAGCTGCTGCTCGATTGGGATCAGGCTGATGTATGCGCGTTTGTGGGCGTGACGGAGCTGGGGCGCACGATTGATGTTCGGCTGGATACTGCCGACGGCGGTCGTCTTGCCGATGGCGATGTGCTCGTCATTGACCGTTCGGGCGTGGTGTCCGTGGCGGTTGTCGTGCGCCTGCGCAGCGCCGAGGTTTATTTGGTCGAAGTCGACCGCATGGATCCGATTGCACTCGCGCATGCGTGCTGGGAGATCGGCAACATGCATGCGCCGCTCTTCCGGGGTGACTCGGACGAGCATACCGTGCGCATGTATACGCCGGTGCAGCCTGTTTTGGGCCGCATGCTTCGGGGTGTCGAGGGTGTTCGGCTCTCGGTGGTTACCCGTGAACTCGATGCGGACCGGCGCTTTGCGTCGAGTGCGGCGGAGGTCGTCGTGAGCATGGCTCCCGACTTTACCATCGTTAAAAAGACGCGCGGCTAAGTGCGCGTATGCGTAAGACGGGCTTTGAGGGGCGACCAATCAAAGTCCGTCTTGCTGTTGATAGGAGGCTTTGGGGGAAGCATATGGGTCTTGAGGGAATCAAGCTGATTGCATGCGATTTGGACGGCACGTTGCTGCATCCGGGGGAGCGCGAGCCGCGTTCCGAGGTCTTTGAGCTTATCGATGAGCTGCATCGTCGCGGTATCGTGTTTATGCCGGCGAGCGGCCGTCAATATGCGAGCCTGCGCTACCTGTTTGCCCCGGTGGCCGATGAACTCGCCTATGTATGCGAAAACGGAGCCCTGGTCATGAGCGAGGGGCGTGCCGTGGTCAAGCGTTCTATGGAGCGTGGCCTGGCCATGGATATCGCGAATGCCGTGGTTGCGTACCCCCATGCCGACGTGACCCTTTCGTGCGAGGGACACCTCTACACCATGAGCAGCAACGATGCGTTTGTTGACCACCTGCGTTATGAGGTCCATTGTGATGTGGCGGTAGTCGACCGTCCCGAAGACATTGACGAGGATGTCATTAAGATCGCCTTCCAGACGCCCGAGGCAGAGCAGCAGGCGGCACTGGAGTATTTCGAGCGCCACTTTAGCGATCGAGTCGATGTCATGACATCGGGAACCGAATGGACGGACTTTATCGGTTTCGATTCGGGCAAGGGCTCCGCGCTTGCCGATTACGGTCGCGCTCTGGGGATTTCGCCCGATGAGATGATGGCGTTTGGCGACAATGAGAACGATCGCGACATGCTCAACGTCGTGGGCCATCCCTATCTGATGGAGAGCTGCAACCCCACCATGCGCGGCATCAACGACCGTGTCCGCTACACGCGCACGGTCGAAGAAGAGCTGCGTCGTCTACTTGCTGAGTAGACATTTGGGACATGTCTAGAAATCTACTTTTTGCTGCAAAGTGCGGAAAGGTGGATTTTAAGGCATGTTCCAAACATCTACCGGCAGTCGGGGCAGAGACCCTCGAAGATGGTGTAGTGCGACGTGACGTGCCAGCCGATTTGCTCGGACGCTTTGGCGTCGAGCTGGGCATCGAAGGGGAGCGGTACGTCGATGACGCGGCTGCATGAGGTGCAGATGATATGCGCATGCGGCTCGATCGTGCGATCGAAGCGGCTGCCGCCCGGCGTCTTGATGGAGAGGATCTCGCCGGCGTCGGCCAGGAGATTAAGGTTGCGATAGACCGTGCCGCGGCTGATTTTGTCGTCCTGCTCGCGCACGACGTTGTAGATTTCGTCGGCGGTGGGATGGTTATAGCTTTGGCGCACGGCGTCAAGAACCAGCTTTCGCTGCCTGGTATTCCTTCTTTGCACCGCCATGCGCCTCGCCTCTTTTCTATCAACGGTCGTAAGTAAATGATACCGTATTTAGCACACAATACTAATAACAAGGACTGAAACCGTCTTCATTGGCAAGCGGGGCTCGGGCCTGGGCGTCTTCGAGGCGAAAACGCGTTCCCATGCGCTCGTAGGAGGCATGAAGTGCCTCGAGCTGAGACAGGATATTTGCCGGTGCGCCCTGCACTTCCATCTCGACTGAGCCGTCTTCCATATTGCGCACCCAGCCGGTGAGCGCGCGTGCCTGCGCGAGGTTGGTGTTGGTGAAGCGAAAACCGACGCCCTGGACTTGTCCCGTCCAACGCAGGAAATAGCGCAAGGGAGTGTCTTGGGTGGCCTCGTCGCCTGCGAGCACGGTAAGCCTGCGGCGCAGCTCGAGCTCGACGTTCGATGGTGTTTGAGGTTCTCGACTGCCGCCGGTGACGCTGGAGAAGAACGTGTCGAAGAAGCCCATTGCTAGGCCTGCTGTTCTGCATCGGCTGGGAACGTGATACCCGCCTGCTGGCGTACGGCATCCATGATGCGCAGTGAGACGAGCGTGACATCGCGGTAGTGTCCGAGCTCGTGGCGTCCCGTCGGGGTCTCCCAAATCTCTTCCTTTACGTTATCGATACCGCCGATGGCGCTGATAAAGTCTGTGAGTTCGTATTCCATAGTGTTGCTCGATTTAGGCAGGCCGAGCACACGGCCGTTGTCGCCCTGTTCGCGCGGTGCCTCGGTCGCCGAGCCGCGTACGACATCGCCGCGATAGTCGATGCGGACGTTGCGGGGCGTGGACAGATGATCGATCTGGATAGTGCCACGCTCGCCTTCGATCTGCGAGGGCAGCAGGTCATTCGTGATCTTGGAGTGCGCAAGCTCGACGGAGATACGGCCACCGCCGTAGCTGGCGAGGATGGAACCGCAGCCGTCGATGGGGCCGTGCGTGAGCTCTTGCGTGGTGGGGTCGAGCAGAGTAGCC
>CABVBR010000155.1 GCA_902496645.1 uncultured Collinsella sp.
GAGCCGTACATGAGAATTGAGAAGGGGGAGGCCTCGCGGCCTCCCCCTTTTTTGCGTTAACACTTCACAATGTCGTTGCAGTTCACCTGTAACCCGGTTGGGCTTATGGGTAATGAGCTTTTATTTAAAGACAATAAATCGAATCACAAGTGCAACTGCTATGACCACAATGATCAAAAGCAGGATTGTCAGTCGATGCTGCTTGCGTCGTTTATTTGACGAAACGAAGATTGATTTTCCCTGTTTTGGCGTTTCGAGATAACGAGCCGAATGCGTTAAGGTTTGCTTAGGTCGGGGACCTCTTTGCTGCCGAGTTATGGGCGTTTTCGTCGGGTCGTCATTGATTGCGCTGTTTTTTGATAACGGTGCATCTTTTAGATATACGGGATCGCCCGATGCGACGCCCATATGCTTACGTCCCGTTTGGGCATCCTCGAGCGTTTGATATCGATTTCTCGTCACATATTCGGGCTCTGCATCATTAATGGGCTCTTGCGAGATGTGGGGGCGATGGAACCGTGGCGGCTGCGTGGAAATATCTTCCCCCTGCGTCGGCATAAACATATTGTTCTGGTTTTGGTCGTCCATGATGCCCTTTAGCTCGTTACCAACAACGTGTACGCGCTCATTGTAAGCCCCTTGTTATTTGTAGCTGTGGACATACTCGTTATTTAAGCTCTGGTTCAAAGAACCTTAACCTTCCTAAAACCTTAGTGCTACACACTTAGATATGCTTATAGTACTGGACTCAAAAAACTTTATAGTCGATGTATATATGAGCATCGGGTGGGCATATATAAGAGCGTCAAAAGAAGTCCCAGTCACCTGGAAGATGACTCGGCAGTCCTATAAAGGAGTGGTAAACATGGCAAGCATGGTTCCTTATCGTTCGGTTTTTGGCGTTCGTCCCTCTGCAAGCTCGCTGTTCGATCTGTTTGATGATATGAGTGACCTAGCGAACGGCTCGATTGCCTCTAAGGCGTTCCCCGTTGACGTTGAGGATAAGGGCGATGGCTATGAGGTTAAGGCTTATCTTACCGGCGTCGCCAAGGACGATATCGATGTCGAGCTTAACGAGGGCCGTCTCTCCATTAGCGTGAATGTCGAGGAAGACGAGGAGAACGAGGGCAAGAACTTCCTGCAGAAGGAGTTCAGCTCGTACAGCGCGACGCGTGGTGTGTATCTCAAGGATGCTTCGAGCGAGGGTCTCTCGGCTAAGTACGCCGACGGCATCCTTACCGTTACGGTTCCCAAGATCGTCGAGAAGAAGAACGTTACGAAGATCTCCATCGACTAACTTCGTTGGTGTTCTGCGCTATTAAAAGATAACAAAAGGGGCTGGGAAGCGATTCCCGGCCCCTTTTGCTGTCTAGGACAGTCTATTGAATGGTTGCTGGCCGATTCTGGCTTGCGGGGCGTATCGAGAGATTTCGCGATCCTTGGAGAAGGGTGGCGGAGCTGCCGACCTCGTCATCCAGGGTTGCGGCTAGAGTTTTGGCATAGCTTTTGACGGTAAGACTCGGGCGATTGTTATCTTGGCTGATATGCATGGCAATGAGCTGTTCGGTGCGATCGGTAACAAGCTTGCGTGCGGCTTTGGCTGCCTGATCGTTGGACAGATGCCCTTTTGTAGATAGGATGCGCTCCTGAAGAAAGCGGGAATATTCTCCCTCGCGCAGCATGGTCACATCGTGGTTGCTTTCGAGCGCGAGGACTCGACAATCTTTGAGGGTGTTCATGGCCTGGCTCGATAGCTCTCCGGTGTCGGTGGCAAAGCCGATGGAATCATCGAGTGCGTCGAATCGATAGCCGACTGGATTGATGACATCGTGTGATGTTGAGTAGGTTTGCACGTGGATGCCGGCAATGGATAGGGTGTCACCGGGATCGAATTCCTCGACAGGCAGATGCGAAAGATTTTCTTTGCTCGAAAGTGTGCCCCTGCTGGCAAAGAGGGGGCCGTGCCAGTGCTTGCACCAGACATCGAGGCCCTTGATGTGATCGGTATGCTCATGAGTAATGAGAAGAGCCGAGACGTTGTCTGCCGAGAGCCCCAGTTCTGCCATGCGCTTTAATGTCTCGCGGCGAGAAAGACCGTCGTCAATCATGATGAGCCCCCGGGGGCCTTCGATGAGCGCGCAGTTGCCTTTTGAGCCGCTGCCAAGGATATGAAGGTGCAGACGAGACATAAGATTCCAAAGGATACAATGGGTGCGAACGAATAGAGGAGGAAGCAAATGCCAACGGTATCTCAGCATTATGGACACCATGCTGCATCGTGGGCTGATGATAAAGCTCTGGCAACGCGGCAGACGGCTGCCCCCGTGGTGCTCATGGTATCAGGTGGTGCGGACTCGACGGCTTTGCTCCTTATGGCGTGCACATCAAAGTTGGATATTCAGGATGGGCGTGGTGTAGCTCCCATCGCGCGCGAGCGACTGCACGTGCTGCATGTGAACCATCATCTGCGCGGTGAGGCATCCGATAGCGACGAGGCCTTTGTGCGCGGCCTATGCGCACAATATGGCTTGCCGCTGTGTGTTGAGCATGCCTATTTTGATGATGAATCGGGCAATATCGAGGCGGCTGCCCGCGAGGTGCGCTATGCCGCGGCGCGGAGGTATGTCCGCGAGCTCTGCGCCCAGACGGGGGCACCGCGAACGGCGGCTCGTATCTGCACCGCGCACACGTCTTCGGATCGCGCGGAAACGTTTTTGATGAACGCGATTAAGGGTTCGGGGCCCGCTGGTCTATCGAGCATTCCTCGCCGGAGGAATATCGTGGTGCGTCCCTTGCTCGACCTGACTCATGATGAGCTCGTGGGCTATCTGCAGGTGCATGGTCAGCCGTGGCGAGAGGACGAGAGCAACGAGGACGTGTCGTACTTGCGTAACTACGTGCGCCATCGGGTGATGCCGGTGGTGGCGCAGCGCAACGCGAGCGTCTGTAAGACGATTGGCGCCGCCTGCGAGATCTTAGGCGATGAGGATGCCTTTCTTTCCCAGCTTTCCGCGCAGGCGTTTCGAAGCTGCCTGCGTAAGGAGGCGGCGGGTGCACTGGTCCTTGACGCTCGCCGACTGGCCGCGGCCGAGGTGGTGATTGCTCGGCGCATGGTGCGACTGGCAATTAAGCATATCGACCCCGACACTCGCCCGGAGATGCGGCATGTGGAGCGCGTGCTTGCCTGTGTCGCCGAAGGCTCGGGTTCGGTCACGCTGCCGGCGGGAATCGATGCGCGCGTGGAGTTTGGCATGCTGTCATTCAAGGCCTCGGCGGCGCGCGAGGGGTTAGTTGCCGATTGGGTCACCATTCCCGGTCGATTGCCGCTGGGGGCGGGCCGCATCCTGGTGGCAGAGACGATGGCCGTCGAGCCGGGGTGCGATATTGTGCGCCGTGCCCGTGAACTCGCGGGTGCCGGAGGGGTGGCCGCTATGGTGGATGCCGCGACGCTGGGCTTTGCCGATCGCGATAGCGAACGGATGCTCGCCGGCTCGCGCGGGGAGATTCCCGCCGAGGCGCGTTTGGCGCGTCTGTGGGTAGACGGTCCCGTGCCGGGGGATGTGATGTGTCCGTTGGGCATGAGTGGGCGAAGTAAGAAGGTGTCCGACCTGCTCAACGAGGCTCGTATTCCCGTCTCTGAGCGCGCAGGCGTTCCTGTGGTGAGAACGGCTCCGGGAGGTGCCGTGGTATGGGTCGCAGGCGTTCGCACGGACGAGCGTTTTAAATGCACGGCCGCAACGCGCGTGGCGTATCTGCTTCGTGTGGTCGATGCGGAATAGCATCCCACGCCAGCTATTCTGTGCGACGTTGACGGTATTCCCGCGCTGATGGCGTACGGGCTAGAAAATATACCCCGTGCGCTGCTAGAATGTGTAGTTCGCGTCCATACGGCGGTGTGTGGACGATAAGCACAAGAAAGGGTTGTCATGGCTTCTCAACATCCGGATATCGAGAAGGTTCTGTTTACGCAGGAGGATATCGACGGTATCGTCTCTCGCCTGGGCGAGGAGATTACTCGCGACTACGCGGGTAAGGATCTGGTGCTGATTGCGGTCCTGCGTGGCGCCGTGGTCTTTATGGGCGACCTGATGCGCAAGATCGAGCTGCCGACCAATATCGATTTCATGGCTGTTTCGAGCTACGGCGACGGAGTGAAGTCCTCCGGTATCGTGCGTATCATTAAGGACCTGGATATCGACATCCGCGGTCGCGACGTGCTGATCGTCGAGGACATTCTGGACTCGGGCCTGACGCTCAAGTATCTGATGAAGAACCTCGAGAGCCGCAAGCCCGCTTCTCTGGAGGTCGCCGCCTTCCTGTGGAAGGACGTTGAGGACCGTACCTCGGCCGTCACGCCAAAGTATGTTGGAACCCATTGCCCCGATGCCTTTGTGGTGGGCTACGGCCTCGACT
>CABVBR010000156.1 GCA_902496645.1 uncultured Collinsella sp.
CGCTCGCCCAGGCATGCCGCTGCCGCCGAAGCGAACAGCCCCACAAAGAAGAACTCGACGGTGTGCGCGACGCGGCGGATATTGGTACCCATCCACAGGCGAACAGGGGCAAGCGGGTCCGGATGAACGGTGGCAGCCGTTGAATCCGCGCCCTCGGCGGTATCCCCCGCCGGGGACTCCTGCGCGGCGTCGGTCTGAACGCCCGCGGCCTGTCCTTCCACCACGTGCGCGGTCGATTCGCTGAGCGACGACGTCTGCTCCACGTTCTGCTCCGTCAGCATCCAAATACTTGTCAGCGTCACGGCCAACAGAGCAACCGAAATCCATCCGACTATGTGCTTCACACGCGCCAAGGGCTAACCTCCGTCATTTTTTGAGCAGCAGCGAGTGTACCCCCAAATGCGATTGCCGCCGTAGCGAAATCCAAAATGTTCGAATCGGGGCGCCAAAGGAACGCGACGCCCCTACTCCATCTCGCGCATCCAACGGTCGAACGTCCCTACGCACACGCCCAGCCGCTTTGCCGCCTGGCTCCGCGTGATATCACCCGCCTCGTAGGTATCGCGTACCAGCTCAAATTGCGGAGGACAGGGTTTGCGGGGCCGGCCAAAGCGCACGCCGCGCGCTCGCGCCGCCGCAATGCCCTCGGCTTGGCGCCGGTGAATGTTCTCGCGCTCCACCTGCGCCACATAGCTCAACAGCTGTAAAACAATGTCGGCGATCAGCGTGCTCGTCACATCCGACCCACCGCAGTCTCTAGCGCGCGTGTCGAGCAACGGCATGTCCAGCACCACGATGGCAGCGCCGAGCTCTTTGGTAATGCACCGCCATTCCTCGAGGATCTCGCTGTAGTTGCGGCCCAGGCGATCGATAGAAAGCACCACCAGCACATCGCCGGAATCCAACGCGCACAGCAGGTCGCGATACCGCGGTCGGTCGAAGTCCTTGCCGCTCGCGTGATCGGCAAAGATATTCGCCGGATCCACGCCATAGGCACCCAGCGCATCCAGTTGCCGATTCAGATTTTGGTCGCGCGAGCTCACGCGCGCATACCCATAGACCGTTGCCATATCATCCCCGCTCTCTCGTAAACCTGCCAAAAAGGGACAGGTTTATTTTGGTAGGTTTTATCTCCCATATCGCAAGCAGAAGGGCAAGCGAGCGTACGACAAGACGATTGAGGTGCCACAAAAAAGGGCGGCCCCGAAAGACCGCCCCGTTCTCTATCAGTCACCAAATTCCAGCTAATGAATAAGCCTGAAGTCCAAGTGCCCACGCGTGGTGTTGACGCGCGAGACCTCGATGATCACGCGCTGTCCCAGCTCAAAGCGGGTCCCCGTGTCGGCACCCGTGAGCGTGAGCGCGTCCTCGTCAAACTCGAACCACTCGTTGCCCAGGCTCTTGATCGAAACCAGGCCCTCGACCTGTGTCAGGTCCAGGCGTACAAAGAGCCCCATGCTGCTGACCCACGAGATGGTTCCGGCATAACGCTCGCCCAGGCGGTCCTCGTAGTACTGGGCGATATTGATCTTTTGCGTCGCATGGCTGGCGGCGTCGGCCGCACGCTCGGCATCGCTGCACGCACGGCAAATCTGCGGCAAGATGCGCGGCAGGGACTCGCGACCCTTACCGATCAGCCGCGGCGTACGCACCAAGGCGTCCTTGCCGCCCAGTTGCTCGTAGGCCAGCTGCAGCTTGAGCACACGGTGTACCACCAGATCGGGATAGCGACGGATGGGGCTCGTAAAGTGGCAGTAGCACGGCGCGGCGAGCGCAAAGTGGCCCTCGTTGCGCGGCTTGTACAGTGCGCGCTGCATGCTGCGCAGTAGCAACGTGTTGACGAGCGGCGCGTTGGCCGTACCGGCGGCCGCGTCAACTGCGGCTTGCAGCTCATCGGGGCTTCCCAGGGCAATGCCGGCAGCGCGACGGTCATCGATGATACCCAGCTGTGCCAACGCCACGGCGGCACCGTGCAGGCTGTCGGGACTGGGATCGTCATGCACGCGATAGCAGGCCTCGATATCGCGGTCGGCCAGCCACTCCGCCACGCACTCGTTGGCCAGCAGCATGGCTTCCTCAATCAGCGACGTGGCGCACGAGCGCTCACGGGCCACGATCTGCACGGGCACACCGTCCTCGTCCAACAGTGCACGGATCTCGGCCGTATCAAAGTCGACCGAACCGCGCGCGCGACGAATACGACGGCGAAGCTCGGCGAGCTCGTTGGCAGCTACGAGGAAATCCCCCAAGTCGACGTTATAGCCGCGAGCTGTTTGCTCGCACGCAAGCCCGCGCTCGAGCGCTTCCTCGCGCGAGGCTTCAACCGCGGCAACATCCTCGGCGGCACCCTCCAGCACCGAATACTCCACCGCACCGGCACGTACCAGCAGCGCCTCGGCGCCGTCGTAGTCCATGCGCACGCGCGAGCGGATCACACTGGGATAGGGATCGTAATGGCGCACGCGACCCTGCGCGTCGAGCTCAATGTCGACGGTAAACGCCAAGCGGTCCTCGTCGGGACGCAGCGAGCACAAATCGTTCGACAGGCGCTCGGGCAACATGGGCAGCACGCGATCGGCAAGATACACCGACGTCGTGCGATGGCGGGCCTCCAGATCGATATGTCCGTCCCAGGCAACATAGTGCGAAACGTCGGCAATATGGACACCCAGCTTGTAGCCACCCTCGGGCGTGCGCTCCAGCGAGATGGCGTCGTCAAAGTCACGCGCGTCGACCGGGTCAATCGTAATGACAAAGCGGTCGCGCAGGTCTCGGCGGAGCGGGTCCTTAAGTGCCGAGGCCACATCGAGCGAAAGTGCCTCGGCCTCGGCTAGCGCGGCCTCGGGATAAGTATCGGTATAGCCATAACGCGCCATCACATACTGAACGCCCAAATCGGGCGCATCATCGCCGCCAATGCGGCGCTCGATCGTCACGGCGCCCGATTCCAGGCGCGTCGGATATGTCAGAATGCGTGCGACGACCGCATCACCCGGATGAACGCCCAAGCGCTCCGCCGAGGTGTCCTCCGGCAGAATAAAGAAATCGGCCTTAAGGCGAGAATCAAGTGGCTCGATCACCCCGAGCGGGCCGGCGGTCTGGTACGTGCCCACCACACTGATGGCCGCACGCTCGACGACGCCCTCGATTACGGCGCGTCGCTCGCCATGCGGGCTGTTCTTAATGCTCACGGCAACGGTATCGCCGTCCATAATTTCGCGCTTGCCGCGGCCCATGACCTTGTAGTCGCCGTTTTCGGTTACAACGTAGGCGCTATGCTCATGGAGCTGCACGCGTCCGGTCAGACTCGGGCGACGCTCGCTGCGCACCGGCCCGCGCTTATTGCGAGCTCCACGCTTATGCTTGTTATTGCGCCCCATGGCGCCTCCTTACTATCGATGGCCGCTTACACCCCAAGAGTCTACCCAAATGATCCCTAGGGACGGCAGGATTGCGGGTCACATAGAAAGACCAGCACCACGATAATCCGCAATCCTGCCGTCCCCTAGGGATCAAAAAACGGGCCGCCCCCAAAAGAGACGACCCGTTGAAGGAACGAATTCCAAGAACGCCTACACGCGCAGATAACGGCGCATGGCGATGGCGGAACCAAAGAGACCGATAATGACGCCGACCAGAATCAGCGCGGCGTAGGTCACCAGGTAGTACTGCATCGGCAGCGCAAACGACATCCAGCCGATGCTCTCCTGCAGACGCGGAACCATCAGGTTACGCAGCAGCTCCAGCACGCCGATGGAAAGCAGCGAGCCCAAAATGGCCTGCAGCACGCCCTCGGTAATGAACGGCCCGCGAATGAAGCCGTTGCTTGCGCCCACCAGACGCATGATCGCGATCTCACGACGACGCGCCGTAATGGACAGGCGGATCGTGTTGTTAATGAAAATGAACGCGATAAAGGTCAGCAGGCCGACGAGCACCACAGCGGCGATACGGATGTAGTTCGTCACCTGGAACAGGCGGCTCACTTCCTCCTGGCCGTACAGAACGCTCGCGTTAACGTCGCCGTCGTCCGCGATCTTTTGAAAATCGGCGTTCTTCTTGAGCTTCTGGGCCGTGCTCTCGACCATGGACGGATCGTCCATCTCGATGGCAAACGAAGCCGGCAGTGGGTTCTGACCGTCGAGCGCGCTCATGGTAGCGTCGGCGTTACCCGACATCTTGCTCGTGTACTCGGCCAGCGCGTCGTCCTTGTCCTTGTACGTCACGGACTTGACGTTGCTCCACGTCTTGAGCTCGGCCTCAAAGGCCTGAACATCTGCCTGGTCGGCGTCATCGCTAATAAAGGCGTTGATGACGACCTGATCCTCGACGGTGCCGATCACGGAGTTCAGCATCGCGGAACCCATAATGAACAGGCCGATGATAAACA
>CABVBR010000157.1 GCA_902496645.1 uncultured Collinsella sp.
GAACTCGGTCGCGGCAACCTTGTCGGAAAGCTCGACCCACACGTCGTTGAAGCTGCCCCAGGCATCGCCCTTGGCGTTGGCGCGGGCGCGGGCCTTCTGGTCCTCCATGCAAGCGGTAAAGCCGTCCATGTCGACGTCGTGACCGGCAGCACCGGCGATCTCGACGGTCAGGTCGATGGGGAAACCAAAGGTGTCATGCAGCTTAAAGGCAACGTCGCCCGGAAGGACAGCGCCCTCGGCAAGCGCGGCCAGGGCCTCGTCCAGGTAAACGCGGCCGTTGTCGAGCGTCGTGGAGAAACGCTCCTCCTCGGAGGCGACGATGCCCTTAACGAGCGCGACGTTCTTGAGCAGCTCGGGATAGGCCTCGCCCATCTGAGCGTTGACCTCGTCGATAAACTTGGTCAGGAAGGCGCCCTCGATGCCCAGCAGACGACCGTGGAACACGGCACGGCGGAGCAGGCGGCGAAGGACGTACTCGCGACCCTCGTTGCCGGGCAGGATGCCGTCGGAGATCATAAAGTCGACGGCACGGGAGTGGTCGGCGATGATGCGCAGGGAGCGGCTGGCACCGGAGTAATCGTCGGCGTCATAGGTCTTGCCGCTGATCTTCTCACCGAGCTTGATGAGGTGCTGCATCAGATCGCCGTCGTAGTTGGCGGTCTTGTGCTGCATGATAGCGGCCATGCGCTCCAGACCCATACCCGTATCGAGGTTGCGGTGCGGCAGCTCCGGCATGGAGCCGTCCTCCTGGCGATCGTACTGGGTAAACACGAGGTTCCAGAACTCAAGGAAGCGGTCGCAGTCGCAGCCGGGCTTGCAGTCGGGGCTGCCACAACCGACCTCTTCGCCCATGTCAAAGTAGATCTCGGAGCACGGACCGCAGGGGCCGGTGGGGCCAGCGGCCCAGAAGTTGTCGTCCTCGCCCAGACGCGAGATGTGATCCTCGGCAACGCCCAGGGAGCGCCACACGTCATGGGTCTCGTCGTCCTCGGTAAAGACGGTGAAGTACAGGCGGTCGAGCGGCAGCTTGAACTCCTTGGTGATGAGCTCAAAGGCCCAAGCGCAAGCCTGCTGCTTGGAGACGCCGCCAAAGGAGAAGTCGCCGAGCATCTCAAAGAAGGACAGGTGACGGCCGTCCTCGCCAATGCAGTCGATGTCGTTGGTGCGGACGCACTTCTGGCAGGAGATCGCGCCGATCTCCTTCATGGTCTTCTTGCCCTGGTAGTACTCCTTAAACTGGTTCATGCCGGCGTTGGCAAGCAGCAGCGAAGGATCGTCGGGGACGAGGGACGAAGAAGGATAGAGCTTAAGACCGCGCTCCTCAAAGAAGTTGAGGAACTTGGAGCGAATCTCGGCCGTAGTCATTGACGGGTAGTCAGCACTCATAGAGGGAATCTCCTCGGTTTCACATCGAAACAGTTCAAACGTAACGATATTACCATCCCACCGCGCCCGTGCAAAAAAGAGGGCCGCCAAACAGCGACCCTCCAGCGAAAGTGCACGTTATTTAGGTCTGTCAAATACTTTGAAAAAAATTAATTCGGTATAATTGCATATAAGAATCGTCCGGAAGGAGCGATCGATGAATAGCAAACGGTTTGTCGTGAATGCACTAACCTCAGTAGCCCTTTTAGCAATCTTCGCTTACTCGAGCTGGTATGTGAACCAGCCGAGATTTGGCTACGCATTGTACGCAGTAACATCTGGCGATAAAGCGTATTACACCCTAAGCGCAATTGACGCCATCTTTTTCTATGTGGCTGGCCCCTTATCAATCGCTTTGATCGCGTTTATTGTTATTTACAACATCAAGAAACGCTAACAGGGCCTATTTGGAATCCGAATCGTCCATGGAGCCGTCGATGCCGGTTTTGGTGTCGTCGTCAGAGCTTGTGTCGTCGTCCTTGGCAAAGGGGTTCTTAAAGAAACCCGTCGCGTCGGGCTGAAGACCCGAGAGCTTGATCCAGGGATTATCGAGTTCGGGCTTGGGCATGGCCTTGGCCTCGGGCGCGGTCTCGTTGCCGATGAGCTCGGACTCATAGATGAACGTATCGTCGCCAAGCGCGTCGTAGGCGGCAACTGGGTTACCCTCGGTATCGCGATACGGAGTGCCCTTAAACACGGCGCCGTCGTATGCCACGAGCTGACGGCCGGTCTCGTTCTCAAAGTAGTAGACGAAGATGCCCTTGAGGGCCGCGCACAGCGGAATGGCGATAACCATGCCGATGGGACCCATGAGTGCCGAACCGATAACGAGAGCCGTCAGGCTCATAACGGGATGCACCTGCACCGAGCTCTGCATGACCTTGGGCGAAATGACATTATCGGTGACGTTTTGAGCCACCATGGTCACGACAAGCGTCCATAACGCCAGCATAGGGCTGAACATAAAACCGAGCACCGTGGCGATCGCCGCGCTCACCCAGGGACCGACAACCGGAACCAAGTGCATAATGCCGGTAAAGATGGCCATGAGCGCTGCGTATGGATGGCCAATAAGCGTAAAGCCGATAAAAGCCAAAAAGCCACCGCAGATGGACGTCACGACCATGCCGCGCATATAGCCGCCGACCGAGCGTGAAAGGATGGCAACCATAAAGCGGTACGAGGTCTCTTTTTCCTGTCCGATGATGGTACAGACCTCGTGGTGCATACGGGGATAGTCGCAGGCCAACCAATAGGCAAGCACCAAGCCCAGGAAGATGACGAACAGCTGCGAGGCCGTATTGGTAATGAGCGGGAATACACCGCGACCGAGCTCGGCAGCGATTTGCGAGACGTACTTGGACGCTACGGTAACCAGCGAAGAAAGATTGTCGTCCAGATACTCCTTGAGCGGCGTGTTGTTGAGCGTCTTGGCGTGCGAGAGCATCTCGTTGAGATCGCCACCCGCAACACGAAGCTGCTCGGGCAGGCGGCTCAGGACTTCCATGATTTGACCGAGCAAAATAGGCGAGAGGATGCAGACAATACCAACGAGCACCGCCACGACCACAATAAGCGCGATAAGCGAACCGATGCCGCGATTCACGCCGTGATGCTCGAGCCAGTTGGTGATCGGCGACATGACAAAAGCGATGATGGAACCGACTGCCAAAAACTCGATAACCGGCGCCAGGATGCCCATAAGGTTAAAGATGACGGCAGCGATGACAATGCAGCCGACGACGCCCCAAATGCGCAGCGTCAGAATACGGGTATCACGCAGCGTGCGGTCGATTTGTTGGGGGTGCTCACTCATGAACGAACCATCACTCCGTCGGGGTCGATCTTATCTTGAATCTTCTTAAGGGTACGGCGCAGCAGGCGCGAGACCTGCACCTGCGAGATGCCAAGCTTCTTGGCAATCTCGATCTGGGTCATGCCCTTAACGAAGCGCAGCTCGATAACCTCGCGCTCGCGCGGCGAGAAATCGCGGATGGCTTCCTCGATTACCAGGCGGTCATCGGTAAAGTCGAGCTCGTTGTCGTCGTCGGCATAGCGATCGAGAATCGAAGGCGCATCATCGGAATCGGACGCACCGGGGGCCTCGATGGGCACCGAGGTGTAGGCCGAGGACGATTCCATGGCTTCGAGCACCTCGTCGACGGTCACGCCCAGGTAATCGGCGATTTCCTCAACCTTGGGCGAACGTTGAAGCTCGTTGGTGAGCTTATCGGTGGCCTGGTTAACCTTGGCAGAGAGCTCCTGCAGACGACGCGGCACGCGCACACTCCAGCCCTTGTCGCGGAAGTGGCGCTTAATCTCGCCCAGGATGGTGGGCGTGGCAAACGTCGTGAACTCAAGTCCGCGCTCAGGGTCAAAGCGGTCGATAGCCTTGAGCAAGCCCAGATAACCCACCTGCATGAGGTCGTCGAGCGGCTCACCGCGGTTCTTAAATTTATTGGCAAGAAACCTTACCAGATTCATATGGGACATGACGAGCTGCTCGCGGGCGTCCGGATCACCGGTCTCCTTATAGCGGCGAAACAGCTCGCGGGTTTTCTCCTTGTCCCAAGCGGTCTTGCCGCTCCGGGAACGTTCGGTCATATTAGATATCCGCCTTGAGGTCGAGGGAAAGCGTTAAGGGCGCCGCAGTCTTTTCGTAGGAATCGCACACGCTTGCAAGAATGAGCTCGGCATACACGGCAGCCTGGTCATCCTCATCGACAGTCGCCTGGTCGCCAAAGGTAAAGGTCATGCCCACATGCGATTCGTCGACATCGAATTTGATCGAGATATCGTCGGAATCAACGGCCGTGCAGCCAAAGATGAAGGCTTCCTCGGCAGCCATACGGATGTCCTCGATTCGATCAACGGACATAGAGCACAGGGCGCCGACGTTGGCGGCCGTCATGCGCACCAAGCGCGCGAGACGCGGATCACCGGCAACGCTC
>CABVBR010000158.1 GCA_902496645.1 uncultured Collinsella sp.
GGGCGGCGTCAACCGCATACCCCGTGAGCTCGCCGTCGGCGTCCTGCATGGCCTGCGGCGCATCGGAAGTATCGAGGGCGACCGTCAGGGTTCCGGGAGTGACCAGGGCATCGTCCGACACCGCCGGCGTGACGGTCTCGTACTCGATCTGGTCGATCGTGGGAGTCGTGAACGTAGACAGCGGGTTGAACGCGCATCCGCTCAGGCCCAAAACGGCAATGACCGCTGCGGTCCCAGCACCTAACCGAGCCGCGTGCATCAAGCTGCCCCTCACCATGTCCACTACCCTGCCTTCTGTGTCGTATACAATCCGTGCGTTGCGCGGAATAACGGGTTGTTCCCACCAGCTGACCTGGTATTTGACCCCACACTTGCGCACCGGGGTGTTTGCTCGGGAGGCCGCAGCCACCTTCACGACTGACCCGCTCGCCCGCGAGGCGGTATTGCCCCAAAGAAAGTAGAACGGACGGTGCGGCTTACATCTAGAACGCGCCATGATCGCGCCGCGCGCACGCGGTCGCTTACGTGGATCCCTTTGACCGCGTCTGTCTTGGACTAGGATGGACATTTCGTCCGTCCGCAACCACAGCCTGGCAGGAACGTAGCGCATTATAGCTAAGTTCAAGCTAAAGTTTAAGGTTAGGGGCGTCATTCGCACCGTGAGCACAGATTTTGCAGGTCGGAGCGGACCATTCGTGTCCCCATGAAGCCCGGAGCCCCCCCTACGGGGAGCTCCGGGGCACCCGCCTCAGGGTGCCGTGTGCAAAAAACGGCAAATATGAGTACTGTTATCAATTTAGTAGCAGCGTTTTTCCGCCCCGCGAGCCCTTTTTGAGTTCCGCACAGCCTGCTTGGCGCCAAGATATTCCACATCCGTTTATTATCTCTTCAATGAATCCAAATTTTCGGCCCAAGTTTCTTTGTTTTTGCTGCCACTAATCTAGTAACAGTACTCATATTTGCCGTTTTTTGCACAGGGCATATAAACAGACACCCTATAAAGCCATAGTTTTACGCCGGCTTGAGCCCAAAGCACGCTCGGAGCGTATTCAGCAGAGCATCTTGCCTCTTTCGACGCGCCTCTACGCGATTCTGATATCGCTTACCCATGCGCTGGTGGATGCGCCATGCGAGTGCCTCCATTGCCTCCATGTCGCAGAGCATCCCGTTATTGACCGTCGCGACCTCGATTCCCATAGTAATCAAGCCCGTGTTGCGTTTTTCGTCATGGACACGTCCCCTTCGAGAGGAATGACCCAGCTCACCGTTGTATTCAAGGTCAAACCGGGCCGCCTCCTGATATGCATCGCAAACTGCATGGGACATCCCCGAGATTGCTTGCGCGCGGTCATCGAACTCGATCTTGTAGTCGGTCTTAAAGGGACCGCAGGCAAATCCGCCATAGGAAAACGGAAGCGAAAACATGGCAAGCATGATGCACTCCATGGGTGAGCGCAGGTTTTCCGACAGATAGGGACACAGCCGCCGCAGTTGTTTGGCCGCACTCCCCTTGCATGCCGCGAGGTAATCTGCCAGGCGATCGGGCGTCAGCACCGGCTCGACTTCAAAGTAGCCCACGTCTGCCGGTTGGTCCTTGTCCTTTGCAAGTCTATTCGCAACAGGCGAGGTATAGGGAGGTAGATACTTCCCGCGATCGCTTAGTGAAATCTTGGAACACAGTTCCTGGGCCAGAGCAAACGCCTGGATACAGCCGACCTCGCGGGCGACGGCAACACAAAGGGCCTCGGGAGATAGGCTGCACACCCCCGGTTCCACCTCTAGAATCGAGCCGACAGGCAACCCGGAACACACGGACCAGCCCACGCCAGGCATGCGTCGGCGCTGCGCCGCAGATCCCACCAGCAAGCACAGATCTTCTTGCACCTCGCCGCTTTTGGCTCCAATTCGCACCAGGTCGGGAAGATAGATATCCTCGGTCGAAGGCGATGACGTACACAGCACGCGGCGCTCCTCCTCGGGCTCAAGGTCCTTCCAGCCGATGTAGCCCATCTGCCGGCGCTCGGCGCGCATCATGCGTAGCGCCGAGGCGCCTGTTAGGATTATGGAAGCCGCTAGCTGTTCGCCTGTCGGCTCGTTGCACCGCTCAATCTTTACCGCCACACGAATCACCCCTACCAAACGCGTGCGATAGCGAGGCCATCAACGGCCGCGGCACCGGCGCGCTTGAGTTCCGCCGAAGCCGCTGCCATCGTCGCACCCGTGGTGATAACGTCGTCGATAAGCAGCAGGCGGCGGCCCCGCACGTCCTCAACCGTCTCGTACATGCCTCGGGCGCGTTCGCGGCGTTCTTCACGACCGAGTTCACGCTGGTCGCCATGGCCGTACTTAACGAGAGCGTCGAGCAGCGGAACACCCGACAGCTCACAAAATGGGCGCGCGATGGCTTCCATATGATCGAAGCCGCGTCGCCGAAACGCCGCCGCCGTCGCGGGCACAAACACCACGGCATCGGCGCCGGACAACACACCGCCGTAGCGATCGGGAGCCGCGACCTGGGCATGTAAGGCGGTGTCGTATAGCAGCTCTGCCAGATACGGCGCCAGGCGTCGCTCGCCCGCGTCTTTGTACGCTTTAATGATCCGCGGCAGCGGATGTGTGTAAACGGCACATGCCAGGCACCGGTCGAGCGCTTCGGCCATCGCCGAAGACGCACCCTCGACCGAGCACTCGGTGCACAGCAAGTCTCCAAACGGGGCTCCGCATCGGGTGCAGCTATAACGTGGGTCAATGAGCGCGAGCGCGGCCAGGCAGTCTTGGCAAATAAGCGCGCCGGCGCGCTCGCAGCCAGCACATCGCGTGGGCGACAACGCCTCAAGCGCCTCGTGCGCCGCCTGCTCGGCAAACGGTAACAATTCGTCCGCGAACGGTAGGATGCCAGCACCTTGCAGGCATCCCAACACATCCAAATGTCTCTTCACGACACAACCCTCCCTACGCTCGGTCGCAGGGAGGGTTGTTGATTCAGCGTCATGGTACCCCGACGCGTTTGGGGTCAGGCAGGTTAAATCCGTTTGCGGGCACTATTCGCCGGTGGGCGGTTGCGGTGCGGACGAGTTTTGGGTCGAGCCCTCGCCACCATCTTGACGCGGCTTGCGGGAACGACGACGGCGACGGCGCTTCTGGCCCTGGTCGGCCGAACCCTCGCCACCACGATCTTCACGCGACTCGTGTTCGTCGCGAGCAGCGCCGCGCGCGGCCTTGGCGGCCGCGCCTCCGCCATCTCCGGGGCGACGGCGCGTGACCTTGACCTCGCCATCCGAGACCTGATCGGCCACGGAGGGCACCGAGGGCTTTTGCTGCGTGCCCGAGGAATGGCGACGACGCGGACGCGGGGCGCGCTCGTCATCGTTGCGCTGCTTGCCGCCCTTGTCGGCAGGCGTATCGGAACCCGAACCACCCTTGGGGGCGGCACCGGCTTCGCGAGCGGCTGCGGCGCGGAAGGCGTCCTCGCGCTCCTCGCTCGACAAATGACGGCGGCGACGGCGCGTGGGATTCATGCCACCGCCGCGGTTTTGCTGCTGAGGCTGCTGGGCCTCGCGCTCGCGGGAGGAGTTCTTGCCTGCGGGAGCGGCCTCGCCGGCATCGCCCGAACCCGAGCGCTTGCGGCGGCGACGTCCACCGGCAGCCTCCTCGGCCTCGGGTGCCTCGGCCTTGCCGCGACCCTTACCGCGGCCGCGACCCTCGCCTTGGCTCTGACCGGCACGGGTATCGGCGTCCGCATCGCGGCGACGGCGCTTGGGCATCGTCGTCCCCGCCAGACGGTCGGCGCTCGACAGGCCATCGCCCACGTCGACGCCGTTCTCGCGGTCGAGCTCCATAAGCGCCAAGCGCATCTCGGGCGACTCGATGCGCTCGAGCACATCGCGCGTCACGCAGTCGGGGCGGCAGTTACAGCCCTGCTCGGCGGCCTTCTTTTTGCAGCCCTCAGAGCAGGTCATGTCGGCCAGGTTGACCTTAAAGACTTTGCCGTTCTCCAGGCGCAACACCAGCTGCTCACGCGGCGTGTCATATTCCTGGATGCGCGCCTTGCCAAGCGGCGTATCGATAAGCGTCTTCTTTTTGGGCGCGCGGCTCTTAAAGTCCTTGTACGCCTCGAACTCATAGCGCAGGCAGCACATCAGGCGGCCGCAGACACCGCTAATCTTGGACGAGTTGAGCGGCAGGTCCTGCTCTTTTGCCATACGGATCGAAACCGGCTCAAACTGTCCACCAAAGCGCGTGCAGCAGAGCTCCTGACCGCACTGGGCATAGCCACCCACCAGGCGGGTCTCGTCACGCACGCCGATCTGGCGCATGTCGACGCGAATG
>CABVBR010000159.1 GCA_902496645.1 uncultured Collinsella sp.
CCGATCACGGAGTTCAGCATCGCGGAACCCATAATGAACAGGCCGATGATAAACAGCGAAAGGAAAATCGTGATGACGGCGCCGAGCGAGGTGGTCCAGTTACGGAAGAAGTGGCTGATTGCCTCTTTGAGCGAGTAGCCCACGTTAGTTGGTGCCATAGTTGCCGTAACCTCCCCTCTCCTGGTCGCGGATTACGTGGCCGCCCTCGAGGGCGATCACGCGACGGTGCATGCTATCGACCATCTCGCGGTCGTGCGTAGCGACGATCACGGTGGTACCGGTGCGGTTAATGCGCTCGAGCAGCTTCATGATGCCCAGCGAAATCGCCGGGTCGAGGTTGCCCGTGGGCTCGTCGCAAATCAGCAGCGGCGGGCGGTTGACCATAGCGCGGGCAACGGCCACGCGCTGCTGCTCGCCACCGGAAAGCTGATCGGGCAGCGAGTCCATCTGGTCGGCCAGACCGACCAGACGCAGCACCTCGGGCACCTGGCTGCGAATGACGCCCTTGGGCTTGCCGATGCACTGCAGGGCAAACGCCACGTTTTCGTAGGCGGTCTTTTGCGGCAGGAGCTTAAAGTCCTGGAACACGGCGCCAATCTGACGACGCAGGAACGGAACCTTGCGGTTCTTGATCTTCATAAGGTCCTGGCCGGCGAC
Source organism: uncultured Collinsella sp. (assembly GCA_902496645.1). Classification (GTDB taxonomy): domain Bacteria; phylum Actinomycetota; class Coriobacteriia; order Coriobacteriales; family Coriobacteriaceae; genus Collinsella. The sequence goes on from CABVBR010000159.1 coordinate 658, forward strand.
CAAAATGCGACCGCTCGTGGGCTTGACGTCGCGGTTGAGCGTCGACAGCAGCGTGGTCTTACCCGAGCCGGAGTGGCCGACCAAAAAGACGAACTCGCCCGGATAGATCTCGATGTTGATGTCGTCGAGTGCGGGCTTGTTGGGCTGCGCCGGATAGATCTTGGTGACGTGCTCCATAAGGATGACGGGTTCGACACCGGCCTGCTTGGCCATCTTTTTGCGGCTGGCCTGCGGGTCGATGGGCGCAAACACCGACGTGAAGTCGGGGTTGTTGAGCGCGTTGTCGAGGCTTGCGACCTCGGCGGCCTGATCGCGCTCGACCACGGGAGCCGCAGGCTGCGTGGGGTCGGGAATGCCGGCAAAAAGACCGGACTGCGCGGGCTGCGGCGCGGGAGCCGCAGGGGCCATGGGATCGGGGATGCCGGCCATGGTAGGCTGCGGCGCGGCGGCACTCATCTGAGGCTGAGCCACGCGGGCGGTCACCGTCTGAACGGGCTCAAAGCCAGCCGTGCCGGAAAGCGCAACATCGTTGGTGGGGTTGTAGGCAAAGGGATCTGCCGCCGGCTGTGCCTGATCTGCCGGCTGTGCGGGGATCGGGCTAAACAGCTGATCCTCTGAATCCGGAGTGGCGAAACGACTGCCCGCGACGCTCGGCTGCGTCTTGGGGGCTTCATCGCCCGCACCGGAGGTACGGAAGTGGTTACCCACTGGTGCTCCTTATCGTCGTGCGTTTAAACTACATGAGCGCTTTGTATTTTAGCAGGATTGCCTTTGCTGCACATAAGAAGCATGGCGGGCTTTGGGATCCCACCGGTCGGGCACAGGGTTACCTCCCAAATCGTCCTCGGACATGTCGGAGCCCCCGCTGCGCGCTTCGCGCTGCGGGGGCTCCTCCGTCCTGCGGAAAGATTTGGGAGGTAACCCTGTGTCCGGCCTGCGGCTACTATGGGGCCGGCGCGCTTATCTTGGGGTGCAACAGCGCCATGCCTTGGGTTGGCTGAATTGCACTTTGCTGTATTGGGCCCTTTTCCCAATAGAAGTCCTGCTTGATAAGGCCTCTTTAGAAGTTGCGGTGAAATAGGGACTGTTTTAGCAGTTAAAAGCCCTAATCAGTCCCTATTTCACCGCAACTTATATTGGGGCTCATTGTTGCGCAACTTGGGTTGGGGTTTTCGCTTTACAGTTGGGCTAGATGGGTAGCTCTAGGCTTGCTGGAGGTTGGTATGGTTTGTCCGTATTGTGGTGCTGAGCTTGCTGATGGTGCACGGTTTTGCGTGGGATGTGGGGCTGCGCTTGACGGGACACAGGATATGCCCGTAGCCAACCCTGCGGTTGCGCCGGCACCTGTGGGTTCGCCCGCCCCCAGCAAGAAGTCCAAGAAAGGCGTCGTGATCGCTATCGTCTGCGCGGCGATACTTGTTGTTGGCGGGGGCGGCGGGCTGGCGTATCACATGTATCAGCAGCATGTTCAGGAGCAGTATGAGTCGGCTCATTCCAAGCATGCGCTCGTGGTGAGTGTAAAGGCTGAAGGGTGGGATACCGATAACGGCGCTTCGCGTGTGCCGGTGCGCGTAAAGGGCAAGACGGTCGACGGGAAGAAGATCGATAAGGTCGAATATGTCGCTTCCGACGGCTCGGGCATCAAGCTTATCCAGGGCAAGTACACGCTCAAGGCGGCCGGCTCCCCCATCGCCGCCGATGGCACTATCTACCAGGTGCCTTGCACAAAGGCCGAGCTCACGCTCGACGACGCTTTTGCCAAGGGCGAGAAGATCGACTTGGCAGAACTCGCCGAGCAGGATTCGGTTTTGGACTTTACGCCCATCGATGCTGTCGACGTGACCGACGACGAGATCAACGACGCCGTGACACTCGCCATGGCATACAAGGGCAAGGACGCGCCCAACGTCGATGCACTGCAACACGCCGCAACGAACCGCCGCGACACCGCCGTCACGGCCAAGAAAGCCGCCGAAGAGGAAGCGGCGCGCCAAGCCGAGGAACAGCGCAAAGCCGCCGCACGCCACATCGAGGCCCAAACCTTCAGTGTCGACCTGCCCGAGTACTGGGATGGCAGGGTCACGGCAAAGGTCAACGGAGATTCGATAGGGCTGTACTCAACCGCCTATCCCGACAAATACATCGGCAGTCTTACCGGATATGACCATGAGGTATGGGGTGGCGGCGATATCGGTGGCGGGCGTGTAAAGGACATCAACCTCGGCGGCGGTCGCTATGTAGAAATATGGATTACGCGCTGGTCCTACGACGCCGCGATGGCTCATCTTTCCAAATTCTCATCGAGCTCGAGCGCCTGCTCTGATGATGCCGCCCGCGAGACTCTCGATTTACAGTCCTTGGGAGCCGTCTCATTCGATACCATCGTCTCCGAAATGAAAGCGGCAAACGCGCCGGAATCCAAAACGCTCTTCAAGGCAGATGATATCTTTGCCGGCACCCTCGCCCCGACCGTAAAACCTCTCTAGCTTCTTCCCTGCTTTCCCCTAAACAAAAAGCCGGGGCGCCTCCACATGGAAGGCACCCCGGCTTATTTATTGCCCAATACGGGAACGGCTCTCAAATTAAGGCCAACGCAAAATGCCTTAGGCCAAGAACTCCTTGGTGGTCGCCACGATGTTGGCGGCATCCAGGCCGTACTTGTGCAGGAGCTCGGCGCCCGGACCGGACTCGCCGAAGGTGTCGTTGACACCGATCTTCTTAAGCGGCGTCGGACACTGTTCGCACAGGACGTCGGCGACGGCGCTGCCCAGGCCACCGATCACAGAGTGCTCCTCGACGGTCACGACGCGACCGGTCTTGGTGGCGCTCTTGACGATCAGGTCGGCATCGATGGGCTTGATGGTGTGCATGTTGATGACCTCGGCATCGATGCCCTCGGCAGCAAGCTGCTCAGCGGCCTCGAGCGCCTCACCGACCATCAGGCCACAGGCGATGATGGTGACGTCGGCGCCTTCGCGCATGACGATACCCTTGCCTACCTCGAACTTGTAGGTCTCGGGGTCGTTGATAACCGGCGAGGCTAGACGGGCGAAGCGCATATACACGGGGCCGTCGCACTCGTAGGCGGCGCGCGTCACGGCGCGGGCCTCGACATCGTCGGCGGGAACAATCACGGTCATGCCGGGGATGACGCGCATCAGGGCGATATCCTCGCAGCACTGGTGCGTGGCGCCATCCTCGCCCACCGAGATACCGGCGTGCGTGGCACCGATCTTAACGTTAAGGTGCGGATAGCCGATGGAGTTGCGGACCTGCTCAAAGGCGCGGCCGGCGGCGAACATGGCAAAACTGCTCGCAAAGGCAACGCGACCGGTGGTTGCGATACCGGCGGCAACACCCATCAGGTTGCTCTCGGCGATGCCCACATCGAAGAAGCGGTCGGGGCAGGCTGCCTTGAACTTGCCGGTCTGCGTGGCGGCGGCCAGGTCGGCGTCGAGGACCACAAAGTCATCGTGCTCGTTGGCGAGCTCGACGAGGGCCTCGCCGTAGCTTACGCGCGTGGCGATTTTCTTGACGTCTGCCATCCTAGAGCTCCTCTCCGGCGGCCGTGAGCTCTGCCATGGCCTGCTCAAACTGTTCATCGTTGGGGGCCTTGCCGTGCCAGCC
>CABVBR010000160.1 GCA_902496645.1 uncultured Collinsella sp.
GTCGGGACGCACCGCGCGCACGAGCATAACGCCCGCGATGCTCGCCGTCAGCTCGAACGGCAGCTCGCCGGCCGCCTCGATAAAGCGGCCGTACATGCTGCCGATGTTGAACAGCACACTCGAGATCTGATAATCAAAGAAGCTGCCCACGCCCAGACAAAGGCACAGGACGGCCGCGATAATAGCGACATCTTTCTTATAGATGTATCCGAACATGCTTTCCTTTCGATGGAGCCAGAGTGCCCAAATGGGGTGTTTGCAGCGTCGACTTGCTAGTCATCATCACTAGCACCCAGCTGCTGCAGCAGCATGAGTGCCGCGGCCACGGGGCCGGTGCCGTCGTTGGCGTCGAGACCGCGACCCAGGCCGCTGCCCGCGCCGGCGCCCGCCTTGTAGGGCACCGACAGTTTGCGGCTCTTGGGAAAGTTCACCGCGCCATAGCGGGTCTTAAGCTCAAAGGCCACCTTCTTGGGCACGTCAACCCCCAGGAAGGTAATGCGTCCACCGCTGAGCGTGACACTCTCGAGCCCCAGGCGCTCGCCGCGAATACGAATGCGAGCGCGGTTGAACAGGTTGAGTCCCGCCAACGGCAGCTCGCCATGCGCAGCCTCGGTCTCCTCCTGCACCTCGTCGATACTCTCCAGGTCCTCAGCCGCCGCGAGCTTGCGGTACACGAGCACGCGCTGGTCCACCGCCGGCATGTACTCCTCGGACAAGAAGTAGTCGGCCGGCAGGTTGATGCCCACGCTCGCCGCCTCCACGCCGGCATCGTCGTCGCCGCGCGCCTCGGCCACGGCCTGTCCCAGCATCTGCGTAAACAGGTCAAAGCCCACACTCGACAGGTTGCCGTGCTGCTCGGCGCCCATAAGCGAACCGGCGCCGCGGATCTCCAGGTCGCGCATGGCAATGCGCATGCCGCTGCCCAGGTCCTGGAACTCGGAAAGCGCGGTCAGGCGCGCCGTTGCCTCCTCGGTGAGCGGCAGCTCGCCCGGGAACATAAAGTACGCATAGGCCTGCGTGGCAGAACGGCCCACGCGGCCCTTAAGCTGGTAGAGCTGTGCCAGACCCAGACGCTGCGAGTCCTCGATGATGAGCGTGTTGGCCGTTGCGTTGTCGATGCCGCTCTCAACGATGGTCGTGGCGATGAGCACGTCGATCTTTTTGGTCGCGAACTCGATCATCACGTCCTCAACCTCGCGCGGGCTCATCTTGCCGTGCGCCACGCCCACGCGCGCCTCGGGCGCGGCCTCGTGCACGCGCGCCACGGCATCGTCGATGGTCTTGACGCGGTTGGACACGTAATACACCTGACCGCCGCGACCCACCTCCAGGCGAATCGCCGCGCTCACCACGTCGGGGTCGTACTCCCCCACGTGCACGATCACGGGACGACGCCCAGTCGGCGGCGTGGTGATCAGGCTCATGTCGCGCACGCCGCTCGTGGCCATCTGCATGGTTCGCGGAATCGGCGTTGCCGAAAGCGTGAGCACGTCGATTTGCTCGCGCAGGTTTTTGAGCTGCTCCTTGTGCTGCACACCAAAGCGCTGCTCTTCGTCGATGATCACCATACCCAGGTTCTTGGGGTTCACGTCGGCCGAAAGCAGACGGTGCGTGCCGATGAGCACATCAATCGTGCCCTCGGCAAACGCCTTGAGCGCGCGCTTTTGCTGCGCCGGCGTGCGGAAGCGGCTGAGTACCTCGACCTCCAAGCCAAACGGGGCAAAACGCTCAAAGAATGTCTCGTAGTGCTGTTGGGCCAGAATGGTCGTGGGGCAGAGCACCATGACCTGGCGGCCGGAGTCCACGCACTTAAAGGCTGCGCGCAGGGCGACCTCGGTCTTGCCGAAACCCACGTCGCCGCACAGCAGGCGGTCCATGGGCTTGGGCGCCTCCATGTCTGCCTTGATGTCGGCGATAGCCTCCAGCTGGTCGCGTGTCTCGTCGTAGGGGAAGCTCTCCTCCATCTCGATCTGCTCAGGCGTATCGGGCGGACAGGCGATACCGGTAATCGACGAGCGGCGCGTATAGAGGTCGACCAGGTCAAACGCCAGCTTTTTGGCATTCTTGCGCGCCTTGTTGGTGGCCCGCGTCCAGTCGGCGGTGTTGAGCCTGGTCAAGCGCGGTTTATCGCCGTCGGGACCAACGTAGCGCGTAATGCGGTCAACCTGCTCCAGCGGCACGTAGAGCTTGTCGCCATCGGCATATTCCAGCAAAAAGTAGTCGCGTTCCTTGCCGCCCACTTCCTGACGCGCGATCTCGCTAAAGAGCGCGATGCCGTGGGTAGCGTGCACCACGTAGTCGCCCGGCTTAAACGGGAAGGTGATCTGCGTAATGTCAACCTTGCGGCGGCTGCGCGCGCGGTTGGCATCCATGCGGGCGTTGAGGTCGGCGATCGAGAACACGGCCAGGTTGGCATCGGGCACCACCACGCCCTGCGGCAGGGCAGCGTCCACAAAGGTCACGCGCCCGCGCGAGATGGTGGGCACGGCGGCGCCGGCGGCAGCCTGCGCGGCGCCCGCCTCGAGCGAGCGGGCGTTGAGCGCATCGGCGCGACGCTCGCGAATGGAAGCACGGGCCTCCTGGCGTGCGGCACGGTCGGCGGAATCCGCCGCTGCCACGCGCACGCGGTCGCCGATAGCGCCGGCGTTTTCGGGCGCCGCGGTCAGCGATTCCTCAAAGGTAATGCCCTCGTCGCCAAAGGTGAGCTCCATCGACTCACGCGCACCGCGGTCGGGGATGGCAAACACGCAGGCATAGCGCTTGCCCACGACCTCCTGGATGCGCGTCATAAAACGGTTGTCCGAGCCTGCAATGGCAGGCTGCTCAATCTTGAGCTCGGCCGTCACCGCACCGCCGGCACGGATGAGGCTCACATAGTTCAGGCGTTGCTGGGAACCAAAGTCGAGTTGCTGGGCACGCACGTACAGGCCGTCCAGACGGTCGACTCCCGCCTCGCCGGCACGTGCCTCGATATCCTCGTAGGCGCGCAGGCAATCGTCGAACAGCGAGCGCGGCTCGGACAGTACCACGAGCGCCTTGCCGCTCACATGCGACAGCGGGCTCACGGTCTGGCCGTACATCACCGGCAAAAAGCGGTCGAGCTCGGGCGTGACGATGCGCGCATCCACCATCTCGAGCAATGCGGCCAGTTTGCTGTCGTCCTGGCTGGCGCGATAAAGCGCCACATGCATGTTGTGGACGGCCTCATCGGTAAGCGCCAGCTCACGGCAGGGGAAGATCTCGATGCTGTCCTCGTTGCCGATGGTCTGGCCCGTTGAACTCACCATGCGGCGGATGCGGTCGATCTCGTCGCCAAAGAACTCAATGCGCACGGGCGCCTTTTCCTGCGCGGGAAACACCTCGACGGTGTCGCCGTGCACACGGAACAGGCCGGGCGCGTCAACGGCGCCGGCATTGGTGTAGCCCATGCCCACCAGACGCTGCGGCACCTCGTCAAAGGGAATCTCCTCGCCCACAGCAAAAGTAGTGGACTCCCAGTAGTGGCTCTCGACCGGCGGCACGCAGCGCAGCAGCGCGCGGGCCGAGGCGACCATGATGCAGTTGTCCCCGCGCACGATGCGCCCGAGCGCCTCGCAGCGCTGAGCAACCACGGCGTCGTCGGGCGCCTGCTCGCGCCAAGGGTAGTCCTTGCGCTCGGGAAAGCGGCACACGTGCGCCAGGCCCACATAGGCGGCCAGACTGCGTGCGGCGCGATCGGCCGCATCCTCGCCACTCACGATGTAGACCGTGGGGCGCGGACGACGCGCAAACTGGGCGGCAGCCATAAGCGTTCGGCCCGACCGAGACACGGCCAGCGTCACGTCCTCGCCAGAATCGAGCCCGGCCTCGACGGTCTGCAGTGCCTCGGCAGTGTAGAGCTGCGCGGCTATACGGTGAATGAGCATGCTGTTCCTCCGGCATTGCAACGCCAAAAGCCCGCCGGGGCAAGCTCGGCGGGTATGCGGCGGATTTCATTGCCTGTCATGGTAGCGCATGGAGAGGACTCCGGCTCAAGGGCAAACCCAGCCCCGCAAAAAACGCCAGACGAAGATGCGTTCCGCCCTACCCCGCTACGCGCACGCTGGGGCACAAATCCGCCAGCGGACACTCGTCACACTTGGGTTTGCGGGCGTCGCAGATCTCGCGGCCAAAGGTAATCCACTGGTGGTTGGCCGATCCCCAATACTCGTGCGGCAAAATCTTGAGCAGATCTTGCTCGGTCTTGAGCGGCTCCTTGGCATGCGTCTTGGGACTCAGCATCAGGCGGTGCGCAATGCGGTTGA
>CABVBR010000161.1 GCA_902496645.1 uncultured Collinsella sp.
GAATCAAATGGGTCTTTAAGCCAGCATTATAAAGATGCCCGGGCCGACTCTATGTCGAACCCGGGCGGGCGATGCAATCTTTACGCAAATGTAAGCAAATGTTCACACGTCAACAATTGACGAACACCATGTTACCGATTGTGGCTCCGGTGACGAGTTAGTCCTCCATGCCGAGATCGATCGTCGTACCCTCGAACACCTTGTTGACGGTGCGGACGGCGCACATCTTGCCACACATGGTGCAGGTGCCCTCGGTGGCGGCGGGGGACTCCTCGTAGCGCTTCTTGCCGGTGACCGGGTCGAGCGCGCACTTCCACATGGAGTCCCAGTCGAGCTTGCGGCGTGCCTGGCCCATCTTGTCGTCCATGTCGCGGGCGTGCGGCACCTTCTTGGCGATATCGGCGGCGTGCGCGGCAATCTTAGTGGCCATGAGGCCATCGAGCACGTCTTGGGCGTTGGGCAGGCACAAGTGCTCGGCCGGCGTCACGTAGCACAGGAAGTCGGCGCCGGAGCTGGCGGAGATAGCGCCGCCGATGGCGGCGGTGATGTGGTCGTAACCCACGCCGATATCGGTCACCAGCGGCCCGAGCACATAGAACGGGGCGTTGTGGCACAGGCGCTTCTGCAGTTTCATGTTGGCGGCGATCTCGTCGAGCGCCATGTGACCCGGGCCCTCGACCATGACTTGGACGCCGGCGGCCCAAGCGCGCTTGCACAGCTTGCCCAGCTCGATCATCTCGGCGGTCTCGGTGGCGTCGTTGGAGTCGTAGAGACAGCCCGGGCGGCAGGAGTCGCCGAGCGAAATCGTCACGTCGTACTCGTGGCAGATCTCGAGCAGCTCGTCAAAGTACTCGTAGAAGGGGTTTTCGTTGCCGGTGACCTCCATCCAGCCAAACAGCAGCGAGCCGCCGCGGCTCACGATGTTCATCAAGCGGCCGGTCTCCTTAAAGGTCTTGGTGACCGACTTGTTGATGCCGCAGTGGATGGTCATAAAGTCCACGCCGTCCTCGGCGTGCGCGCGCACGACCTCGAACAGGTCATCCTTGGTAAGCTTGACCAGCGGCTTTTCCATGTAGCCGATGGCGTCGTACATGGGGACGGTGCCCACCATGAGCGGCGTCTCGTCGATGAGCTGCTGGCGGAACTGGCGCGTCTTGCCCGAGTTGGAAAGGTCCATGATGGCGTCGGCGCCAAAGTCCTCGGCGATCTTGACCTTCTTCCACTCTTCGGCGGCATCGGCCTTATCGCCCGAGATGCCCAAGTTGACGTTGACCTTGGTGGACAGGCCCTCACCGACGCCAAAGGCGCGCATGCCCTTTTTGATGTGCACGATGTTGGCGGGAATGGCGATGCGGCCGTCGGCCACGCGCTCGCGGATGTACTCGGGGTCGCGATGCTCGCGCTCGGCGACTTCCTTCATCTGCGGCGTGATCTGCCCGGCGCGGGCGAAGTCGATTTGCGTGACGAGCTTGGGCTCGGTCTGTGTGCTCATTGGCACGGCTCCCTTCGTTGGCATTACCCATATCAGGTTTGCGGGTCAGGGCGGGCGCGCCCAGTCTCAGCCTGCCGTCCTGTCCTGCAAGCTCCCCGTTTATGTAATGGGCTCAAGTATAGCTCGAATGGGTACGATTGGCCTAACGAGCGTGCCTGTGGGGAGGCGAACATGGAAGACAAGCATCTATATCGAGAGACGCAATGGGATGTATCGGCCGAGGAAAGCCGTGCGCACCATGGCCTTGTCGCGATTGGTTTTGCGGTGCTTGCCGTGCTGGTGATTGCCTTTTGTATCTGGACGTTTGGCGGTCACGGCGGCGCTGCATGGGAGTTCGAGGCCGACGATGCCCTGCCGATCATGACAGTGAAGGTTACGGGCGGCAATACCGTTGCCGCGCCGGGCGACTATTGGTATTCGCGCGATGGATTTGTCCAGCTTCAGCTGAGCGGTGGGTCTATTCCTGGTGAGGAAATCGAACGCGTGACGTATGATGCGGCGCTCAAAACGCTGACGGTGAAGCTCAAGAATCAGGGCGACGTGCCTACGACTATGGATATCGCGCTGACGGAATGGCGCTTGGAGCCCCCGACGGGTGTTGCGGTGTCCGAGGTGGAGCATGTCAAGATTACCTATCAGGACGGCTCGACAAACGAAGTTGCCAAAGCCGACGGCTTGGCGGAATAGACGCCGTGCCTAGGCAGCACATTCAAAAGTAGCGGTGGTCCTACAAGGTCTGTTCGTTCAGGAAGACCAAAGTGTTCTTATTTGAAAGCTCGGGAAAGTGACGATAACCAACATCAAACGCGGTGAGCCCGCTTACATCCTCGAGCTTGTTTTCTGCCATCCAGCGCACCATGGAACCACGTGCCTTTTTGCTGGCGGTCGAGCGCTGGATGGGCTTGCCGTTGCGGATGCCTTCGCCAAAGAGGCACGTGACGACCGTGGCGTCGCCCGCGAGATGGGGCAGAACGGCTTTGGCGTACTCTACGCTGGCGAGGTTGACGATCGTGGTGTTTGAGCCTGCCGGGGCGATAGCCCGCGCGAGCTTGTCGCTCCAAAACGCATAGAGGTCTCGGGCATCGTCAACGGCGAGCTTCGCGCCCATTTCCAGCCGATATGGTTCGACGGCATGAAAGGGGCGAACGCACCCGTAAAGGCCCGAGAGGATCCACAGATGGTCTTGCAGCCATGAGAGCTGCGCGGAATCCATCACCTCGGGCGCCATGCTCTGGTATTGAATGCCGTGGTAGGACATGACGGCAGGGGAGAGGTGACAGGCGAGTGCGGGATTGTCGAGATCGCCGTTTCCCAAGATGGGCCCGAACTCATGCAGGGTGTTGAGGCAAGGCCCCAGCAGTTTGTCACTCACGTTCCATAGCGCCTGCAGGCTGTCGCTGCCTTCATTCCGCTCGATATCTAGCAGTGCGCGGTGGAGGCGAGCCGTCTCGCGCGCAAAGGGTGGAATGCCCAGGACTTCAAAAGCATCTTGGGCCGCGCGCATCTGCTTGGCGGGCGAAATGACGACCTGCAGCATGGACTCTCCTCTGCAAAAAAGGAAGTTGCGGTGGAATACGGTCTGTTTTGGCCGTTTATGGGCCAGTTTAGTCTGTATTTCACCGCAACTGATGAAGGGTTGGTTACGCGCGCTCGATGAAGGCCTTGTAGCCGCGATAGGCCTCGTAGATATCGGCCTTGTTAGCGACCTCCCACAGGGCGTGCATGGACAGGACGGCAACGCCAGAGTCGATGACGTTCATGCCGTACTTAGCCATGATGTATGCGATGGTGCCGCCGCCGCCCGCGTTGACGCGACCGAGCTCGCAGGTCTGGAAGTCCACGCCGGCCTCGTCCATGATGTCGCGGATGAGGGCCACATACTCGGCGTCGGCGTCGTTAGAGCCGCCCTTGCCGCGGCTGCCCGTGTACTTGTTAAAGCACAGGCCGCGACCCATAAAGGCTGCGTTCTTGGTTTCGAACTTGCCGGCGTAGCCCGGGTCGAAGCCGGCGGACACGTCGGAGGAGAGCATGCGGCTGCGGGCGAGCGCGCGGCGCAGGGCCAGCGGGCTATCCTCGCCGGCGAGCGTCATGATCTCGGCGACGGTGTTCTCGAAGAAGCGGCTCGTCATGCCGGTGGCACCCACGGAACCGATCTCCTCCTTGTCGACGATGAGTGTGATGCTCGTGCGCTCCACGTTGGCGACGTTGATCTGGGCGAGCATGGACGGATAGGCGCAGACACGGTCGTCGTGGCCATAGCCCAGAATCATGGAGCGGTCGAGGCCCATGTCACGGGCGGGGCCGGCGGGCACGACCTCGATCTCGGCGGAGAGGAAGTCCTCCTCCTCGACGTCGTACTGCTCCTTGAGGATATCCAGGAACATCTGCTTGACGGGCTCCTTGGGAGCGTCCTTGTCGTCCTCGTCAAACTTGACGGGGCGGCCGCCCACGATCACGTCGAGGATCTCGGCGTCGACGGCGTCCTTGGCGGGCTTGGCCATCTGCTCGCTCGAGAGGTGGATCAGCAGGTCGGAGATGGTAAAGACCGGGTCGTCGGCCTTGTCACCGATGTTGATGTCGACGGTGGTGCCGTCCTTTTTGCAGATGACGCCCACGAGTGCGAGCGGGGAAGCGACCCAGTGGTAGCTCTTGACGCCGCCATAGTAGTGCGTGTCGAGATAAGCCATGTCGCCGGCCTCGAAGGCGGGGTTCTGCTTAAGGTCCAGGCGCGGCGAG
>CABVBR010000162.1 GCA_902496645.1 uncultured Collinsella sp.
TAAAGTGCACCGGGCGGTTGGGGGCGACTTTGATCGCCTGCATGCTGATGCCCTTTTCGGTCATACGCCTGATCAAGCGCTCGCCGTGCTTGCCGTCAAAAGCCTTCTCGTCATTGAAAATCTGGTAGGCACGCTGACGACGCGAGGCAACCGGCGTGTCGACGCCGCGGTTCTGCTCAATCCAAGCCTGGATGATTGCGATCTCCTCGGCAATCTTGCGGTTGGACATCTCGTTGTGCTGAGTGCGCTGCGGAGCCTTTTTGCCGTCCTTGCCCTCGACCTTAACGATTTGAGTCTGCTGTTCCTTAATCTTGGAGAGCGCCGTAGGCGTGGGGACGACCTTGAGCAGCTGCCTGCCTAGGACACGGGCCAGGGCAAACGCTGAGACCTCGCTATGGCCGGTCGACTCAGACTGCTGGGCAGCCGTATCTGCTGCGGCAGGATCGGGCTTCTTCTGAGACTTGCGCCTAGAATCGCCTTGAACATTGTGCTCGCGTTTCGGCGTAGACGCCTGCTTCTGCGGGCGCTCGGACTTGCCCTCCTTCGCCGACTGGCGCTTAGGCTGCTCCACCGGAGCGTCCGCCTTTGCATCTTCGTCGCGCGATGTCACTTGTTCAGCAGCAGTCTGAGCATTTGAGCCACGGCCACCGCGATGACGACGACGGCGAGGCTTACTCGAGGTGCTCTCCCCCGCCTGCTCGCCCGTAGGCTGCTGGCCCTGAGTCTCCGCATCGGACGCAGCCTGCTGCTCAACAGGCTTCTGTTCACGAACTTCAGACTCGGCAGGCTTCTCGGCCTTCTCGGCTCGCGCCTCCGGAACCTGATCGACCTTCTCCTGACGCTTTACGGGATACGCGCGATCCACAAAGCCGCGACCGGGACGACACGAGCCCGATGCCTTCTTGGCCGGCTTCTCGGAATCGCCCGCGACCTCGGCAGACTCTTCGGCCTCGTGCACAACATCCTGCTGCTCGGCCTTAAAGTGCGCACCGCGACGACGCTTGGGCTTCTGAGGCTCAGCGGGCTTCTGCTCTTTCACAGGCTCCTGCGGCTCGGTAACAGGCTCATTCTCGACAACCTCAGCATCCACCGCATCCTTTTGAGCCACGGCGCGACGGAAACGCTCCTGCTGGGCGCGACGTTGCGCATCGCGCTTGCCGCCTCCGCCAAAGCCGCCTCGGCCCGCCTTGGCGGTGAAGGCGCGCACGACATGCTCATCGAGCAGCTCGTCTGTATCGATATGCTCACGCGGGGCAACTTCTTCCGTAGCAGACACCCCAACGGAATCATCGACGGAAACCTCTTCGGCAACCTCGACAGGCTGCTCTTGGGCATCATGAATCTCTGCATTGATGGTATAGAACGCCGGGCGGCCATTAATGCCGCTGCCCTCGATCTTGGTCACAATCTTTGCCGCGATAAGCTCGTCGCGCATCGCCTTGGTGTCACACTCCTTATCCACGGAGCGGAAAATCTGCGCCAGCGCGCTCGACTTAATCTTGAGCGCCTTACGGCAGAGCAGATCGTAGGCGACGAGCTTAGCCCGCTCGGCAGAAAGCGACGTTTGGCCGCTCAAGCGCTCGGCCAGGGCATCGACATTGTTCTGATTATCGGAATATACCGTCTTGGCCACGGGGCCCCTTTCATATGCACACATATACGTCCATATGGTACAACGCGCGCCGCCATCCACGCAAAACATCTGCGAGAACACCCCGGCATCACCCGTCTTTACAAGAAAAAAGGCCGGGCCCGCGTAGCGCGGACCCGGCCTTTCCGAGTCATATAGATGGAGGATTCAATCCGTCCGATCGACTAGGCCTTGGCAGCCTCGGCGTCGGCAGGGGCCTCGGCGGCAGCGGCGCGACCATACTCGGCCTTGCCCATCTCGGACCACTCGGGCTCCTCGTCGGGCATGGAGCCGGCCTCCTTGCCGAAGAACTCCTTGAGGCAGTTGACGGCAACGATGAGACCCAGGACCATCAGCAGGACGGCAAAGACGAGCTGCAGGCCCTTGGTGGCGGCAACGGAGACGGCGGCCGTGGTGGCGGTAGCCGGGATGGTACCGAAGAAGCCGTAGGCCTGGACAGCGGTCATGCAGCCCATGGCGCTCTGGACCAGCGAGGTGAAGGTGCAGCAGAGCAGGAAGGCGACGGGCACGTAGAGCATCCAACCCTTGCGACCGGTGCACTTGCAGAACACGGCGAGGGTGATCATGGTCATACCGCCGAGCAGCTGGTTGGAAGCACCAAAGAGCGGCCAGATGTTGGCATAACCGCCAAAGGCGAGGGCGAGACCGGGAAGCAGGGTGACAACCGTGGCGAACCAGGGGTTGCCGAGGACCTTCATGTAGCCGGCCTTGGAGTCGATGGCCAGAGCGTCGTTGGTCTGGGCAAAGAACTCGGAGAACGAGGTGCGGGCGATGCGGGCGACGGCGTCGAGCGAGGTCAGGGCCAGAGCGGAGACGTTCATGGTCATGAAGACGGTAGCGAGCGTGCCGTCAACGCCGAAGGCCTGCATACCACGGGAGATGCCGGCGGCGAAGATCTGGAACGGGGTGGAAGCGACACCGGCGTTGAGGGCACCGGTACCGGCGGTGTTCATGTCGGAGAACATGATGCCGGCGACGATGATGGCAAGGATGCCGACGAAGGACTCGACGATCATGGCGCCGTAACCGACCTTGACGGCGTCCTGCTCCTTCTCGACCTGCTTAGAGGAGGTACCGGAAGAAACAAGGCTGTGGAAACCGGAGAGAGCGCCGCAAGCAACGGAGACAAACAGGACCGGGAACATCATGCCGGAGGCCGTGGAGAAGCCGGTAAAGACCGGAGCAGTCATCGTAGCCTGGCCGTTGACACCCAGGACGACGATGCCGAGAACAGCGCAGACGATCATAACGATCATCATGATCGAGGTGAGGTAGTCACGCGGGGTCTTGAGCATCTGGATGGGCATAGCGCCAGCGAAGACCAGGTAGACCATAACGACGGCGAACCACTGGAATTTGTCCAGGTAGACCGGGAACTGCATACCGACGGCGAACATGAGAACCATGAGGACCACGCCGGTGACGAACTCGGCAGCACCGGTGAGGTTGAACTTCTTCTGGGCCCAACCAAAGGCGATGGCGACGAAGGTGAACAGGATGGAGATGGTGCCAGCGCAGCCGGCGGCATAGGACTTGGTGAAGTCGATGGCACCGGTGGCAGCGCCAGAAGCGTCAACGGCCGGGGTGAACATGAACGTCTTGCAGACCATGTCGGTGAAGGCGGCGATGACGATGATGCAGAACAGCCAGCAGAACAGCAGGAACAGGCGACGGCCGGTCTTGCCGATGTACTTCTCGATGAGCTGAGCGAGCGACTTGCCGTTGTTCTTCATCGAGGCGTACAGGGCACCAAAGTCGTGGACGGCGCCAAAGAAGATGCCGCCGACGAGGACCCAGAGCACGACGGGCAGCCAGCCAAAGGCCATGGCGACGATCGTACCCGTGACAGGGCCGGCACCGCAGATCGAGCTGAACTGGTGCGAGAACGCGGTGAAGGCGGAGACGGGCGAGAAGCTCTTGCCGTCCTTCATGCGCTTGGCAGGCGTGAGGGCCTCTTTGTCAACGCCCCACTTGTTGGCCAACCAGCGGCCGTAGCCCAGATAGCCGCAGGCGAGCACCGCCGCAGCCACAACCATGAGCAAAACTCCGTTCATTACATTTCCTCCTCTAAAAAGAACTACTCAGACATAAAAAATGAGGGCCGTCGGTTGCGCTCGACGGCCCTCATCTTCATCAGCCGCCCGTTATCGTACGGGCTAGCTGTATGTGCTAACCCGCATCAGATAATTACTACGCTGATAATGTCTAGCTGATGCGTGAACATGTCTGAGAAATCCTCTTCAATCATGATGTGAACGATCCGTGCGTGTTCACATCCCCCAGTGGATGAAAAGGAGTATGAAACTTTAGTTACCTAAAGTCAACGCAAATTTGTAATGAATTTTCAACTTTTTTGAAATTCTCGGTATAAAACTCCACTGACCTCGGACTTTATCTTGCGACAGTTTTTGCATGAGAGATGTCCCTCGGGGGCGGGGCGGGCACCTGCCGCCATATATGAACTTTCCTGCTCGGACAGTCCTGCTCACGACGGAGGCCACATTAAGTGGCCTCCTGTTCGTGCGGAACTCGCGATAAAGTTCATAT
>CABVBR010000163.1 GCA_902496645.1 uncultured Collinsella sp.
TCAAGGCACCTTGCTCGCTCTGGCGGGTTTTCGCTGTCGTTGCCAAAACATCGGCGTTGCCTTGGTCCGGACTAGTCGTTGGGTAGTCATTGGGGACGTTTTTAAACGACTAGTCAAACAAGAACCTCCCCAATGACTACCCACAAAGCGAGAGTGGATGTCGTCATTTTGCGGCACTTGGGGACGTTCCTTTTGTGCCGGCAGTTTGGGACACTCCTTGCGTTAAGAGGCTGGCGTGCGTCAACCTGTTCTCATTGCAGCAAAAAATCGCCCCGTTCTCGGTTGAGGACGGGGCGATTCGTCTTTTGGACTTGTGCAGCCAGGCTTATGCAAAGCGGGCGACGAGTTCCTGGAGGACGTCGGTCATCTTGACGAGCGAGCTGACCGGGACAAACTCGTTAACTCCGTGGTAGCAGTAGCCGCCCGTGGAAAGGTTGGGGCAGGGCAGACCGCGGAACGACAGCTGCGCACCGTCGGTACCACCGCGAATCGGCAGCACCTGAGGCTCAACGTCGCAAGCAAGGTAGGCTTCCTTGGCGGCGTCGATCAGCTCGGGGTAATCGCACACGATCTCGGCCATGTTGCGGTACTGCTGCTTAATCTCCACGGTCACGCGCTCCTCGCCCAAACGCTGGTTGAGCATGGCGGCGGCGGAATCAATCAGATCGAGTTTCTGCTGGAACTTCGCCGCGTCGTGGTCGCGGACGATATAGCGCGCCGTAGCGTGGTCGACGGTAGCAGACACGCCCTCAAGGTGATAGAAGCCCTCGTAGCCCTCGGTGTATTCCGGGCGCTGCACGTAGGGGAGCAGGGCATTGAAGTCGCAGAACAGATTGCCCGCGTTAACCATGCGGCCCTTGGCGTCGCCCGGGTGGATGGACTGGCCCTCAAAGCTAACGGTTGCCTCGGCGGCGTTGAAGCACTCCCACTCAAGCTCGCCGATGGGGCCGCCGTCGACCGTGTAGGCGTACTTGCAGCCAAAAGCGTCGATGTCCAACAGCTCGGCGCCGTGGCCGATTTCCTCGTCCGGGCAAAAGCAAATGCCGAGTGCGGGGTGAGGCAGGGACGGGTCTTGAGCGATACGCGCGACAAGCGCCATGATCTCGGCGACGCCGGCCTTGTCGTCGGCGCCCAGCAGTGTGGTGCCGTCGCTGCAGACCAAGTCCTCACCCACAAGGTCGTTCAGGGCGGGAAGCTTGGCGGTGCTCATTGCCACGGGCTTGCCGTCAACGGTACCGCAGACCAGGTCGCCGCCTTCGTAGTGCACAATGTGCGGCTTCACGCCGGCGCCCGGCGCAACCTCGGTGGTGTCGAGGTGTGCGATCAGACCCAGGGCGGGCTTGCCCTCCGCGCCCGCGCTCGCAGGAATATGTGCGCAGACGTAGGCATGCTCGGTCACATGGGCATCGGCCGCGCCAAGCTCGCGCAGCTCCTCGGCCAGGATGTTGGCAAGGTCAAACTGAACGGTGCTCGAAGGCACCTGGTCGCAGTTTGCATCCTCGGATTGCGTGTTGATTTGGACGTAGCGAAAAAAGCGCTCAAAGACGTCGGGGTTCGTGGTGTTGTTTTCCATAAGGACCGCTCCAATCTTGGTCGTCGTGTGCAACAAGAACTCTAGCACGGTATGCCACGGCATACCGCGACGCTTGGATGGGGTAGAATCAGCCTTTGAACGCAGAAGGGACGGAAGGCCATGGATACGACAAATAGCTCGCGCGAGCTGCACCTAACGGTGGCGAACGAAGACTACTTGGAGTGCATGGTTCGCATCGAAAGCGAAGAAGGGGAGACCAGTGGCGTGCGGTCGGTCGACATCGCGCAGCGTCTTGGTGTCTCCAAGGCATCGGTCAATAAGGCAGTTTCGGCGCTTAAGGCGTCCGAGCTTGTCGAGCAATCGCATTACGGCAAGGTCATCCTGACCGACCGTGGTCGCGAGGTCGGCACGGCTATCTGGTACCGTCATCGCCTTGTCCGCACGTTTTTGGTCCAGGAGCTCGGCGTCGATTTTGAGCGGGCCGATTCCGAGGCGTGCATGATGGAACATGCGCTTTCCGAGGACACGATGAGCCGCTGGCTCGCCTATCTCGAAAAACAGGGAATCAGCGTCGAGGAATAGCGAAACACATATATGGATACGAGTTATTACAACCGCCCCGGCGGCGAGGAACTTATGCGCCGCATGTCGAGCGAGACCCTGTTGACGCAGGGCCCCATGGGCAGCGTGCTGATGAGTGAATACGACGCTGCCGACATCCCGCCGGCGTTTTGGAACCTTGCCGAGCCGCAGACTGTTTCTCGTATCCATCGCCTGTATGTCGCCGCCGGTGCGCAGGTGCTCATTACCAATACCTTTCAGGCATCAAGCTATGCCCTCAAGCAAGATCAGATTACGCCGTCCGTGGCTGAGGTCAATCGCGGTGCCGTCGACGATGCGCGCCAGGCGCACCCTCAGCTGCTGCTGGGCTCGATGGGCCCGATCGGCATTGAGTGGTTTGCCGAAGACTCTGCCGAGTATCGAGAAATCCGAGGCATTTCGCGAGAGCAGGCATACGCCCTGCTCAATGCTGGTGTTGATGCTCTGCTGATCGAGACGGTGACGTCTATCCGTAATTTGCAGCCCATGCTTGCAGGCGTCCAGGATGCCGCCGACGGCATGCCTGTTTTGGTGAGTTTTGTCGTTGACGATAAAGGCGACCTGCTAGGCGATGACCTCAACATCGAGGCTGCCGTTTTGTACGCCGAAAAGCACGGCGCAAACTCGGTTGGGATAAACTGCTGTTCACTTGCGGCCGCGAACGTGGCGGTGCCCAGGATGGTTGCATCGGCGACTACGCCCGTCACGGTACGCCCCAACGTGGGCGATCCGGTCCAAACTCAGGATGGTCCTGTGTGGCGCGAGAACCCCGAAGCCTTCGCGCGCGCTTGCATCGAATGGAGGCATGCCGGTGCCGCAATGGTGGGCAGTTGCTGTGGAACCACGGCAATCACCACGGCGGCGATGGCCGAGGCGCTCGATATATAAAGGTCAAAACCGCCCCATACGGGGGAGGTTTTTTATTGCTTGCACATCGCTGGTAGCATTTGCCCAAATGGTGAATGCCGGTTTTGGCAGGTTGCTGGGCGAGCGTTGCGGGTATACCCCATGCGTATCATGATCCAAACACTGTGAGGTGTCTGCGCGTGTGCGCGATAATTCATTTTGGAACTGACGGTTGGCGCGCTCGCGTCGATGAGGACTTCACTGCCGATAACGTTGCCCGTATCGCCGATGCCGTCGGCGAGTTGTGGCAAAAGACCAATCCGGGCAAAACGGTATATATAGGGTTCGACACCCGGCCGCAGGCGCGCGAGTTCGCCGAGCTTGCGGCAGGCGTGCTTGCGGCTCACGGATTGGACGCAGTGCTCGCATCTCGGCCTGTCCCGACCCCCGCCCTTACGTGGGCGGCGGCGTATGACGGCGAGGCCTGCGGTGCGCTCATGGTGACGGGGTCCCATCATCCGCAGGGGTATCTGTGCCTTAAACTACGCATGGGAGATGGTTCGACGGCCAATCAGGATGTCATCGAAGAACTCGAAGAGACCATGGCCCCCGAGCCGATGGGGATCGAGGAACGCTATCGCACCGCGGATATTATTCCTGACTATATGCAGGCGGTGGCATCGTTTGTCGATGCCGAAGCCATCCGCGCCGCGCACTTGCGCGTGGTTGTCGATCCCATGGGCGGCGCAGCCCAGGGCTATCTAGCCGACTTGCTGCGCGAGCTTGGCGTTGAGGTGCACGAGATTCACGCCGGGCAGGCGTCTGATCAAGAAGATATCTGCCCCGACCCCGTTGAGCCTTGGGTGGACACTTGCGAGCGCACGGTTATCGAGGACGGAGCTTGCGCTGGCCTGGTGACCGACGGCGACGCCGACCGTATCGGTGCGGTTGACGAGCGCGGCAGATATATACATCCGCATCAGATCATGGCGCTCGTTTTGGGCGACTTGGTTCAATTTCGCAATTTGGAGGGGCGCGTCGTCGTCAATCTTTCATGCTCGACGCTCGTGCGTCGCATTGCCGAGGCGCTTGGCTGCCGCGTGACCGTCAAACCAGTCGGTTTCAAATATATAGCGGCGGAGATGAAGAAGGGCGGCGTCCTCATGGGCGGCGAAGAAGCCGGTGGTATCGGCATCGCCGCGCATATGCCC
>CABVBR010000164.1 GCA_902496645.1 uncultured Collinsella sp.
AGGCGGGAAGCGGGCCCCTCTCCCCCGCCGAGGCGAGCGCCGCCTACACGGCGATGCACCACCAGCTCGTCGCCTCGGCCCGGGCGGTGGCGCTCGGGCGCGAGCTGGACGCGGACGCGCGCTTCGGCTGCATGATCGCGGCCGACGCGGTGTACCCGCGCACCTGCGCTCCCGCGGACGTGCTCGCCGCGCAGCAGCAGATGGAGGAGGCCACGTGGTTCTGCGGCGACGTGCAGGTCCTGGGGCGCTACCCCTACTACACCGACGCCTTGCTCGCGCGCAAGGGCGCGCGCATGGACATCGAGCCCGGGGACCTGGATGACATCGCGCGGGGCACGGTGGACTTCTACAGCTTCTCCTACTACTCGTCGAGCTGCGCCACGACGGACGAGGAGCTCGCGGCCGAGGAGGCCGAGGGCAACGTGTTCTCGGGCGTGGCGAACCCCTACCTCCCCGAGAGCGAGTGGGGCTGGCAGATCGACCCGACGGGACTGCGCTGGTTTCTGAACGAGACCTACGCGCGCTACCACGTGCCGCTCATGGTGGTCGAGAACGGCCTGGGCGCGCGCGACGTGCTGGAGGCCGACGGCTCGGTGCACGACCCGTACCGGATCGACTACCTGCGCCGCCACATCCAAGCCCTTGGCGAGGCCATCGACGACGGCGTGGACGTGATGGGCTACACCACTTGGGGACCCATCGACCTCGTCTCGGCCGGCACCGGCGAGATGAGCAAGCGCTACGGCTTCATCTACGTCGACATGGACGACGAGGGACACGGCACGCTCGAGCGCTTCCGCAAGGACTCGTTCTTCTGGTACCAGAAGGTCATCGCCTCGAACGGGCGCGAGCTGTAGCACGCGCAGCAGGTCCTGCTCCGTCTTCAGCGGCTCCGCGGCGTGCGTCTTCGGGCTGAGCGCGAGCCTGCGCGCGATGCGGTTCACGTGCGTGTCCACGGCGATGCCCTCCACGATGCCGAAGCCCACGTTGAGCACGAACTCGCGGTCGAAGCGCTCGAGCGCGTCCGACATCGCCTCGGCGCAGCAGCGCCTCGAGAGTGCGAGCGCGGCGGCCTCCCACTCGGCGAAGCACGATGGGGACGCCCGCAGCTCGTCCAGGAAGGCGGACGACAGGGCGCCAACGGCCTCGGGTACGGTAAGATTCATCTCGGGTCTTCCTTTCCTCGAATCCACGACAACTCGAAGGTTAAGGGAGGCCCCTCACTTTGCTCAAACCAACAGAAACGTTATGCCGCCCATCTGTTACTTTTCAATCTTAATAAGTTAGACATGACCGGGGACCTGACATAGGGACAGTCCCTTATAAACGACTAGTTATTGGGGACAGTCTTGAAGACAACCGGCAACAAAGGGACGTCCCTATATGCCGCTTGGAACCGTTTTGGTGCCTTCCGAAGGGGCTGTGGGCAAAAAAGGGCAAATATGAGTACTGTTACCTTTTTAGTGGCAGCAAATTTGAGTAATTTCGGGTCCGCTCAACATGACAACACGCTGTGCAAGCCAACGTTTCTCCCCATATGTAGAATAAATGGGGTCCCTAACGAGAAGTTATCTCATTAGGGACCCCATTTTAGGCCCAAAGATATGTGACCAGCAAGACAACAGTACTCATATTTGGCGTTTTTTGCCCACGGCCTCTTGTGCGGAGGCCCGCTGGGAAAATCCATCCCAGAATATGAGCCCGTTAGAACGTTCCGCCGCCGCCTCCGCCGACGCCACCACCGCCGCCGCCCGAGAAGCCGCCGCCTCCGCCGCCGCCCGAGCTATCGGAACTCGAAGCCAGCTCACGGATGCTCTCGTGATACACATCGTTAAACGAATCGAGCGGCGAATCGATGCCGTAATGATGGTAGTACCACCAGTAGCAGGGGTAATTGTCGTAGAAACCGTCGGCCTCGCGCACCTCGGGAGGCACCGCCTCGGCAAGCTGACGCAGGACTTCCTTCGAAACGCCCAGCGCCACACCCATCACCAGCAGCTTGTTCCACAGCACCAAATCGCCCGGGACGGCTTCCTTTAGGCGCGTGAAGTCCTCGAGCCAATGCTTGAGCGCCTTACAGCGGGCCGCTACCTCGGCACCTTCCGGCGTAAAGCGGCGGAACGTAAGGCCCACGCCAATACCCACCAGCACAATCGGCACCGAGATAACCGCGGCGATAATGTTCGCCTGTGCGCCGTCGGTAAAGAAAATGGATCCCATGGGAACAAAGGCGATCAGAATACCAAGAACCAGGCAGAACACCATTGCGACAATGCCGTCCGAGGCAACGTACTCGCTATCGGCCAACTTGCCCTTAACGGTGTTCTGATAGTCCTCGAGCTTGTCGCCCACGGGCGTAGCGTGCTGCTTGACGTAGTGCTGCAGCTCGTCAAACGTGCGCGAGCGATCGCCGTTCTCGTCGGGCTTAGCACCGGCAAAGAAGACCTTGAGCACCATGTGGTCAATGCCCTTGGCCGACTTCCAACCCGTATCACTCACCGTCACGCGATACGTCTGCTCTTCTTTTTCACGCCCCAACAGACCCTTCTTGGCCTTGGTCACGGTCGCCTGCTCCAGCTTGATCACACGGTCGTCAGTAAGCTTCATGAGCGTGGCGATATATGCCTGATCGGGCACCTCGTTCCAGCTCATGAGGGCCGAAAGCACGGCGGGATGGTCGGCCGAAGGCACATCGCGGAAATATTCGTCCTGGAAAAGCGGCTTGGGCTTGCGGCGGCGCAGCTTGAGCACAACGATTGTGCCGGTAAAGGCCACCGCCGCGACAACACTTAGTACGGCAAGTACATTGGCAATCATGCGAGCGTGAGCGCGGCGGGCGTTAGCTTCGTCGGCCCACGCCTTCTCTTCGCTCAGGATCGTTGACATGCGCTCCTCGCTCGAGGCGGAAAGCCATGGCACCCAGTCGCTGGGGAAGGCGATGCGTGCCTCGGCGAACTCGCCCTGATGCACGCAGGGAATGGTATAGGTGACCATGGGCTCGTCCTCATCGAGTGACACGTCGCCCGTCAGCGGACCGTGGCCCCATGCGCGGAAGTTATCGCCCTTGACGGCCGCCGTCCCGGCAGCGGCATTTGCGAAGTACACTTCCATCTCGACATCGTCGGAATCCGCGGACCAGCCGTCACCTACAAATTTCCAGTAGAGCTCAGCGGTATCGGCCCAGTTCATGACCGCACCGGTCATGGTGTAGCTCACGAAATAAATCGCGCTGTCGCCGCTCTCGTGGGGGCTGAACACCTTAATCCTTACGCCGCCGTCGGACTGTTCGACCGTGTAGACGCCAGAGTCACCCTTGTTTGCGCTATCGACTTTGTTGAACGCGGTGTCCTCTTCCTCGACGCTCAGCACGTCGACACCCGCCGCGCCGCCCTGCTGGTTGGTGCCCGCATTGATCTCCCAAAACACGCCGTTGATGTCGTCATCGAAATCGAACTGGCGTCCCTCGACAACGGTCAACGAGCCATCGGCCTCGACCGTGGCGCCGATGTAGGTTTGGCTCATGGAGTAGCCGTCGGCGTGCGCGGCGGCAGGCAGCAGCAACAACGCAAGCGCGACGAGCGCGCAGACGGAAGCAAATCGCGCGAATAGGCGGCGCTGCCGACAGGTCTTGGCAACGGGGGCGTTCATAGGCACATCCTTTGTCTGTGATACCAACAGCGCCATTGTCCCACGTTTACGGGCACACATGACGAATATCTAGGCGACCGGAGCGCCAAATGGGACAAAAGTCCCACCCGAGCCTGGCACTTAGGGACCTTCCTTATCTGCCGGCAGTCTGGGACACTCCTTGGCATGGCCTGCACCAACGATAGATACCACTTCACAGCTCCGTCACAGGTGTAGCGGCTTTGTGTGGGCGCGGCATGCGCTGACTGAGCCGCCAGCCGAGGGGCATAAAGCAGTTGAGCGAAAACGGTTTGCCCCTTTGCCGTTCGCTCGAGGATCATGTCCCCCTTTTCCGCGGAAACCCCGGCAGTTGCGAAGAGCTGCCGGGGTTTCTGTCGTTTGTGAGGCTAAGTCGGTACGCAGCGATCGAGACCTTGAGCCGCAAACCCACCGTGCGCAATGCGCACCGCCGCCAACTTGTGAGCGCGGCAACGCCTTCCCTGCCAAGCCCCGCGCTATACTCATCCG
>CABVBR010000165.1 GCA_902496645.1 uncultured Collinsella sp.
ACGAGCTGCTCGCTCAGAACGGCATGACGGTCGAGAACATGGCCGCCGAAGCCGTAAGGCTACTCAACGAGTAAGAAAACCTCCGCAAGGGAAGCATCCCTGCGGAGGTTTTTGTTTTTCGAGCTCAACTTTCTCGATCTGTAACACCTAGCGGACAAATCCGCGTCTTACTGTTACAGATCTAGACAAGACGTCTTAGTCCCTGACCTTTGTCTCAATCTGTAACAGATAGAGACCTTTTGGCCGTCAAGATGTTACAGATTGAGACATTCGAATTCCCCTGAAGAGAAAATCTCGATCTGTAACAGGTAGAGTTTATTTCCTCGTCTAGCTGTTACAGATCGAGACAAAACAACGAGGCGGGCCGTCCGCAAAACGTTATCTCAGCTGTAGTAATCGACGTTTGCCCAGATAAAACCTACCAAAATAAACCTGTCCCTATTTGGTAGGTAGAATAACCCATAAGGTAAGTATGTTTCTGAGTTATTTCGTGTTGACCCTTTTGAGCAGGATGGGGTATAACTCTACTCAACCGCTAGGATTTTTTGAGAAAGGTGTTCTACCATGAGCAAGAACCTCTCCCAGCAGGTCGTTCTCGACCGCCGCGGCTTTGTCGCCGCCACCTTCGCAACCGTTGCCGGCCTTGGTCTTGCCGGCTGCTCCGACACCAG
Source organism: uncultured Collinsella sp. (assembly GCA_902496645.1). Classification (GTDB taxonomy): domain Bacteria; phylum Actinomycetota; class Coriobacteriia; order Coriobacteriales; family Coriobacteriaceae; genus Collinsella. The sequence goes on from CABVBR010000165.1 coordinate 672, forward strand.
CGCCGAGGCCGACAAGGGTTCCGCCGCCGGCTCTTCCAAGAGCTCCGACGACACCGAGGCTTCCACCACCCTCGACGCCAAGGCATTCGACAAGCTCGTCGACAACGGCCCCAAGGCCGACGACGATGCCATCGCCGCTAGCACTTGGGCAACTGCCGTCAAGAACGCCGGCGTCTTTAAGATCGGTGGCGTTCAGACCTCCACGCTCTTCTCCCTCCTTAACGAGAAGGATGGCCAGACCCGCGGCTTCGATGCTGGCATCGCACAGCTCCTGTCCAACTACATCCTGGGCGAGAACAAGGTCGAGATCACCCAGGTGACCTCTGACACGCGCGAGTCCGTGCTGCAGAACGGCCAGGTCGACGCCGTGTTCGCTACCTACACCATCACCGATGAGCGCAAGAAGCTCGTCTCCTTCGCCGGTCCCTATTACTACACCCAGCAGGCCATCCTGGTGCTCGCCGATAACGACGACATCAAGAGCGTCGACGACTTGGCCGACAAGAACGTCGCCGTCCAGTCCGGCTCCAACGGCCCCGCCATCCTGGAGGAGTTCGCTCCCAAGGCCAGCCAGCAGGAGTTCAAGACCGACGAGGAGGCCCGTCAGGCACTTCAGCAGGGTCGTGTCGACGCTTACGTCATCGACAACAACATGCAGCAGAGCGCCCTGGTCCGCGAGCCCGGTAAGTACAAGATCGCCGGCAAGCCCTTCGGCAGCAAGGAGCCCTACGGCATCGGTCTGCCGCTCGATTCCGACGGCGTCGCCTTTGTCAACGACTTCCTTAAGAAGATCGAGGATGACGGCACCTGGACCGAGCTGTGGCAGATCTGCATCGGCGACCGCACGGGCGACACCAACGTTCCCGAGCTGCCCGAGGTCGGCGCCTAAGCTTGTAAGCTGGGCAACAGCCGCTACGAAACCATATGGAAACGTACAAAACGCTTTATTGCGCTAAACTGTTTCCTTACTGAGTTGTCGGGGCTTCCGTACATACGGGAGCCCCTTTCCTTACCGGCGGGAGGTCCGCATGAGTCTCTCCGAGCTCTGGTCGCTCTATGGCCAGAACTATATCGACGCGCTGCTCGCGACTTGGGGCATGACGCTTGAGTCGTTTGCCATCGCCATGGTGCTGGCTGTTGCCGTCACCGTGATGCGCGTGTCGCCGCTCAAGCCGCTGCGCGTCTTTGGTGACCTGTACGTGCAGGTCTTCCGTAACATCCCCGGCATCGCGTTGCTCATCATCGTTGTCTACGCGCTGCCGCCGCTCAAGATCGTACTGCCCTATCGCACCTGCGTCATCGTCGCCACGGTGCTGCTGGGCTCTGCCTTTGGATCCGAAAACTTTATGAGCGGCATCAACACCGTCGGCGTCGGCCAGGTCGAGGCCGCCCGTTCGCTCGGCATGAACTTCAACCGCATCCTCGCCAAAATCGTGATTCCGCAGGCATTGCGTTCGAGTGTGCTGCCCATGACCAACCTCTTTATCGCCGTCATGCTCACCACCGCCCTCGGCAGCCAGGTGCCGCTTCAACCGCAGGAGCTCACCGGCGTGGTGAGCTACATCAACACGCGCTCGCTTGGCGGCGTCGCCGCGTTCTTTATCTCGGCGCTTGGCTACCTGGGCACGGCCTTTGTGGTGAGCCACATTGGCAACTACATCGATAAGAAGGTGAGGATCCTCCGATGAGCAAACATTCCTCCCCTGCACTTACCATGCGCGATGCGCTCTACGAGGCTCCCGGCCCCAAGATGCGCGCCAAGATTCGCGTCGGCACCGCCATCTCACTTGTTGCCGTGGCCGCGCTCATCGCTCTGGTACTGCAGCGCTTTTACGTGACCGGCCAGCTTTCGGTCCATTACTGGTACTTCTTTACGCACCTCACCACCTGGAAGTTCCTGCTTGCCGGTTTTGAGGGCACGGTAAAGGTCGCGCTCACCGCCGGCGCCATCGCGCTGGCACTGGGCTTAGCCCTCATGCTCGGCCGCACGAGCGGCATCAAGCCGTTGCAGCTGGTCTGCCGCGTGCTCACCGATTTCTTCCGTGGCGTACCGAGCCTGCTGTTCATCTACTTCTTCTTTTTGGTGCTGCCCCAGTACAAGATCGCGCTGCCGTCGTTTTGGATGCTCACGCTTCCCGTCGCGCTCGCTGCGGCCGGCGTACTGGCCGAGATCTTCCGTGCCGGCGTCAACGCCGTGCCGCGCGGTCAGGTCGAGGCCGCCCAGGCACTCGGTCTCTCCAAGGCTAAAATCACCTTTAAAATCGTTTTGCCGCAGGCGATTCGCTTTATCATTCCGTCGTTGATTTCGCAGCTTGTGGTCGTAGTCAAAGACACCACCGTTGCCTATGTGGTGAGCTACCCCGACCTCATGCAAAACGCCCGCGTGCTCATTACCAACTACGACGCCCTCGTGTCGGTCTACCTGGTAATCGCGGTCATCTACATCCTCATCAACGTCGCAATTAACAAGGCCGCTGTCTACGTTTCGCACAAGACCGGCGCGACCATCATCCGCTAACGCTTTACCATTTCGAGTCATAAGGAGCCGAGCACCATGGCACAGAGCACCTCTTCCACCGGCAATCAGCCGCTGATCGAGCTCAGGCACGTCGATAAGCACTACGGAGATCTGCACGTCCTCAACGACATCAATCTCTCAGTCGACCGCGGCGAGGTCGTCGTTGTGATCGGTCCCTCGGGCTCGGGCAAGTCGACCATGTGCCGCACCATCAACCGCTTGGAAACCATCGACTCAGGTGAGATCCTCATCGAGGGCGAGCCCCTGCCGCAGGAGGGCAAAGATCTTGCCCGCATGCGTGCCGAGCTGGGCATGGTGTTTCAGCAGTTCAACCTGTTCGCACATATGACCGTACTACAGAACGTCATGCTGGGACCGGTCGATGTGCTGGGCGTCTCCAAGGACGAGGCTCGCGAGCGCGCCATGGACCTGCTGGGCCGCGTGGGCGTTGCCGAGCAGGCCGATAAGGTGCCTGCACAGCTCTCGGGCGGCCAGCAACAGCGCGTAGCCATCGCCCGATCGCTTGCCATGCAACCCAAGGCCATGCTCTTTGACGAGCCCACGAGCGCCCTTGACCCCGAGATGATCAACGAGGTGCTCGAGGTCATGGTGCGTTTGGCCCAGCAGGGCATGACGATGATCGTCATCACGCACGAGATGAACTTCGCCCGCCGCGTGGCCGACCGCGTCGTGTTTATGGCCGACGGCCAGATCGTGGAAACCGGCACACCCGACGAGTTCTTCGACCATCCCCAGACCAAGCGCGCCCAGGACTTCCTCAACTCCATCAAGGACCACTAACCCAATTGCCACGCGGGCAAATTCATCAGTAACGTTTGCCCCGCGCCACCCCTGTGCCATGTCCACCCGGATTCGAAAGCCGCACCCATGATCGGAACACGTACTTCCTCGTCCTATACCCCGCACGTCGACGTTGCCCCCGCCGACCG
>CABVBR010000166.1 GCA_902496645.1 uncultured Collinsella sp.
GCGGCTCGCGCCGAGGGCGCCGCGCGCATCTATATGACCACCGACGCGCTCGAGGCTGTCGGACTCTCCCCTGCCGATGCATTTGAGCAGGGTATCGTGCCCGTACTCGACGAGGTCTGCCGCGCCGTCGACCACGAGCGCGTCGATCCTTGGATCAATGCCGGAGCCACCGTCGCCGTCGGCAATATCTCCGAGCTCGCCGTAGCCGCGCATGCCTGCGCCACAGCCGAGATTCGCTCTTGCCTGCCGGTGCACAACACGCCCTGCATGGAGGCACTTGCCGAACGCGGAGCCGGTGCGTTTTGGCTCTCGCCCGAAATCACGCTCGACGAGATTGTCTCGCTCGGTGCCGCCGCGCCCGCGGCTCTGGGCATCACCGTCTTTGGCCGCCCGCGCGTCATGACAAGCGAGCATTGCATTCTGCAGGTTGCCAACGGCTGTATCCACGATTGTGCCAACTGCCGCCTGCGTGCCCGTAAGCTCTCGCTCAAGAATATCGACGGCAAGGTCATGCCTGTCCGCACCGACATCCATGGCCGCTCTCGCCTGTACGACGCCTACCCCATCGACCTCACGCCGCAGGTTTCTCAGCTGCTCGATGCCGGTGTGCGTCGTCTCATGGTGGACGGAACCCTGCTCGAGGCCGATGAGATTGGCCGTGCCGTCGCTCGCGTCCGTCGCGCCGTCGAGGCGGCCCAAGCCGGCCGCAAGCCCGCCGCCCGCCTGCGCGGCGCCACCTCGGGCTGCATGTTTGTGGGAATCAGCTAACCGAAAGGCTTACACGTGAACGAAGAACCTCAAGTCCTCTACTGCGACGCCTGGCTCCTGGCCATCGACAAGCCCGCCGGCATGATCGTCCACGGCGACGGCACCGGCGAGCGCACACTCACCGACTACGCCAGCGACCTGCTGCTGGCGATGGGCGACGGCTTTGCCGCGACCGACATGCAGCCGCTCAACCGCCTAGACCGCGACACCACCGGCGTGGTGTTGTTCTCGCTCGACAAGCAGACGCAGCCCGCCTTTGACCAGATGGTCATCGACCACGCTTTCGAAAAGCACTACCTGGCGCTCGCCGAGGGCAAGATCGACTGGAACGAAAAGCTCATCGACAAGCCCATCGCCCGCGACCGCCACGACAGCCGAAAGATGCGCGTCGGCGCCAGCGGCAAGCCGTCTCAAACGCGCGTGAAGGTGCTCAAGCGCCTTAAGAGCCGTCGTGGCCTGCCCACGCGCTCGTATATCGATGTCGAGCTGCTCACCGGCCGCAAGCACCAAATCCGTGTGCATCTGGCGAGCGAGCGTCATCCCCTGGTTGGCGACGAGCTCTACGGCACGCCGCGCCCCTGCGGCCTGATGCTCCACGCCCACAGTGTGTCCTTCACGCATCCCGTAACCGGTGAGCACATCCACATCGAAGCCCCCTGCCCCTGGGAGCCCTAAAACCAGCCAATAAGGGACAGGCGCCTTGGTGGTGGCTTTGCCGCAATGGCTCAGCCACGGTCCCAAAACGTCTCGATCTGTAACAGTTAGAACCCACTTTTCGGTCTATCTGTTACAGATCGAGACATTCGAATCCCCCTTAAGGGAAAATCTCAATCTGTAACAATAACTCGGCAAAATCGGTCCCAGCTGTTACAGATTGAGACAAAGGGACGGCGCGGTTCGGAAGTATCTCAATCTGTAACACCTAGCCCACTTTTAACGGTCTAGTTGTTACAGACTTAGACAAAACCGGTAGACAACAAAAGCGGCAACGCTCGTAATGGACGTTGCCGCTTTTCTATTGAGGAACCTAAATGGTTTTGACCTTGCCCTGTCGCTAGACCGTGATGACGTTGTCCATCGACTGGTACTTGGCTGGCACCTCGCCCGCGGTAATAATCGTTGCGTCGCGGAAGTCCGCGAACTTGACGGGCGCCACCATGCCGAATTTGCTGGCGTCCGAGATTACGAAGCGTTTGGCGGTATGGCGCATCGAGATACGCTTGACTTGCGCTTCCTCGATATCCGGTGTGGTGAGACCTTGCTCGGCGGCGATGCCATTGGAACCCCAAAAGCCGCAGTTGAAGTTATAGCGGTCCAGGGTTGCCAAGGCGTCGGGACCGACGAGCGCCTCGGTCTCGGGCTTGAGCTCGCCGCCTAGCACCACGGTGCGCATACCGCGCAGGGCGAGATGCTGAGCATGGAGCACGGAATCAGTCACATAGGTGACACCCTCAAGGCGCGGAAGATGCTCGATGAGCTTGAGGGTCGTGGAGCCCGAATCGATATACACAAAGCTATCGGGCTCCACCAGGGCCGCGGCACGGGCGCAGATGCGCTCCTTGTCATCGTTATGGAGATCACTGCGCTCGCTGATCGTCAGGTCGCGCGTCACGTGCGCGCGCTCCAGACTCGTCGCGCCTCCGTGTACCTTGGCGATACGGTGCGCGCGGTCGAGCGTTTGCAAGTCGCGGCGAATGGTGGACGGTGTCACGCCCAGGGCTTCGGCAAGCTCCGGCACGGTAACCGAGCCGGTCTGCTGCACCATCGACACGATCTCGTTGAGCCTATCTTCCGCAAGCATCGCTTACTCCTCCTCGGGGTACACGACTCCCCAATCGGCGCGGAGCTTGGTCATCAGCTCCATAACATCGGAAGCATAGCCCAGAAGCTCGCGCTTAGAATCATCGCCGGCAACGGCCTTCTCCAGGTCGGCCATCTCGTAGCACAGTGCGTAGGCCTCGGTGCCAGTGTGGACCTCCTCGCGGTGACCGTCTGCAGTCCACACGATGGTCGCATGGTCGGCACGCGGATACTCGTTGACCTCGATATAACACTTGTCGAAGCTGATAACCGAGCGCTTGGGCTGCTTGGAGTGGAGCGTAAGGCTCACGACGCCCAGCTGCTGCTCGGCGTTACGGCAGACAATGCCACCTGCGACGTCAACGCCAGTCTCGCAGGTATTGCCCAGCGAAACGACCTCAGCGGGCTGGCTTGCCATAAAGAGGCGCATGACGGACAGGGCATACACGCCAATATCGAGCATGGCGCCGCCGGCAAGGCTGCGGTTGTAGAAGCGGTTGGTCAGGTCGCCGTACTCCTTATAGCTGCCAAAGTTGAGCTGGGCGAGGTTCATGCGGCCAAAGTCGCCCGCATCCATGCGACGGCGCAGCTCCTGATACAGCGGCATGTGGAGCACCGTGGTAGCATCCATAAGGACCACGTTGTGCTCGTCGGCGATGGTACGGGCCTCGTCGAGCTCGGCAGAGTTGAGGGTAATGGCCTTCTCGCAGAGCACGTGCTTGCCGGCGGCCAGCGCGGCACGCAGATAGGTGATATGCGTGTTGTGCGGCGTGGTGATATAGACGGCGTCGATATCCGGATCGGCATAGAGGTCCTCAACCGTTTCATAGACCTTCTCGATGCCATACTGCTCAGCAAAAGCCTGGGCCTTGGACAGCGTGCGGTTGGCGACGCCCGCAAGCTTGCGGCCGGCCAGCGCGAGGGACTGAGCCATTTGGTTGGCGATAACGCCACAACCGATCACAGCCCAGCGAAGCTCGGGAGCCGTAAAGATGTCGTTAGGGAACGGCTTATCCTGGACCGAAGCGAACGCTGCCTTTGCGGCTGCCGCGGAGTCGAGTGGAGCCTGCTTGGAATCTGCCATATGTGCCTCCTGAGTCATCGGAAGTTCTTCATTTCCAACAGCCTTATATTCGCACAAATGCGCGCGCATTTGCTTGTATTTGCGTGTTTATTTGTTTGTCGGTCATTATTTAGCTATATTTTGCACATTTTTACGCGGTCATACGCATTAACACGCAATGCTATGCGCGATAATGCGCATGCGAGGATCCTTACGAAACATAAAGAGACGGAACACCAAAGCCCCAAAAGACAGAGTAGTCCGTGATACTCGACACCTCCGGGGGCATCGGACATCAAAGGACCGCCCAAAACTGCCGGCAGCTGGGGAACGTCCCCAGCTGCCGGCAGAAAAGGAACGTCCCCAGGTGCCGGCATTTCAACGCCACTCATTTAAGTCTGTCCCCAATGAGTGTCCCCAATGAGTAGGAATAGAAAAAGGCCCGGGTGCCGTGGGGCATCCGGGCCTTTGCTAGCAACTTGATG
>CABVBR010000167.1 GCA_902496645.1 uncultured Collinsella sp.
TGGACGACTGCTCGGGCGAGCGCACGGCGGCCATGATGATCGATCCGGAGGCTCCCGACATCCTGCGCTCCATCGCCGACCGCTACCTGGACATCAACTGCTCGGTCATGACGCCCAACGACGGTCGTATGGAAAACACGCTGGCCATGTGCGAGAAGTATCATGTCGATGGCGTAGTGGAGAGCGTGCTCCAGGCGTGCCACACCTTTAACGTGGAGAGTGCGCGCATGCAGGAGGCTGTCGAGGGTGCGGGTATTCCGTATATGAAGATTGAGACCGACTACAGCAACGGCGACATGGGCCAGATCGAGACGCGCATCGCTGCCTTTATCGAGACCCTGTAGGACAAATGCGGCAAAGGGATAGCTGCTTTGCCGCATAGAAGGAGGATGCCGTGGTTGGCATTGGTATCGACATAGGCTCGACGGCCGCGAAGGCTGCGGTGGTGGAGACGGACAACGCCGTTGCGTGGACCTGCGTCATGCCGACGGGGTATTCGTCGGTCGATGCGGCCGAGCGCCTACGCGGTGAACTCGCCGCAGCCGGCTATGACGTGACGGGCGACGATGTTCGCGTGGTCGCGACTGGCTACGGCCGTGTCGCGGTGCCCTATGCCAACAAGGTGGTGACCGAGATCACCTGCCATGGTGCCGGTGCGGTCCGCCTGTTTGGCGAGCAGGGCACGGTGATCGACGTGGGCGGCCAGGATACCAAGGTCATCCAACTCAAGGGCGGCCGCGTGGCCAAGTTCGCCATGAACGACAAGTGTGCCGCCGGCACGGGGCGCTTTCTGGAGATCATGGCCGACCGCCTGGGCATTACCCAGCAGCAGATGGCAGACCTCGCCCGCACCGGCGAGCCTACCAAGATTTCCAGCATGTGCACCGTGTTTGCCGAAAGCGAGGTTATCAGCCTAATCGGTCGCGGTGAGCCGCGCGAGAACATTGCACGTGGCGTGATCGACAGCGTGGTCTCGCGCGTGGCGACCATGGCCGGGCAGGCCGCGGGCGCACCGTACTACCTGACCGGTGGCCTGTGCGAGAACGCCTTCGTAGTGGAGCGGTTGGGCGAGCTACTGGGGTCGCCGGTGACCACCTCGCCCCAGGCTCGCTTTGCCGGAGCGATCGGCGCGGCTGTCCGCGCACAGGCGCTCAATTAATGCATCCGCCTTGGGCTCGCATTCATGCGTATACTGGGAGAAAATGATTGACCGATGAGAGGAGGTATCGATGGCTGACGATCAGATTAAGCTCACGTCTATGACTGCCGCGAGTGGTTGAGCCGCTAAGTTGGCTCCCGGAGCCCTCGCCCAGGTCCTGGGCGATTTACCCAATGTGCATAACGACAACTTGCTCGTGGGTTTCGATACCTCCGACGATGCGAGTGTCTTTCGTGTTGGCGAAAACCTGGGCCTCGTGCAGTCCATCGACTTCTTTCCACCGATGGTCGATGACCCGTTCCTGTTTGGCCAGATTGCCGCGGCCAACTCGCTGTCGGACATCTACGCCATGGGCGGGCGGCCGAGCCATGCCATGAACCTGCTCTGCATACCCAGTTGTCTGGGCGTTGAGGTTGCCGGGCAGATTTTGGCGGGCGGCGCCGACAAGTGCGTCGAGGCGGGTTGCTCCATCGCGGGCGGCCATACCATCAACGACGACGAGCCCAAGTACGGCCTGTCCGTGAGCGGTTTTGTGCCACTCGACCGCATGCTCGCCAACAGCGGCGCACGCGTGGGCGATGTTCTGCTGCTGACCAAGGCGATCGGCTCGGGCGTCATCACCACGGCCATTAAGGGCGAGCTTATCGAGCAGGACGAGGCTAGCCTGATGTTTGACTCGATGCGCACCCTCAACGAGGCCCCGATTCGTCTGGCCGAGGGACTTGAGCTTCACGGCTGCACCGATGTCACGGGCTTTGGCCTGATCGGGCACGCGTGCGAGATGGCCGAGGGCTCGGGCGTACAGGTTGAGCTCGCGTCGGGAGCGGTACCGCTCTTTGATCAGGTGCTCGACATGGCGCGCCTGGGCATTATCCCCGCGGGCTCCTACCGCAACCAGGACTTCTTTGGCCCGCGTGTGGCTGCCGACGAAGACCTGGAGCCGGGCATGTTGGATGCGCTGTACGATCCGCAGACCTCGGGCGGTTTGCTCATCGCGGCGCCTGTTGCCGATGTGGATGAGCTTGCGCGCCGTTTGCATGCCGAGGGGCGCGTTGCCGCCACAATCGGTCGCGTGTGCGAGCCGGTGCCGGGCGGTCCTGCTGTTCGCGTTGTGCATTAAGGAAAACCGTTTATGCGACCGCCTGCTGTTCTGGGCGGTCCCTTTTGAAAGGATGTAGCTATGTCTACCAAGATTGAAGTCAATGCCATGGGCGATGCCTGCCCGCTGCCCGTCGTCAAGACGCTCAAAGCCCTGAAGCAACTCGATGGCGAGGGCACCGTCGTGACCTCGGTCGATAACGAGACCGCCGTCAAGAACATTTCCAAGATGGCGCAGGAGAAGGGCTGCACGGCCTCGGTCGAGAAGATCTCGGACGGCGAGTGGCACGTGGCTGTCGCGACCTCTGGCGCCGTTGCCGTGGCTGATCCCGAGCAGGATGGCGCCGCCTTTTGTGATGCCAGCGCCGGCAAGGGCAAACTCGTCATTTCCGTCTACACCGACTGCATGGGCCGCGGCGACGACGAGCTGGGCCACAAGCTCATGAAGGCCTTCATCTTTGCCGTGACGCAGCAGGAGGAGCTGCCCGCGACCATGCTGTTCTATAACGGCGGCGCCAAGCTCACCGTCGAGGGCTCGCCGGTGCTCGATGACCTGAAGGGCCTGGCGGAGCAGGGTGTTGAGATCCTTACCTGTGGCACCTGCCTCGACCACTATGGCATTAAGGACCAGCTCGCGGTGGGCGAAGTCACGAACATGTACGTGATCGTGGAGAAGATGGAGCAGGCCGTGCGCGTCGTGCGCCCGTAGCGTATTGGTTGGAGTTGCCATGAGGGAGAAGCGCCCGGCGCTTGTCATCACGTTTCCTACCACGGCGGCCGCCATGGGCTGCGAGTCCCTGTGCATCGAGCGCGGCCTTCCTGGGCGAACGATTCCCGTGCCCGGGGAGGTCGCTGCCGGCTGCGGCTTGGCGTGGAAGGCGCTGCCTTCGGATGAGGACCTGCTGCGCGGCGAGCTTGCCGCGGCGGGCGTCCCCACCGAGGGCTTTACGGTGATCGACATGTGGGAGGTCGTGCGATGATCTACCTGGATAACGCTGCGACGACCATGCATAAGCCGCAAACGGTCATTGATGCCGTGACGCAGGCGATGTGCTCGCTCGGCAATGCCGGACGCGGCGCGACGTCGGGTGCGCTCGACGCGGCGCGTACCATCCACGGCTGTCGCGCCAAGCTTGCGCGCTTGCTGGGCTGCCCGCGTGCTGACCATGTTTGTTTTACGCCCAACTCTACGGCGGCGCTCAACACGGCGATTAACGGCGTGGTGCGTCCCGGCGACCGCGTGGTCACAACGGTGCTTGAGCACAACTCCGTGCTGCGCCCGCTCAACCGCCTGACGGCAGAGCGGGGCGTGACCGTTGAGCGTGCGGGCTGCGACGCGAACGGCGTGCTCGACTACGACGAGCTCGAGCAGCTGGTCACGCCGGGCACGCGTGCCGTGGTGGTAACGCATGCCTCCAATGTGACCGGCAACTCCGTTGATGTTGCACGTGTGGCGGCTGTGGCTCATGCGGCCGGCGCGCTGGTTATCGTCGACGCCTCTCAGTCTGCCGGTACGGAGCATATCGATATGCAGGCCATGGGGCTCGACGTGGTGTGCTTTACCGGCCACAAGGGGCTCATGGGTCCGCAGGGCACCGGCGGTCTGGCCGTGGCGGAGGGCGTCGACGTGGCGCCCTGGGCCATGGGCGGCACCGGTGTGCACAGCTTCGATGCACTGCAGCCGCTTGAGTGGCCCACGCGCCTTGAGGCGGGCACGCTCAACGGTCACGGCATCGCGGGCCTTTCCGCTGGTCTCGACTTTATCGAGGCCCAGGGTGGGGTCGAGGCGATTGCTGCCCACGAGCGT
>CABVBR010000168.1 GCA_902496645.1 uncultured Collinsella sp.
GCCGTCTTATCGCCGAGTGCCCAGGCCGCGGCGGCGTGCGCGCTCTCGTGGATAACGATACCCACGATGACGGCGACGGCGCTGGCGAGAAGGTTCATAAGATAGCTGCTGGACATGGCGCTCCCCTAGCGGACGCGGCGCGAGGCGCGCGTGAGCAGGTAGTCGGCCACAAACAGGATGACGGCGACGATGGCGTAATCCAGGCGGAACACGCCGCCAAAGGGCGACGTGATGACGCCGTAGCCGGCAATGGCGCTCGGCAGCGCGCGCGAGAGCTCAACGACAAAGCCCACAATCTGCAGCTTGGCGGTCAGGCCGCTAAAGCACAGCAGCACGGTCATCGCGCTCATAAAGATGCCGCAGATGCGACAGGCGATGGCGATGATGCTCATCGCCACGGCAGCGGCCTTACGAGAGTTCACGCGCGGTCTCCTCTTCGATCTGGGTGGAAAGCTCCAGCCATTCGTCCTCGAGCTTGGGCAGCTCTTGCTTAAGGCCGTTATATTCCCCCAGCGCGGCGTTGAACTTATCCTGATCGGCATAAAGCTCTTCGCTCGCCATCAATTCCATAAGCTCGTCATAGCGGGCGCGCTTTTTGTCGAGCTCCGTCTCGATCTTCTTGAGCTGGTTGCGCACACCTTTGAGCTTTTTGTTGAGCGCGGCGCGGGCCTGGGCCTCGGCGCGCTTTTGTTCCTTGGTTTTTTTGCCCTCGGTCGGTTTAGGAGCTGCGGCGGGGGTGTCAGCTTGGGCGGCGCTGACTTTGGTGGACTTGGCCGTGGCCGGCGCACTCTCCGTGGACGCCTCGGCGGCGGCGCGGGCTGCGAGGTCCTCGCGCTTGTAGAGGTAGTAGTCGTAGTCGCCGTCGTAGACCGTGACCTTGCCGTCACGAATGTCGATCACGCGGTTGGCCACGGCACGCACCAGGTGCTCGTCGTGGCTGATTAGCACGATGGTGCCGGGGAAGTTTTGCAGGGCGTTTTCGAGCATATCCACCGAGTCGATGTCCAGGTGGTTGGTGGGCTCGTCCAGGCACAGGAGTGCCTCGGGGGCCACGAGCATCTTGGCAAGGGCCAGACGCGCTTTTTCGCCGCCGGAGAGGACGCGAACCTGCTTCTCGATGGAATCGTTGTCGCTAAACAGGAAGGCGCCCAGCAGACTGCGCTGCTGCGGCACGGTCCACTTGGGCGTGACGGTGTCGATTTCTTGCAGGACTGTGTTGGACTCGGTCATGCCCTCGAGCGCGTGCTGGGCGTAATAGGCCACGCCCACGTTGGTGCCCAGGTCGCGGGTGCCGGTGGTGGGCGGCTCCAGTCCGGCGATGATCTTCATGAGCGTGGACTTGCCGGCGCCGTTGGGGCCGACAAGTGCCACGTGCTCGCCGCGGTAGAGCTTAAGGTCGATGTCGCTGTAGATGTGCTTGTCGCCGTAGGACTTGGATACGCCCTCCAGGCCCACGACCATGTCGCCGGAGCGCGGCGGGTCGGGGAACTTAAAATCGATGTGCTTGTGGCCCTCGGGCAGGATGACGAGCTCCTTTTTGATCTGCTCGATCTTGCGGATGCGCTCCTGGGCCTGGGCGGCCTTGGTGGGCTTGTAGCGAAACTTGTCGACGAAGACTTGCATGTGGGCGATATCGCGCTCCTGGGCGGCACGCTTGGCGCGCATCTGCTCCAGGTTGTCCTCGCGCTGCTTGAGGTAGCTGCTGTAGTTGCCGGTGTAGGTGGTCACGCGGCGGTTCTCGAGCGCGGCCACGTGGTCGACGCAGGCGTCCATGAAGGCGCGGTCGTGGCTGACGATGAGGACGGCGCCGTCGTAATTCGCGATAAAGCCGCGCAGCCACTGGACGCTCTCGAGGTCCAGGTGGTTGGTTGGCTCGTCCAGAAGCAGCAAGTCGGGATGGCGCAGGAAGAGTTTGGCGAGCGCGATGCGCATCTGCCAGCCGCCCGAGAACTCCGAACACGGGCGCTCAAAGTCAGTGACCTTAAAGCCCAGGCCGGACAGGATTTTGCGCGCGTTGCTCTCGAGCTCGTAGCCGCCCAAGTGCTCAAAGCGGTCCTGGACCTGGCCGTACTCGTTAAGGAGCGCGTCGACATCCTTACCCTGTTCAGAGAGCTCGGTGATTTGGGCCTGCAGCTCGTTAGCGCGCTCGCCCATGCGGCGGATTTCCTTGGCCGCCGCCATGACCTCGGCGAGGATGGTGGTGTCCTTTTGCTCCAGGTTGGTTTCTTGCTCGAGGTAGCCCACCTGGCAGTCCTTGGCGTACTGGACCTGGCCGGCGTCGGGGCTGTCGATACCCATGATGATCTTGAGCATGGTGGTTTTGCCGGCGCCGTTGGGTCCCACGAGCGCAAAGCGTTCGCCGGGGTTGATCTGGAAGGACGCGCCGCTAAAGAGGACGCGCGCGCCGAAGCTTTTTTCGATCTTGTCGACCAGGAGGATCATGGTGCCGCCTTTGACCTTGTGTGCCTATATGAAAAAAGGCCCCAACTTGCGTTGGAGCCTCATTCAATGCTCGGGTGGAGACGAGGGGGATCGAACCCCTGACCTCTTGACTGCCAGTCAAGCGCTCTCCCAGCTGAGCTACGCCCCCGTGCGAAGAAGTACTATACGGGAACTCGGACGGCGATGCAAGGACAATTTTGGAAAACATTTTGCGGGCGGCGGCGCCCCGCGGGCGCGTCCCATGGGCCGTCCGCCACGAAACCGGCCCACGCCGTGACGGGCAGCCTGACTCTGCGAAGGCTATATCCGCGGCATGTTTTTGTAGACGCCCTGGCGGTGGCCGACCCTCACGACCTCGACGACGGCCTTCCCATCCTCGATCCTCCCCAGGATACGGTAGACCCCGACGCGCCAGCGCCAACCGGAGTCGGTGCCCTGAAGCTGTTTTCCGTTCGGTGCGAGACGTGGGTCTTCGCATCCATTAAGATGTTCTTGGACCCAGGACAGGACGATGAGCCTTTGCTTTTTCGGGATCTTGACAAGTTGCTTGGCCGCAGCCTTGGACCACTCGACACTGAAGCTCATTCGGCCTCCATGGCCATGCGCATGACGTCATCCATCGAGTAGCGGGTGCCGTCATCTTCTACCAACGCCTCGTTGTATGCCTTGATATCAGCTGCCTCTTCGACCTTCTCGAGGGCGGCACTCCTCACGAATTCAGAAAAGGACATGCCGAGGACGCTCGCATAGGACTGGATCCAGTCCTTCTCTCCCTCGTCGAACCTAATGGCGGTCGCACTCATGGCCATGGTTACTCCAATCAACGTAATACGATGTAATACGTCAATTATACCCGTTCGTTTCGGGTACAGTCCCAAAATGTGTATGTATTAGAATTATCTTAACGTTAAATCAATACCTTTCCATTTAAGTTGAATCCGGCTATCCAATATGATGCTGTGCAGTTCCTAGCAATGAAGTTTTTTTGCATTTTGCAGTTGTGGATAGTTGTGGATAGACAGAAGAAACACGAGGATTCGAGAAGGAAAAACAAATACGAAAGCGGTTTCCCCGATTGACTGGAAATCAGAGAAACCGCTGGTAGATGCTGGTGGGCCCTCCGGGATTCGAACCCAGAACCCAGGGATTATGAGTCCCCTGCGCTAACCGTTGCGCCAAGAGCCCTTTTAGTTAGTGGCTGTGATAGTAATGGCGGCTATCCATTTGCATTAGTTTCACACCACGAGGAAGAATACTACCATGCACGCGACGGTCGTTCAACGCACGATCTTGTCGACCAGGAGGATCATGGCGCCGCCTTTGACCTTGTGTGCCTATATGAAAAAAGGCCCCAACTTGCGTTGGAGCCTCATTCAATGCTCGGGTGGAGACGAGGGGGATCGAACCCCTGACCTCTTGACTGCCAGTCAAGCGCTCTCCCAGCTGAGCTACGCCCCCGTG
>CABVBR010000169.1 GCA_902496645.1 uncultured Collinsella sp.
CATCACGCCCGAGACCGAGCTCGACGTGCCCGCCACCTCCGTCTACCAGGCCGGCGCCATCAAACTCGAGGAGGAGCTCTCCCCTGCCGAGGCCTTCGAGACCGGCATGGGCGAGGCCGCCTACGCCTACCTGGCCGACCACGCCACCAAGCGCATCGTCATCGATGTGCCCGCGTACAAGCACGCCACGGCTGCCGTGCGTGTGAGTGGCGTCGACGCAGCGGCTGCGATTGCCGCCATCGACGTCGTCGCCCGCCCGCAGGCAGCGCTCGATCTGCAGATCGCCCTGGACTCCCCCGTTGCCGGCGAAGGCGTCGTGGGCTCCGTGCTGCGCGTGTGCGCCCACGAATACGCCACCGTCAACGTGACCTGCACGCAGACGCTCGACGACAGCTGGATTGCGCTCGACGACACCGGCCTGTTCCTGGACAAGGGCGCGCGCGTCAATGTGCAGCACACCGTCCTGGGTGCCGGTGCCAGCGCCACCGGCCTTGCCGGCGACCTGCTGGGCGACACCGCCAAGGTAACGATTGACACTGATTACCTGGGTGCCCGCGAGCAGGTACGCGACTTTAACTACGAGCTGCGCCACCGCGGCCGCAAGACCGAGTGTGAGATCGACGCCAACGGCGTGCTGACCGGCACGTCCAAGAAGGTCTACCGCGGCACCATCGACCTCGTGCACGGCTGCAAGGGTGCAACCGGCACCGAGCGCGAGACGGTGCTGCTCGCCAACAAGGGCGTCGACAACAAGACCGTCCCCGTTATCCTCTGCGACGAGGACGACGTCGCCGGCAACCACGGCGCCACCATCGGCCACGTCCGCGACGAGCAGCTGTTCTACCTCGCCTGCCGCGGCCTTGACCAAAACGCCGCCGAGGACCTGTTCATCCGCGCCAAGCTGGAGGACGCCGCGCTCTCTGCCGCCGACGAGCGCACCCGCGCCGCCGTCATCCGCCTGGGCAACAACCTGATCGATAACTTTGAAGAGGAGCTCGCATGATCGACACCGAGCACGTTAAATGCGATACCTGCACCGCCCCCGAGCCCATGGAGCTCGACGCCAGCGACGAGGCTTCGCGCGGCTGGCCCACCGTGGACATCGAGACCAACCCCTACAAGGGCCAGTTCCCGCTGTTCCAGCAGCACCCCGAGATCGCCTTCCTCGATAGCGCCGCCACCGCGCAACGCCCCGCCTGCGTGCTCGACGCCGAGCGCGACTTCTACCAGCGCATGAACGCCAACCCGCTGCGCGGCCTGTACTCGCTGTCCGTCGAGGCCACCGACGCCATCGCCAAGGTCCGCCAGCAAATCGCCGACCTCATCGGCGCTACCCAGGCCAACGAAGTCGTCTTCACCCGCAACACGAGCGAGTCGCTCAACCTGGTCGCCAAGAGCTTTGCGCCCACGGTGTTGGAGCCCGGCGACGAGGTCGTCATCACCATCATGGAGCACCACTCCAACCTGATCCCGTGGCAGCAGGTCTGCCGCGAGGCCGGAGCCAAGCTCGTCTACCTCTACCCCACCAAGACCGGCCAGCTCACCACCGAGGAAGTCCTTTCCAAGGTGGGCCCCAAGACCAAGATTCTGGCCGTGGGTCAGGTCTCCAACGTGCTGGGCGTCGAGAACCCGGTCAAGAACCTCGGCAAGCTCGTTCACAAGTGCGGCGGCTATCTGGTCGTCGACGGCGCACAGTCGCTGCCGCACATGCCGGTCGACGTAGCCGATCTGGGCGCTGACTTCTTTGCCTTTAGCGCGCACAAGGCCATGGGCCCCATGGGCATCGGCGTGCTGTGGGGCAAGATGGACCTGCTCAACGCCATGCCGCCCATGCTCACCGGCGGCGAGATGATCGATTCGGTCACCGAGCAGGACGCCGTCTGGGCGCCCGTCCCCGAGAAGTTCGAGGCCGGCACGCAGGACGCCGCCGGCATCTTCGCCACAGGCGCCGCTCTCGATTACTTGGTCAATACGGTGGGTTACGAGAACATCCAGGCCCGCGAGCAGGCACTCGTCCACTACCTGATGGGCGAGCTCATGCAGCTCGACTTTGTCCAGATCATCGGCTCCATCTACTGGGACAACCACCACGGCGTCGTGAGCTTCAACGTCAAGGGCATCCACCCGCACGACGTCGCGAGCATCATGGACATGGACGGTGTGTGCATCCGTGCCGGTCACCACTGCGCGCAGCCGCTGCTCACCTGGCTGGGCGTCGAGAACCTCGCCTGCTGCCGCGCCAGCGTGGCCTTCTACAACGACAAGGCCGATATCGACAAGTTCATTGCCGGCCTGCATCACGTTTGGAGCACGTTCAATGGGTAATCTGTACACCTCCACCACGTTTATGGAGCACAACTCGCACCCCGACTACAAGTACGAGATGGACGCCCCCACGCACGAGCACGACGGCATCAACCCCAGCTGCGGCGACGAGCTCACCTTGCAGCTGCGTGTCGAGAACGGCGTGATCGAGGAGGCCTCCTTTACCGGTCACGGCTGCGCCATCAGCCAGGCCAGCGCCGATATCATGGCCGACCTCATCACCGGCGAGACGGTCGAGGAGGCACGCCGCCTGGCCGGGCTCTTCCTGGCCATGATCCGCGGCGAGCAGCTCTCAGAGGAGGACCTGGAAGATCTGGACGAGGCCGCCCAACTCCAGGACATCTCGCACATGCCTGCCCGCGTCAAGTGCGCCGAGCTCGCCTGGCGCACCCTCGACGGTATGCTCGAGGGGCAAGCTAACCAGTAGCGGATGCCCCGAATCCAAGGATTTTGATTGCCGAGCCGCTTGTATCGGGCGGCTCGGCTTTTTCATAGCGAGCGCACATAGCCCACGCGTCCGGCACCCCTTCTATCATTCATCGCACGGCCAACCGCGAACACGAGCGTTTTCCACCGTACCAAAGGCTTGCGACAGGGCCACAGGCACTCTAAGCAAGGTGCCAAGCCCCATCTTGCTGGTCTTCGGCACGCCTCGCGCCTGCCGCGGACAGGTCCCCTAGGGTGCGGCGTGCATTTTTGCGAGTATTCAGCACGCCAAGCCGTGTGTATACGCATTGGAAGCGTTAATCAACATCTCCAGTGGCCTTTATATTGCGTTTTAGAACAAGCACCGTGGTCTCAGGGGCGCAAACATGAGCTTCGGGAGCGCATCGGCAGGCATAAATAGCTTCAGAGCCCGTATGTTGCAAAATTGCGGCGGTGCCGACAGTACCACGATGCAGAAAACTCCGCTTTTTGCACGGCGCAGACGGGGGTAGGTACGGGCAAAACCGAGCTAAGGCGTTATTTTATGCATAACGGCGTCTGCTCTATGCAAATTAAGAAGTGCAGTTACCGTACCCGAGCTTTTAGAACAATAGCTGTGGCGTATGGGCGACCCCAGCTGCGGTGCACCGGCGGCCCTACACCACGTTTTCGCCAGTCCGCACCGCCGCTCGCGCACGGGCGCGCACAATACGAGAAACGGTACTTTTGCCAATCCCCGTATACCGCTCAATCTGACGCACCGTAAAACCAGCATCGTGCAATCCAAGAATAACGACATTGCGTTGCGCCGACGGTGCGGCTTTAACCACGTGAAGCGGAACCCCGAGCCCCTTCGCCAACTTTTCGGCAAAGGCGTGGCGTTCCCACTCCGTCTCTTTCATATCGCACAGCGCTGGCTCGCCGCTGTCGGGCGTCGAAAGCGAATAGGCAATAAAAGCCTTAGCAGAACCGAAAAGCTCAAGCACGCATGAAGGGTCGGAAAATCCCCTCGTCATATCGTTGTCATAGGCCCGTAGATACTCGGCAAAGCTGCTCCACGGATAGCGCTCAATCAGAGCAATACCCGCCTCCTGCGGATCGGCGTGTACGGAGCGAATAGCCTCCATCACCTGCCAG
>CABVBR010000170.1 GCA_902496645.1 uncultured Collinsella sp.
CTGACCGGGCATATCGATACCCCTCAGTTCCCCGACGAGGACTTTGAAGCCCTTGCTGCCGATGTCCTGGCTTACGTAGAGAAGTGCTACAACATGAAGGCCGAGCGCTTGGGCGAGGACCTGATGCGCGAGCTCAATACCCAGGTCATGCTGCGCGTCATCGATACCCGCTGGATGAACTACCTGCAGGAGATGGACTACCTCAAGACCGGTATCGGACTGCGCGGCTTTGGTCAGCGCGATCCGCTGGTCGAGTACAAGACCGAGGCTTATGGCGCGTTCCAGATGCTCGTCGACACCATGTACGAGGATTACCTGCGCACCGTCCTGCGCATCGAGATCAAGGCCGCCCCGCACGCCGTGGAGCACAAGGAGGACCCCGCGCTCGAGGGTGCGCGCTTCTCCGGCCCCGCCGATGTCGATGGCGACAACGGCAACTCGGTGCTGCGCAAGCAGGCACAGGTGCAGGCTCGTACGGCCGTCCAGGGAGGCCCGGCTGCTGTCAACAACGGCGGCAAGGTGACCACCTACCGCAAGTCCGAGAGCGATGACCCTTATGTCAACGTGGGCCGCAACGACCTTTGCCCCTGCGGCAGCGGCAAGAAGTTCAAGTACTGCCACGGCAGGAATCGTTAATGGCCGAAGCTTTAGAGGTAACGCCCGCCGAGCTGGACGCGTTTGCGGACCGGCTCGGCGAGGTCGAGTCGTATCTCCATCTGGACGAGAAGCGCACCCGCGTGACCGAGCTCGAGGCCAAAAGCGTGGCTCCCGGTTTTTGGGACGACGCCGATGCCGCTCGCGCCACGATGGAGGAGATTGCACGCGCCAAGGAGGACATCGCCGCCGTGGATACGGCGCGCGGTGAGCTTTCCGATGCTCGCGCCGCGCTGGAGCTTGCCGAGGAAATGGGCGATGACCCCGATGCCGCCGCGCTGCGTGAGGAGGCTGCCGCCACGGCGGAGCGCCTTTCCCGCGCCATCGACGAGCTTGAGCTTGCGAGCTGGTTTACCGGTGAGTTCGATCACGGCGACGCGATTGTGACCATCAAGCCCGGACAGGGTGGCCTGGAGGCGCAGGACTGGACCTTCATGCTCTTTAAGATGTACATGAAGTACTGCCAGCGCCGCGGTTGGAAGGTCACGATTAACGACTGCCCAGCCGCCGAGATCATCGGCATTGATCGCGCGACCTTTACCGTCGAGGGCAAGGATGCCTTTGGCATGCTGCGTGCCGAGGCTGGTGTGCACCGCCTGGTACGCATTAGCCCCACCGATGATAAGAAGCGCCGTCAGACTACGTTTGCCGGCGTCGAGGTCATTCCCGTACTGCCCGATGATATCGACATCGAGATCAACCCCGACGACATCCGCGTGGACGTGTACCACGCGAGCGGTCCGGGCGGTCAGGGCGTCAATACCACCGACTCCGCCGTGCGCGTGACGCATTTTCCCAGCGGCATTGTGGTTACCTGCCAAAACGAGCGCAGCCAGATTCAGAACAAGGCCGCGTGCATGCAGATTCTCAAGGCCCGTCTGTACGAGATCGAGCTCGAGAAGCGTGCCGAGGCGCTCGAGGAGATCCGCGGGCCCAAGACCACGATCGGGTTTGGCAACCAGATTCGCAGCTACGTGCTCTACCCGTACCAGATGGTCAAGGACCTGCGTACGGGCGTGGAGACCAGCAACGTCGAGGCCGTCCTCGATGA
Source organism: uncultured Collinsella sp. (assembly GCA_902496645.1). GTDB lineage: Bacteria > Actinomycetota > Coriobacteriia > Coriobacteriales > Coriobacteriaceae > Collinsella. Next base: position 1,706 of record CABVBR010000170.1, read on the forward strand.
TGGCGACCTGGACCCGTTTGTGATCGGCTACCATCGCTGGGCGACCGGCAACGCCGATGCGGAAAGCCAGAGCGCCTAAATCTTTGGGCTGAGGTTTAGGCCGATTCAAGCCCTGCACGGGGGTGGTATTTGCTCCCCGAATCGGTAGAATCGAATACAGCAAGAAGTTCAAAGCGCATCCGACGGGGTGCGCTTTTTTGAGGGAGGCAGCATGGCATATCGTCTGGACATCAAGCGCATTCTTTCGATGAACTTCTTTCACGATCTGCCCAAGATTATGCTGGGCTGCGCTCTGGCCGCTATCGCGACGGACCTGTTTTTGATCCCCAATGGCCTTGCCGCCGGCGGCGTTACGGGTCTCGCCACGATTATTCAGGCGGTCGGCGCCTCGTATGGCATATCGCTTCCCGTCGGTATCCAGACCATCGTGATGAATGCCTTGCTGCTGCTGGTCGTTATGCGCGAGGGTGGCATGTTCTACGTGGTCCAGACGGCGACGGGCTTTGTGCTGCTGGGCTTCTTCACCGACCTGTTTGCTCCGTTTGTGGCGCCGCTGGCACATGCCGACCTGATGCTGCCCGCTATGTGGGGCGGCATTATCACGGGCATCGGCTACGGCATGGTGCTGCGCGCCGGTGCCAACACCGGCGGCTCCGACACGATCGGCCAGATCATCTCGCGCAATACGTCCCTACCGGTGGGCTCCACCGTCATGGCGATCGACGTTGCCGTATGCGCGCTTTCGGCCCCGGTCTTCTCGGTCGAAAACGCGCTGTATGCAGGCCTCTCGATGGTCATTAGCGGCTACGTGATCGATGCCGTGGTCGACGGCGGTAACAGGCGCCGTATGGTACTCATCATCTCGGACAAGTTTCCCGATATCGCGGCCGACATCATGTATGGCCTGGGTCGCGGCTGCACCAAGTTTAAGGCGACCGGCATGTACTCGGGTGCCGAGAAGCCGGTGATCATGGTAATCGTGAGTCGTCGCGAGCTCAACACGCTCAAAACCATTGTGCGTGAGCGCGACCCGCGTGCTATTGTGACGGTCGCCGACGTTACGGAGACCTTCGGTGAGGGCTTCAAGGACATTAACGCGTAGGGCCGACTGCGTTCCATCCAAAAGACGTTCACATTGGTAAACCGTTTCATCAGCGGTTCTGCCTGCTAAATTGCTCAAATAATGATAAATACTCTGGTAAAGCTTCCAGTTTCCAGCATAATGAATGGCGTACGTGCATCGCGGCTGGGTTGGGACGACCTTCTGTGCCGTGCGCATCTTGTCTAAAGAGGATGAAAGGAAGGCACAATGAGCGACGAAGAGCTCAAAAAGGTTGCCAACGAGGTAAGGAAGGGCATCGTCACCGGCGTGCACGCTGCCAAGTCCGGCCATCCGGGCGGTTCGCTCGGCGCTGCCGACATCATGACCTATCTGTACTTTGAGGAAATGAACGTCGACCCGGCCGATCCCCGCAAGGCCGACCGCGATCGTTTTGTGCTTTCCAAGGGCCACTGCGCGCCTGGTCTGTACGCCGTGCTCGCCGAGCGCGGGTTCTTTCCCAAGGAGGATCTCGAGACGCTGCGCCACATCGGCAGCCACCTGCAGGGTCACCCCAACATGAACGACACCCCGGGCGTCGATATGTCCACCGGCTCGCTGGGCCAGGGCATCTCCGCCGCCGTGGGCATGGCGGTTGCCGCCAAGCACTGGGGCGATTCTTATCGCACCTACGCCCTGCTGGGCGATGGCGAGAGCGAGGAGGGCCAGGTCTGGGAGGCCGCCATGTTCGCCGGCAACCAGCAGCTCGATAACCTCTGTGTGATTGTCGACCACAACGGCTTGCAGATCGACGGCCCCGTCGAGGAGGTCAACGACCCCATGCCGCTCGCCGACAAGTTCCGCGCCTTTAAGTTCCATGTGGTGGAGCTCGCCGACGGCAACGACTTCGATCAGATCCGCGCCGCCTTTGCCGAGGCTCGCGCCACCAAGGGTCAGCCGACCGCCATTATCGCCGAGACCACGAAGGGCAAGGGCGTCTCCTTTATGGAGAACCAGGTTGGCTGGCACGGCAAGGCCCCCAACGATGAACAGTTTGAGCAGGCCATGGCAGAGC
>CABVBR010000171.1 GCA_902496645.1 uncultured Collinsella sp.
GTATGGCCGTCGCGTATATTCATTGTACGCATAGCTTTCGGCAGTCGTAAAACTGCTTCATCCCAATCACACAACGGCATAGATAACGGGGTCTGGTTTAAAACCAAACCCCGTTTCACGTAAAACATTGTAAGCAGAGCGCTTTACTTTGAACGATACTCGTCGGCCAGTTGCTTCCAGGCAGGCAACGAATTGACGATGGTCTCGTAGCTCACGCAGTAGCCAAGGCGGAACCAGCCCGGCATGCCAAAACTGTCCGAAGGCACCGCGAGCAGCTCATACTTCTTCGCGCGCTCGCAGAAGGCGTTCGCATCGGGCTCCAGCGCCTTCACCCATAGGTAGAACGCGCCATCCGGCTCAACGTAGGTGTAGCCGTACTCCGCCAGTGCATCGGTAAGCGCAGTGCGGTTGCGTGCATAGGCCTCGACATCACTCGGCTCATCGATGCAGTCGATAATTACGCGCTGGAAGAGCGCCGGCGCGCACACGAAGCCCAGCGTACGGGCGGCACCGGCAACGGCGGGCATTAGACGAGCTGCCTGAGGGTTCGTATTGGGAACCAGGATCCACCCCACGCGCTCGCCCGGCAGCGACAGCGACTTGGAATACGAGTAGCACACCACGGTGTTCTCGTAGATCGAAGGCACCCAAGGCACCTCGGCGCCATAGACAATCTCGCGATACGGCTCATCCGAGATGAGCATAATCGGGTTCTCGGGATCGCGCTTGGCGTTGACCTCGCGTAAAACATTGGCCAGTCGCGTCAGCGTATCGCGCGTATACACAGCACCGGTCGGGTTATTCGGCGAGTCGATGATGACAGCTGCCGTCTTATCGGTAATCGCCTTGAGCACGTTGTCCACGCTCAGCTGGAATGTATCCTCATTGGCAAGCGCCTCGACACACGTGCAGCCAGCCTTCTCAATCCACACGCGATACTCCGGAAAATACGGCGCAACGACGATAACCTCGTCGCCCGGATTCGTAACGGCGTTGAGCGTACAGGTGAGCGAAGCCGCCGCGCCCACGGTCATAAAGACATCCTTGCCCTCATAGCTCGTACCAAAGCGGCGGTTGAGCGACTCAGCCACGGCGGTACGGCACTGCGGCAGGCCCGGAGCGGGCGTATAACCGTGCAGCTGGTCACTCGGCAGCTCCAAGGCCTTCTTAATGGACTCCGCCACGGCAGCGGGCGCCGGAACGCTCGGGTTACCCAGCGAAAAATCGAATACATTTTCCGCACCAATCTGCGCCTTGCGCTCAAGGCCATAGCTAAAAATCTCGCGGATGATGGAGCTTTCCGCACCGCGAGCATACATGGTTTCGTTGATCATCTGTTCCCCTTTCGCATAGGCGTTATTGTACGCTTTAGTCGGGCAAAGCGCCGCAGCAATGTTGATTGGGGACAGACTTAAATGGGTGAAAACGCTCATTTAAGTCTGTCCCCAATCAACAGATGGCCCCATATCGCTCAAAAGAAAAAGCCTCCGCAGGTTTCCCCGCGGAGGCTTTCACCACAAAGACTATTTGTCGGCGTCGGTGTCGGCACCGGCATTGGCGGCACACTCATCGCCGGCATCATCGGATGCGGCTTCGGCATCCTCCTGCATGGCCGCCTGCGCAAAGGCTGCGGCATCAGCCGCCAGCTCCTCCTCGCTCATACGAGGCGCGCGCTTCTTGGTCGGCATACCGGCCGCCTTGGCATTGCGCTCCTCCTTGGCCGCCAGGATATCGCCCTCGCGCTCAAGGTAGGCGTCCCACTCGTTGTCGAGCAGGGCGTTCACGGCGTCGCCTTCGACGGTCTCGCGCTCAAGCAGTACCTTGGCCATCAAATCGAGCTGGTCGCGACGGGCATCCAAAATCTCGACCGCACGACGATGGGCCTCGCGCATGATGCGCTGAACCTCGATATCGATGCGGCGCGCCGTCTCCTCGGAGTAATCCTGGTGATCGGCGTAATCGCGGCCCAGGAATACTTGATGCTGCGCCTCACCAAACACCTGCGTTCCAAGCTCCTCGCTCATGCCCAGGCGCGTGACCATCTCGCGCGCCATCTTGGTCGCGCGCTCCAGATCGTTGCTCGCGCCCGAGGTGATGTCGTCGCACATGAGTTCCTCGGCAACGCGACCGCCCAAGAACACGGCGAGCTCGTCGAGCATCTCGTTCTTGGTCTTGAGGAAGTGATCCTCCTGCGGAAGCTGCAGCGTGTAGCCCAGAGCCTGGCCGCGGCTGACAATCGAAATCTTATGAACCGGATCGGAATGCTCCAGGATGTGGCCCACCAGGGCGTGACCGCTCTCGTGGTAGGCAATCGTGGTGCGCTCGGCTTCGGTCATCACGCGACCCTTGCGCTGCGGTCCGGCAATCACGCGCTCCATCGACTCCTCGACCTCGTCCATCGAGATCACGGAACGATGGCGGCGGGCAGCCAGCAGCGCAGACTCGTTGAGCAGATTTGCCAGATCGGCGCCGGTGAAGCCAACGGTCATCTGGGCGAGCTTCTCAAACTTCACGTCCTCGTCCATCGGCTTGTTCTCGGCATGCACGCGCAAGATCTGCTCGCGGCCCTTCACATCCGGACGGTCGACCGTAACCTGACGGTCAAAACGGCCGGGACGCAGCAATGCCGGATCCAGGATGTCAGGACGGTTGGTCGCAGCGATCAGGATGACCGACTCGCTTTCCTCAAAGCCGTCCATCTCGACCAGCAGCTGGTTGAGCGTTTGCTCGCGCTCGTCGTGACCGCCGCCCAAGCCAGCTCCGCGCTGACGTCCCACGGCATCGATCTCGTCAATAAAGATGATTGACGGAGCCTGAGACTTGGCCTCCTTAAAAAGGTCGCGCACGCGGCTGGCGCCGACACCCACGAACATCTCGACAAAGTCGGAACCCGAGATGCTAAAGAACGGCACGCCCGCCTCGCCGGCAACGGCCTTGGCCAGCAGGGTCTTACCGGTACCCGGAGGGCCAACCAGCAGCACGCCGCGCGGAATCTTGGCGCCCAGCTTGCGATAGCGGTCCGGATCGCTCAAAAAGTCGCGAATCTCCTCGAGCTCCTCGACTGCCTCGTCCACACCGGCAACATCCTCAAACTTGACCTTGGGGCGCGTTGCCTCGTTGGTCTTGGCGTTGGTCTTGCCAAACTGCATGTTCCTGTTGTTGGCGCCCATCATCTGGCGCATAAAGTAGAACATGATGGCGATCAGGGCGATCGTCGGAAGCACGCTCATCGCCAAGTCGCCCCAAAAATCGGGGTCATTGGTGTTGACGATGTACTTGGTATCGGGGTGCTCCGCCATAAGCTCGGCAAGCGAATCGGAACCGACGTAGGTCGAGGAGAAGCTCTTGAGCTCGCTCGTGTCACCCTTGTCCTTTTTCGTCTTCCAGTAATGACCCGCCACGCTTCCGTCTTGAACCGTATAGGTCAAATCTTCGACGCGATCCTGCTTAATGGCGTTGACCATCTCGCTCGTCGCGAGCTTTACGGTATTGCTGGAATTGGCAAAGCCGGAGCCCATGTTAAAGAAGGCGTAGCCCAGAAGCGCGCAAGCCAAAATAAAATACAGCCAGCCCGTACGCGTGGGCTTCTTGCCTCCGGGCATCCCCGGGATCTTAGGCTCCCGGGGAGTCTGGGAATTGTTATCGTTACGGTCGTCGGGCATCTTACGAATAAACCTCCGGTTTCAAAATGCCCAGATACGGAAGGTTGCGATAGCGCTCGGCATAGTCGAGGCCGTAGCCCACCACAAAGGCATCGGGGCAATGGGTTCCAACATACTT
>CABVBR010000172.1 GCA_902496645.1 uncultured Collinsella sp.
TTACACGTCGCGTCGCATTGGAACCAAGTTTGGCGTGACCCCGCTGCTGCTGGGTGGCTACGCTGCCATCTGCGGTATGGATCCGACCGACGTCTCGTGTGCCGATCGCGTGCTCGCGGCCATCTATCGCCACGGCCGGGTGACGGTGGCCGATCTTGCCGTCGAGCTCGAGCTGTCCGAGGAGGATGTGCTCGAGGCCTGTGCTTTGCTGTTGGGCTGGGGCTCTATCGCTCCCTGGTATGAAGAAGGGGAAAAGCCTTCGCCCAGCTACTATCCCACCAAGTACCAGACTCTGCCGCGTGACGCGGCGGGTTATACCACCTTTGACGGCCGTCGGTTCGATCGCGGGCATGCGACTGCCGAGGGCGATGTATGGGAACTGCCGTGCGACGAGGCCGAATTCCTTGCGCGCGAGCGCTCGCACACCTATTTGGGCCAGGGCTTTGTCAAGCGTGCCTTTATGCTGCTTGCGGGCATTATCGTCAATATCCTGACGGGTTTTTTGCTCCTTATGAGCATCTATTCCATCGCAGGTGTCACCGTGCCGGTGGATACCAATGTGATTGGCCAGGTTGACGAAGGCTCGATTGCCGCCTCGGCGGGAATCGAGGGCGGCGACGCGATTCTTTCGGTCGACGGAGTATCGTGCTCTACCTGGATGGACGTTTACGATGCCATCGGCAAGGCTGCCGGTAAGGACGATATCGCCATTGAGTACGAGCGTGATGGCAAGCAGCATTCGACCACGGTTGCGCTCAAAGAGGACGATCGCCTAGGTGTGTATGCCTCTACGCAGGTGGTCCGTTTAGACCCCATCACGTCGGCTCGCCTGTCGTTCTCCTATGTTGTGCAGACAGCGGAGGGCGTGATGCGCCTGCTCCAGCCGCAGCATACGATGGAGATTCTCGATCAGTCCTCTTCGATCGTGGGTATTAGCGTTATGTCCTCACAGGCTGCTGCTGCCGGCCCTGCCACGTTCCTTTCGTTTGCCGCCCTCATTTCATTCTCGCTTGGCTTTATGAACCTGCTGCCCATCCCGCCACTCGATGGCGGCAAGCTAGTCATCGAGATCATTCAGAAGATTGCGGGCCGCGAGCTTCCGCTCAAGGTCCAGACGATTGTGAGCTATGTGGGCATCGCGCTCTTTGCGCTGCTGTTTGTCTATATGCTTCGTTCCGACATCCTTCGATTTATTTTGTAGGGGAGTGTTTGGATTGTCTTTATCCCATCCTTTGCCTCGCGAGCTGACGCGCCCCGTGCATGTGGGCGGCGTGCAGATCGGTGGCGGCGCGCCGGTGGTGGTCCAATCTATGACCTGCACCGATACCGCTGATGCCCAGGCAACGCTTGCGCAAGTGTGCGCGTTGGCGCAGGCTGGCTGCGATATCGTGCGCGTGAGCGTGCCCTCCGAGGCCGCGCTTGAGGGCTTCCGCACCATCTGTGCCGAGTCTCCGGTGCCCATTGTCGCCGATATCCACTTTAACCATAAGCTCGCCATTGGTGCCGTTGAGGCCGGTGCCGCCAAGCTGCGCATCAATCCCGGCAATATCGGCGATTGGGCCAAGGTTGACGCGGTGATCGATGCTGCGGGTGCCGCGGGCTGTGCGATTCGCATTGGCGTGAACGCGGGCTCGCTTGAGCAAGATATTGCCGAGCGCGACGACCTCACGCAGCCCGAAAAGCTCGTGATGTCGAGCGAGCGCTTCATCAAGCACTTTGAGGATCGCGGCTTTACGAACATTGTGCTTTCGGCCAAGGCCCATAGCGTGCAAACGACGCTCGATACCTATCGAGCCCTGTCGCGTGAGATTCCACACGTTCCGCTTCACCTGGGCGTGACGGAGGCGGGGACCAAGCTTCAGGGCACCATCAAGAGCTCTGTAGGCTTGGGTATCTTGCTTTCCGAAGGTATCGGCGACACCATGCGTGTGTCGCTCACGGCCGATCCGGTTGAGGAGCCGCCGGTCGCCTGGGGAATTCTACAGTCGCTGGGCCTGCGTCGCCGTGGTCCCGAGATTGTCTCGTGCCCCACGTGCGCCCGCTGCCAGGTTAACCTCATTCCCATCGCCGAGGAGGTCACCGAGCGGCTTAAGAACTATTCCGCGCCGCTTTCGATTGCCGTCATGGGATGTGCCGTTAATGGCCCCGGTGAGGCTTCTGATGCCGACCTAGGCGTTGCTTGCGGACGTGGTCAGGCCTTGCTCTTTTCGCATGGCCAGATCATTGGTAAAGTAGCTGAGGACCAAATTGTCGACGCGCTTATGGCAGAGGTCGACAAGCTTATTGAGGAGAAATAAATGACCCGAGCAATGTATATGTCTAAGCTCTATGCGCCGACGCTTAAAGAGGATCCGGCGGACGCTGAGCTCGCCAGCCACCGCCTGCTGCTCCGTGCCGGCATGATCCGCAAGGAGGCCGCCGGTCTGTATTCCTACCTGCCGCTCGCATGGCGCTCGATTCGCAAGATTGAGAACATCGTGCGCGACGAGATGGACGCCGCCGGCGCCCAGGAGCTTATGATGCCTATCATGGTCGATGCCGAGTTGTGGCGTGAGTCCGGCCGTATCGATGCCTATGGCAAGGAGCTTGTGCGCTTTGACGACCGTCATGGTCGCGAGTTCGTGCTGGGCCCCACGCACGAGGAGACCGTCACGGCCCTGGTGCGCAACGAGCTGCGCTCCTATAAGCAGCTGCCAGTGAACCTCTATCACATCCAGGATAAGTTCCGCGACGAGTTCCGTCCCCGTTTTGGCCTGATGCGCGGTCGCGAGTTCATCATGAAGGATGCCTACAGCTTCTCCGCCACGCAGGAGAGCTTGCAGGAGGAGTATGACAAGATGAAGCAGGCCTACGCTAACATTTGCGAGCGCTGCTACATCAAGGCCTTGCCCGTCGTTGCCGACTCCGGCGAGATCGGTGGCGATACCTCCGTCGAGTACATGGCTTTGGCCGATGCCGGCGAGGCTTCTCTCGTCTATTGCGATGACTGCGGTTTTGCCGCCGATGATGAGGCTGCAAGCACCAAGGTCGTCGTGACTGAGGGTCCCGGTGACGGTACGCTTACCAAGGTTGAGACTCCGGGCATGGGCACCATTGAGGCTGTTGCTAAGTTCTTTGGGTTCCCCGAGAACGGCACGCGCAAGTCCCTGGCGCTCATCGATGCCGAGGGCAAGCCCGTCGTGGCCATCGTCCCGGGCGATCATGAGCTCAACGACTGCAAGGCCGAGCATGTCTTTGGCAAGGGCTATCGCATGATGACCGACGAGGAGCTCCAGACCTACGGTCTGCACAAGGGCTTTATCGGACCGGTTAACTTGCCCGAGGGCATCCGTCTGGTGTGCGACGAGAGCCTGCGCGAGTCCAAGCAGTGGGCCTGCGGTGCCAACGAGGTCGATTATCACTTTACCGGTGCTTGCCCCGAGCGCGACTTTACCGTCGATGAGTGGGCAGATCTGGTCACCGTCGTTGCCGGCGATCCCTGCCCGCACTGCGGCAAGCCGCTCTCTGCTGCCCGCGGCATCGAGGTCTCTCAGGTGTTCCAGCTGGGCACCAAGTACTCCGAGGCCATGGGTGCCACCTTTATGGACGAGGACGGCAAGGAGAAGCCGCTCATCATGGGTTGCTACGGCGTTGGTGTGTCCCGCTCGCTTGCTGCCGTCGTGGAGCAGCACAACGACGAACACGGCATCGTCTGGCCGGTCTCTGTTGCCCCGTACGAGGTCGCGGTGATTCCGCTCGATCCCAAGAAGGAGG
>CABVBR010000173.1 GCA_902496645.1 uncultured Collinsella sp.
TCCATAAGGAGCTCGGGCCTGTTCGTTATTTCTTAAACCGTGCACCCTGGCGTTTTCTGCCCGAAGCAAAGGTAGAGCCCTTGCGAGCCTGCGAACGCAAACGCTCGATCGTTTCGTCCTCAGATGCGCCCTCAAGCATCGCCCGAATCTGGACGACGGCATCGCGCAAACGTGCCGCCTCCTCAAAGTCCATGGCGGCGGAAGCATTACGCATGTCCTCCTCCATGGTCTCGACGATTCGCACGAGCTCGTCATGCGGCAGCCCTTCCAGCTGCTCGGCAAGTGTCTGTTCGGGCGCCACCGTCTCCGGCACGGCACCCTCGCCGTTTTCATCGGGCATATAGAACGCGCCGTGGCCCAGCGAATCGCCTTTCGAGCGCCCCTTGGAGCCCACGGTCTTTTCGGCCTCGGCAATAAAGCTCGAGATGTCGTTAATGGCTTTGCGAACCGTCTTAGGCACAATGCCATGCTCTTCGTTATAGGCCATCTGAATCTCGCGGCGGCGCTGCGTCTCCTCGATGGCCTCTTTCATCGAATCGGTCACAACGTCTGCGTACATGATGACTTCGCCGTCGGCATTACGCGCCGCGCGGCCAATTGTCTGAATCAGCGAACGGCGGTTGCGCAAGAAGCCCTCCTTGTCGGCATCGAGAATTGCCACCAGCGAGACCTCGGGAAGGTCCAGGCCCTCGCGAAGCAGGTTGATGCCGACGAGAACATCGATCTTTCCCTCGCGCAGCGTTCGCAGGATCTCGACACGGTCCATCGTCGCCGTATCGGAGTGCATGTAGTTGACCTTAATACCGGCATCGAGCAGATGATCGGTCAAGTCCTCTGCCATGCGCTTGGTCAACGTGGTCACCAGCACGCGCTCTTTACGCGCCACGCGCTCGCGAATCTCGTCCTCAAGATCGTCAATCTGGCCGCGAACTGGACGCACATCAATCTTGGGGTCGAGCAGACCAGTCGGACGAATAATCTGCTCAACATCGTTTTGGCTGACACGCAGCTCGTAGTCGCCCGGCGTGGCCGAAACATAGATGAACTGGGGAATCCTCGCCTCAAACTCATCGAAACGAAGCGGGCGGTTATCGAGTGCCGAGGGCAAACGAAAACCGTGCTCCACCAGCGTCACCTTACGCGAACGGTCGCCTTCGTGCATACCGCGAATCTGCGGCACCGTCACATGGCTCTCGTCGATGATGCAGAGCATGTCCTTGGGAAAGTAATCAATTAGGGTAAACGGCGGCTCGCCCGGCTTGCGTCCGTCCAGATGACGCGAGTAGTTCTCGATGCCGTTGCAAAAGCCCATGGTCTCGAGCATCTCGAGATCATAATCGGTGCGCTGCTGCAGGCGTTGCGCCTCGAGCAGCTTGTCAGTCGCCTTGAGCTCTGCCACGCGCTTCTCGCACTCTTCGCTAATTGACTTCAAAGCGGCCTTGACCTTAGGCTTCTCAGTCACGTAGTGTGATGCCGGCCACACGGGAATGGCTTCATACTCACGCAGCATCTCACCGGTGACCTCGTCGATCTCGGCAATCAGCTCAACCTCGTCGCCAAAAAACTCAAAGCGCAACGGGTGCTCGGCATAGGGCGGATACACGTCGACGACGTCACCACGCACGCGAAAGGTCCCGCGCGCCAGATCATAATCGTTGCGATCGTACTGGATGTCGATGAGCGCATGAATAAAATCATCGCGCTCGAGCGGTACTTTCTTGTCGACGTTCGGCGCCAGACCCGCATAGTCCTCGGGCGAGCCAATGCCATAGATGCACGAGACCGATGCGACGACGATCACATCGCGTCGAGAAAGCAGCGATGCGGTCGCCTGATGCCGCAGCATCTCGACCTCTTCGTTAATCGAGGAGTCCTTCTCGATATACGTATCGCTTTGCGGCACATACGCTTCGGGCTGATAGTAGTCGTAGTACGAAACGAAATAGACCACAGCGTTGTTGGGAAAGAATTCCTTGAGCTCGCTCGCAAGTTGGGCGGCAAGCGTTTTATTGGGAGCCATGACGAGCGTCGGCTTACCCAGGGCCTCAATAGTCTTTGCCATCGTGAAGGTCTTGCCCGAGCCGGTCACGCCTAACAGAACCTGATAGCGATCTCCGTCTCTCACGCCCTGCACAAGCGACTCAATGGCCTTAGGCTGGGAACCTGCAGGCTCATAAGGAGATACGACCTTAAATGGCACCTCAGAGCCCTCAACGCCAAAACGCTTAAGCTCTCCGCCAACACGCTCTACTTCAAATTCCGCCATGGATACTCCTAACTCATATATCTGCAGTATACGCAGGCGGCAGCCATAGTCCTATACGAACCGATCGGGATAGAGGGTCTTGTAGCGAACCCAGGCGTTATTGACGCGGATCAGATATGCCTGCGTCTCGGGGAAGGTGATCGCATTATGAAGCGACGTGCTCTGCTGCGCCCATCCGTCGACATTGCCCATGCCGGCGTTATAGGCGGCAATGGCACTGTCAGTCGACCCGTTAAAATACGTTAGAAGATACGAAAGATACGCACAACCAAACTCGATGTTCGTAGCGGGATCGTTAAGGTCGCCGGCTGAATACTCGCTGCCATCGACAAGACCCTTGGCAATCATATCCTGGGCTGTCTCGGGCATCAGCTGCATCAATCCCTGTGCCCCTTGATTCGACTCAGCCTCGGGATCCCAATTCGATTCCGACTTTATGACAGCACACACCAGATACGGATCAAGATTGTGCGAAATGCTCGATTGCTTTACGTACGCCTCATAGTCAATTGGATACAAAGGCTTAAAGAAGGCGGCAGGGGCATACGAGTAGACGAGCGAAATAAGGCCGAAGACAAACATAACGGCAAGTGACGCCACGCGATACCACGTAAAGAAACGTGTCTTAGGCATCGGCCTCATCCTTATCCACTACATCCCCGAAGCCATGGCGCGCAAGCCATGCGTCCAGCTGTTCAAAGAGCGAGTTATCACCTGCCGCATTATCGATTACCGTCGTAGCGAGAATGCAAAGCGAAGCCTCATCAGGTTGGCATGCAGAGCGCGCATCAAAATCAGAGGACTCCATACCACGATGAATGGCACGCTCGCGACGAACTGCTAAAGGAGCGCTGATAACCAGAATTTCATCAGCCAGGCCAAAAGCATCCTCAAAACCAGTCGGGGCAGAAACCTCAACAACCGCAAAGGGGTAACGGGGGGACGAAACCGTGCAGCAAACCGGATCAAGAATCCTCAGTGACAGCTGTTCGATGAGAACCGGATGAACGATGCCATTAAGCCGCGCAACCGTATCAGGAGAGGCGAAAGCTCGAGCAGCGAGGACATTGCGGCGAATGCCGCCCTCCCCGTCCAGAATGTCCCAACCGAATTCTTCCGCGAGAGCATTGACGATATCGGAGCCTGGCACATACAGCGATTTGGCAAGCTCATCCAGATCGATAAGCAAGGCGCCATGAGATTCGAGATAGCGGCAGGCAGTCGACTTACCCGAAGCAATATTGCCTAAGACAAAAACGGTAAACATCAAGTCCTCCCTAACGCCAATGGGAGTAATTATCGCGCAAATACAAAAGAAGGACTCAAAATACAGCCAAACAGTAAGACAAGCTAAACGAGGGCGAGTTCTTGTATTAAAACTCTCTATCAAACGCAAAAAAGGGGGAGGCCGCGAGGCCTCCCCCTTCTCAATTCAAGCGCACG
>CABVBR010000174.1 GCA_902496645.1 uncultured Collinsella sp.
TCAACTAACCCACCCGCGCCAAAAACCACCACAAAGGGGACAGGAACCTTTGTGGTGGTTTTCTTGTTCCAGTAGTATTCATTCTTAGCGATACCCACGAGCACAAGGAGTCACTTATGGCAGAGCCGCTTACCGCCGGAATCACCCGCGACCGCGCGTTCGAACTGCTCAACGAGCACAACAAAGACCCGTTCCACATCACCCACGGCGAGACGGTCGAGGGCACCATGCGCTACTTTGCGCGCGAGTTCGACCCCGAGAACGAGGAGTTTTGGGGCATCGTCGGCCTGCTGCACGACTTGGATTGGGAGGAGCATGAGGACGACCCCATGAACCACACCATCTATGCCGCCGAGATTCTCGAGGGTGAGGGTGCGACTCCCGAGCTTATCCGCGCCATCCAGACGCACACGTCCGATTTCAACACCTCGCTGCCCATGCCCGAGCTGCAGATGGAGAAGATCCTGTTTGCTTGCGACGAACTCACCGGCCTGATCGGTGCTGCCGTGATCATGCGCCCGAGCAAGAGCGTCATGGACTTTACGACCAAGTCGCTCAAAAAGAAATTCAAGGACAAGCGCTTTGCCGCCGGCTGCTCGCGCGACGTGATTTCGCAGGGCGCCGAGATGTTGGGCTGGGAGCTCCCCGAGCTCTTCGACCGCACCATCGCGGCCATGCAGTCCTTCGCCCCCGATCGCGACACCTTCCAGGCCTAACATCAAAACCACCACAAAGGGGACAGACACCTTTGTGGTGGTTTTTCGTTTACGAGGGGTTTAAGGGCGGACCTGGCCGGTGCCGCGGAGCTTGTATTTGTAGGTGGTGAGGGCCTCGGCGGCAAAGGGGCCACGGGCGTGGAGCTTTTGGGTCGAGATGCCGATCTCGGCACCCAGCCCAAACTCGCCGCCGTCAGTGAAGCGCGTGCTGGCGTTGGCATACACGGCCGAGGCATCGATCTCATCCAGGAAGCGCTCGCAAGCGTCCGCGTCCTCGGCGATGATGGCCTCGGAATGCATGGTGCCATAGCGGTTGATGTGCGCGATGGCCTCGTCCTCGTTCGCCACGACCTTCACGCTCATCTCGAGCGCCAGGTACTCGCGACCCCAATCCTCCTCGGTCGCGGCCACGTAGTCGTCGCCCTCGGCAAGACCGGCGTCGGCGCATGCGGCGCACGTGGCCTCGTCGCCGTGAATCAGCACACCGTGGTCGTGCAGCACGGCCACGACCGCCGGCAAAAACGAATCTGCCACGGCACGATCGACCAGCAGCGACTCGGCGGCATTGCACACGCCCACGCGCTGGGTCTTGGCATTAACGATAATGTTGAGCGCCTTATCAAAGTCGGCGGATTCATGCACGTAGATGTGGCAGTTGCCCGTGCCCGTCTCGATCACCGGCACGAGCGACTCGCGCACGCAGCGCTGGATCAGGCCAGCACCGCCACGCGGAATGAGCACATCGACAATACCGCGGAGCTTCATGAGCTCGCCGGTGGCCTCGCGGTCGGTAGACTCGATCATCGAGACGGCCTCGCGCGGGAAACCCTGGGCCTCAAGCGCATCGGCCAGCAGTTCGGCAATCATGGCGCACGAGTGATAGGCCAGCGAACCGCCGCGTAGGATGCAGGCGTTGCCGGTGCGGATGCAGATGCCCGCGGCATCGGCCGTCACGTTGGGACGCGCCTCGTAGACCATGGCGACCAGGCCCAGCGGCACACTCACGCGGGTCAGGTCCACGCCACTCGCAAGCACACGGTGGTCGAGCACGCGGCCGACGGGATCGGGCAGATTGGCAAGCTTCTCCAGGCCGGCGGCCATGCCCTCGACGCGCTCGGGCGTCAGCAGAAGACGGTCGAGGAGCCCTGCCGAGGTGCCCGCATCGCGCGCGGCGGACATATCGAACTCGTTGGCGGCAACGATGGAGTCGGCACCATCGCGCAGCGCCGCGGCCATGGCGCGCACGGCCTCCTGGCGCTGCTCGTCGCTCGCCGTGGCAAGCGAGGCCGACGCTGCCTTGGCGGCAACAGCAAGATCGTGGACATACGTGGCTATATCGACCGACATGGGCGGCCCTTTCTCTTAGTAGTTTGCCCACCATGGTAGCCGATTTGTGCATGCCCTCGCGCGCGGCGGTAGAATTGGTCAACCCGAAACACCGCAACGAACGGAAGTACCGCATGGCCCTCATCACTTCGTACCACGCCCCCGGCCTCTATGTCGAGGACCACAGCATCGATGTCCCCCTCGACTGGCGCGGCCTGGAGCCCATGCTTTTGGCCGTCGGCAGCACCATGCGCCGCGGCGCCATGCCGGCGCCCATCGCCGGCGCGCCCGAGAGCATCAAGCTTTTCTACCGCGTGGTTTGCGCACCCGACCGTATCAACGACGATCTGCCGCTGCTCCTCTTTTTGCAGGGCGGCCCCGGTGGCGAGAGCCCGCGTCCGCTGTCACCCACGAGCGACGGTTGGATCGAGGAGGCCGTCAAGCACTTCCGCGTGGTCCTTCCCGACCAGCGCGGCACGGGACGCAGCAGCTGTGTAGACGGGCATACAATCGCGGCCTTGGGCGAGCGCGCCGAGGCAGCAGGCGCCAATGCGGCCCGCTCGCAGACGGACTTCCTCAAGCGTCACCTCGCCAGCTCCATCGTGCGCGATTTTGAGTACCTGCGTCTGGTGGGCTTTGGCGGCAAGCCGTGGGTCACGCTCGGCCAAAGCTACGGCGGCTTTTTGACGCTGAGCTATCTGTCGCTCTTCCCCGAAGGCGTGGCGGCGAGCTTTACCTGCGGTGGCATTCCCCATGTCCCGGCGAGCGCCAGCGAGGTCTACGCGCACACCTTCCCGCGCATGGCCGCCAAGACGCAGCAGTATTACGACCGCTACCCCGCCGACGTCGAGCGCGTGGCGGTTCTTGCCGATGCGCTTGAGGAGCAGAAGCCCGTGCTGCCCGACGGCTCGCCAATGACGGTGGAGCGCCTGCAGCTTATGGGCAGCGACTTTGGCATGAAGCCGAGCTTTGAGCGCATGCATTGGATTATCGATCACGCTTTTGTTGACGGCGACGGCACGCTGAGCTGCGGAACCTCGGTATCCGATAGCTTTTTGATGCGCGCCTTCGAGCGAACCAACACGCGAACGAATCCGCTGTACTGGACGCTGCAGGAATTCATCTACGCCGACGGCGACACCATGCCCATTCGCTGGGCCGCGGCAGAAGAGAAAGCTCATCGTGCCGAATTCGACACCCTCGCGCGCCCGCTCATGTTTACCGGCGAGGCCATGTTCCCGTGGATGTTTGAGCAGATGCCCGAACTTAAGCCCTTCAAGCCGGCGATGGACCTGCTGATGGAAGACACCAGCTGGGACAAGATCTACGATCCGCAGCGACTTGCCTGCAACGAAGTGCCACTCCAGGCCGCCGTGTATTTCGACGACATGTACGTGGACTCGGGCATGCAGCTCGACACGCTCAGCCACGTGGACAACTCGCACGCCTGGGTGACCAACGAGTTCGAGCACGACGGCCTGCACGGCAGCGTGGTGTTCAAGCACCTCCTCGACGAAGCCCTCAACCGCGGAGACCTGCGCCGAATCTTCTAACAAAGGAGTGTCCCAAAGTGCCGGCACATAAGGAACGTCCCCAAGTGACGGATAAGTGCCGACAACGACAATGCCGCAGGTAGGGGACGGAAAGCGAAAACGCCCCTAAGC
>CABVBR010000175.1 GCA_902496645.1 uncultured Collinsella sp.
TGAAGGGAGCGCTCCCGCAAACTGCCTCTTGACAACTTATAGGAGCGTCGGTTTTAGTTTTCGTTATGCGGATTGTGCTTGGCTATTGCAAAAAAGTCTACTCACTTAGGCTTGAGGGTCGTTCGTTGGTGCCAATTCGCGCTTGTTTGCCGGCGCCGCGACCATCAGAAGTCCCTAGGACTCTTGCGGCAGGCGTTTCTTGCCCTTGCGGGCGCGGTTTCTAAAGTTCTCGACGGCTTCTTCCATGCCGAGGGGCACGTAGGTGAGCTCATCGAGATCGTCGGGCAGGTAACAGGCGAGGCTCTGCTCCTGCGCCCGGCCCGCCGCGAGCTGCTCTTCGGTAGGCTCCGCGCCGGGTGTGGTGCAGATGCCGTAGACGACGGCGCCCATCTCGCGTGTGCGGCACTCGTATTCGGTCTCGGGATGCTCGGGATGGTCGCGGCGCACGTCGTCGCTCACCCAAAGCGTATCGTAGCCGGCCGCGGCAAACTGTCCCAGGGCGTAGTCGCGTAACGGCTTGCTATCGGTGCGCAGCGTGACAGTGGCGCCGGCAGCAAAGAGCGGACGGTAGAGCATCAGATGGTCGACATGGACAAGTCGCTTTTTGGCGTACTTGGCCTTGGGCTGCGGCGTGGGAAAGTTGATGGTAATGGCATCGAGCTCGCCTGCGGCGAACAGCTGCGGCAGCGATGCGGCGCCTCGGGGTAGCACGAGCGCATTGGGCAGCTCCTGTTCGCAGATCTTTTGGGCGGCATAGGCAATGCAGATGGGCTCCTGGTCCATGCCGATAAAAAGGGTATCGGGCTCGCGGTGGGCGCGCTCAACCAGGTAGGTTCCTTTGCCGCAGCCCAGGTCGAGATGAAGGCGGGCGAAGGACTTGCCGCCGGCCGGCGTGCATGCCTCACGCCAGTGCCCGGCATAGTTCTCGGGGCTCGTCTCGATGGCGTCGGCGTAGCGCTCCAGGCGCTCCTCGAGCACAAAGTTCTTAGGCGTGCGAACGTGGACGGCTCCCATAAGGCTCCTTGGTCATAAGTGCAGAACGCATGACCATGCGTTCCGGCAATGGGTTGGAAGGGGTGGGCACAATGTGCCCGAAAGTTGCGGTGCGGCTCGGGGCGAGTCGCTTGGTCCTATAGACGCTTGAGAATCACATAGCGATTGAGCTCGCCGCTGCGACCGTCGGCATGGAAGCGCTCAAGCTCGCGCACGGGGACCTCGCCGCTCTTGTAGAACGTACGGACGCCACGCACCAGATCGGTGATCTGCTGATCGTCAAAGTGATGGCAATAGCGGTAGGCGTGGCGGTCGTTTTGCCAGCCAATGAGGTGGTCGCCGGCTTCAAACTGTGCGGAATCGTAGCCCTCAAACGGCGGAGTGAGCTCGGCGCGGGCTTCGGCTCGAACGGCCTTGCGCGCCATGCGCTCGTCGTTCATAAACTCCCAAAAGCTGATGGCGATGATGCCGCCCGGGCGTGTCTGACGCACCAGGGCGTCGAGCACGCGTACACGGTACTCGCACGACGGCACGTGGTGCATAAAGCCAAAACAGACCGAGATGTCGGCGAGCGGTGCGTCAAAGAGCACATCGGGCGTCTCGGCGGGGTTGAGCCTCATGAGGGCGTCGAGCACGTCGAGTTCCTGGAAGTGCAGGTTGGGAATGCGCAGGGCGTGGCCATGTGCATCGATGGCCAGGTCTTGGCACGAGTCGACGCCATAGAACTCGAAGGGGCAGCTGGCATCTGCCGAGGGGTTTGCGCCGTCGACGCCCTTGGCGGCAAGTGCGCCGCCGGCGGCAAAGTTCTCGAATCGCATATTGCCGCAGGCAAGATCGAAGACGCGGACGGGATGCTCGATCGTGGCCACATCGAGCTGCTCGAGTGCGATGTCCATGGTGCGCACCCAGCCGGGCCACGGGGCTTGGCGCGTATCGGAAAAGGAGGCGGAGTGCTCGCGATAGAACGTATTGTTGAGCTGGATGAGCGATGATGCGAAATCGCGGTTCACGGCGCGGAACTCCCTCCGATGGCGGTGCGGAATAAACAGTACGACCATACTACCGTTAACGCCGCAACTGGGACAACCGAGCTGTGGGTCATTGCTTTGTTTGGACACATTTCCGCAGCTCATATGTGCCCGCAACCGCCGGTTGTCAAAAATCTCACTAGAATAGGTGGCATGCTTTTGGCGGTGGCGGATAGATTTTTAACTGTGCAAGGCGCCTTAAGAAGAAAACGGTCCGGCGGCACGGCTGGCATCACATAGGAGGAACCATGAATGTAGAAACTGCGCAGCGGCTCGCCGACCTTCGTCGCAGCAAGGGTTTTAGCCAAGAAGGGCTGGCGCGAAAGCTGGGGCTGTCGCGCCAGGCGGTCAGTAAATGGGAGCGCGCGGAGAGCTCGCCCGATACCGAGAACCTGATCTCGCTCGCTAAGCTCTATGGCGTGAGCCTGGACGAGCTGCTCAATCCGAGCGATGAGATTGAGGACGATATCGAGTTTGAGAACGAGGACCGCGCCCGTCAGCGCGAAGCCGAGGCGGCAGAGCGTGCCCGCACCCACGAGGCGGCGGCACGCGCTACTGAGGCGGCAACGCAGGCAAGTGATGCTGCGGCCAAGGCGGCGCAAGCGGCAAGCTGGAGTGCGCAGGCCGCCAATGCCGCTACGGCGCAGGTGACGAGTGGCGGCGCAGCTGGCTCGACTCCGGTGAAAGGTCCGTTCCAGTCGTTTCCGTATTGGGCCGTGTGCTGGCTGCTGTTCTTTTTGCTGATGTTCCCGTTTGGCGCCGGCCCCTTTGCTGCGCTCATCTTCTTTACGATCCCTATCTATCACTGGGTGGCGCGTGCACTCGATGGTGATTGGGCGCGCGGGGATATTCAGGTTGTCCCGGCGCCGGAGGCGGCTAAGGCTCAGGATGTTTCCGCTGCGGTTGATACTGACGTGGCTACCGCGACCACCGCTGCGCCGATTTCCAAAGAGGGTGACGAATGATGAAGCTTTCGCATGAATCCAAGGTACGCCTGGGCGTTGGCATCGGGGCGTTTGTGCTCATTGTTGGGCTTATATTTGGCGTTTCACGGACATTGATTCATTTTGATGGCCCGTGGGATCTCGACGATGTTGTATCCGGCTTGTCCGGTAGGGACGATGTGGCGGACGAGGGCGATCTTTTGGATGACGGTAACTATTCCGCTCAGCCTCAGCAGCTTTCGAGCACGACTTTTGATGCCGATATGTTCCGCTACCTCGATTTCGATATCAATGCGGCTTCGGTGGACGTCAAGGTTGTTGATGGCAACAAGGCTCGCGTTATCGAGCGGGGGCGCGTTGCCAAGGGTATGGATGCCTCCAAGGCCGCGGCGCAACACATCGCATCCGTCGAGGACTCGACGCTCAAGGTTTCCCAGTTTGGAAGTGATGACGGTAAGGCAATCGATCGCTCGGTTACGGTTGAGCTGCCACGCCGTGTTGCCGAACATCTGAAGGGGATCAACGCGCACGTGGGCTCGGGTGATTTGCAGATCGCCGGTGTCATCTGTGATGGTTTTGACCTTTTCCTGGGTGCGGGAGATGTAGAGTTTACGGGCAGCGTGACTGATGCGCTCAGTGCAGAGGTCGGTTCGGGCGATGTGACGTTCGAGCTCTACCAGGCCCCCGCGAAGTCGATGAACAAGCGTAGACTCG
The DNA here is from genome assembly GCA_902496645.1 of uncultured Collinsella sp. Classification (GTDB taxonomy): domain Bacteria; phylum Actinomycetota; class Coriobacteriia; order Coriobacteriales; family Coriobacteriaceae; genus Collinsella. Next base: position 3,680 of record CABVBR010000175.1, read on the forward strand.
GGCGA
>CABVBR010000176.1 GCA_902496645.1 uncultured Collinsella sp.
GAGGTCATTTCGATTATGTTCGAGATGAAAAACGAGAACGATGAGACCGCGACCAAGCATAAAAACGAGGACTTCTTTAAGAAGCTCGATCACGATCGTCGTCAGAAAGGCTGCGAGTATGCGGTGCTCTGCACCCTGCTGGAGCCCGAGAGCGAGCTCTATAACGCGGGAATCGTGGACGTGAGTTACCGCTATGAGAAGATGTACGTGATCCGCCCGCAGTTCTTCATTCCCATGATCACGCTGCTGCGCAACGCCGCCATGGGTTCGCTGCGCTATAAGCAGGAGCTGGCGGAGTACAAACAGCAGAATATCGACGTCACGAACTTCGAAGCCAAGATGGAAAAGTTCAAGAATGATTTCGGTCGCAACTACGAGATCGCGAGCCGCAAGTTCCAAACGGCGATCGATGAGATCGACAAGACGATTAGCCATCTGCAGAAAACCAAGGAGGCGTTGCTGTCTTCCGAGAACAACCTGCGCCTAGCCAACAAGAAGGCCGACGATCTTACCATTCGCAAGCTCACGTGGGGCAACAAGACCATGAAGGCGGCGTTTGACGAGGCGCGCGGGGCTGCGCCGGAGACAAATGATGAGCCAGCCGAGGCCGATTCGTATGAGGTCGAGGATGCCGAGTAGGGCATAGCGGATAGCGCAAAAGTGGGGCCGCTGGCGATGTTGCCAGCGGCCCCACTTCGTTTCGTTCCGGTAAGTTCGGCTAGTCCTCGAGCAGGTCCTCGATAAAGCCGACACGGTAGTTCTTGAAGATGACCTCGCCGCCGTCTTGCGTGGCGTCCAGATTGACATCGCCCATGATGCCAAAGTCGTGGTCGGCATCCTCGTCGGCAAAGATCTGGTGCACGTGCCACACGTGATCGGTCTTCTCGTCGCTCTCGTCGATGGTAAACATCGCGGCGCTGCGGGCGTCGCCGTTGGTGAGGATTTCCTCGTGTTGCTCATGATAGGCGTCGAGCGCCTTTTGCCAGCGGATCTCGCTCATGCCCCAGTCCTCGTCGAGTTCGCCCAGGTCGCGAACGTGCTCGCGGGCGGCAAGGGCCACGCGGCGGAAGAGTGCGTTGCGCACCAGCAGCGTGCAGCCGCGACGGTCCGCCACGACCTCGTCGATGCCCTGTGGCGGTGCGGCGTCGAGTGCAGCGGGGTTGCCAGCGTTCTCCCACTCGTCCACCAGGCTCGAGTCGACCGAGCGCACCACAAAGCCGAGCCACGAAATGATGTCGCGCAGACGCTCGTCGCGCTTCTCGATGGGTACGGTGCGGTCGAGCGAACGGTAAGCCTCTGCCAGGTAGCGCAGCAAAATGCCTTCGGAGCGGGCGATGCCGAGCTTTTGAATATAGCCCTTAAAATCGCTTGCGCTTTCCAGCATATCGCGCAGGACGCTCTTGGGGGAGAGCTGGTAGTCGTTTGCCCAGGGCACTTCCTGGCAGTACTTGTCAAAAGCGGCATCGAGCAAGTCCTCGAGCGGCTTTTCGTAGGTGACATCCTGGATGCGCTCCAGGCGTTCCTCGTATTCGACGCCATCGGCCTTCATTTCGGCCATCGCGCGGTCGCGTGCGGCGCGCTCCTGTGCGCGCAATACCTGCTTGGGGTCCTCGAGCGTAGCCTCGACCATCGAGATGAGGTCCATGGTATAGGTCTCACTCTCGGGGTCGAGTAGCTCCAGCGCGGCAAGCAAAAACGGCGAGAGCGGCTGGTCGAGCGCGAAGTCCTCGGGCAGATCGACCGTCAGCGCGTAGTCGATGTCCGGCGCGGCGTCAGCCGGAGCGTCGGACGCAGGCGGCACCTCGGTGCGAACGACGACGCCGGAATCGATGAGCGTGGCGAAGATTTCGTCGGCACGAACCTCGAGCTTTGCCTTTTCCTCGGGGGTCTGCAGGCTTGTCTCGATGAGGTCGTGTACGCGGGCGCGGGCGTCGCCGCCCTGCTCGACCACACTGATCACCATGGAGTGCGTGATGCGCAGACGCGGCTTGAGTGTCTCGGGCTGCGTCTCGATCAGGCGCTCAAAGGTCTGCTTGTTCCAGGTGACAAAGCCCTCGGGAGCCTTCTTCTTTTTAATCTTGCGGAGCTTTTTGGGGTCGTCGCCCGCCTTGGCCATGAGCTTGGCGTTCTCGATCTCGTGCTCCGGGGCCTCGGCGATGACCATGCCCTCGGTGTCAAAGCCCGAGCGGCCGGCGCGGCCGGCGATCTGATGGAACTCGCGGGCGCGCAGACGACGCATCTTGTAGCCGTCGAACTTGGTGAGTGCGGTGAGCACCACGGTGTGGATGGGCACGTTGATGCCGACGCCAAGCGTGTCGGTGCCGCAGATGACGGGCAGCAATCCCTGCTGCGCCAGGCGCTCGACCAGCAAGCGATAGCGCGGCAGCATGCCGGCGTGGTGCACGCCGACGCCGCAGCCGAGCAGGCGCTTGAGGATCTTGCCGAAGGCGGTCGAGAAGCTCGTGCCCTTGGCCGCTTCCTTGATGGCCTCGCGCTGCTCCTTGCTGGCGATGCCAAAATTGGCGAGCGACTGTGCCGTCGCAAGTGCGGCATCCTGGCTAAAGTGCACGATATAGAGCGGGGCCTCGCCGTGACGCATCGCGAGCTCGACGGTGCCCTCGAGCGAGGTCGTCACGTAGTCGTAGCTCAGCGGCACGGGGCGTGGGGCATCGACGACCAAGTCGCAGGTAGCGCCGGTGTGTTCCTCGAGCGAGGCGGCGATCGCGGTGACATCGCCGAGCGTGGCGCTCATGAGCATGAATTGCGTGTGAGGCAGGGTGAGCAGCGGCACCTGCCAGGCCCAACCGCGATCAGGGTCGGCAAAGTAGTGGAACTCGTCCATGGCGACGCAGCCAACATCGGCATCTTCGCCCTCGCGCAGCGCGTCGTTGGCAAGGATCTCTGCCGTGCAGCAGATGACGGGCGCCTTGGTATTGATATGCGTGTCGCCGGTGATCATGCCGACGTTATCGCGGCCGAGCACCTGCACAAGGTCGAAAAACTTCTCACTGACCAGAGCCTTGATAGGAGCTGTGTAGTAGCAGCGCTTGCCCTGCGCCATGCCCATAAAGAGCATGCCCAGCGCGACGAGCGATTTACCCGATCCGGTCGGTGTTCCCAAAATGACGTGATCGCCGGCAGCCAGGTCCATGAGGGCTTCTTCTTGGTGGTCCCACAGCTCAATGCCGCGGTCGCTCATCCATTCAAAGAAACGTTCGAAGGCCTGATCGGGCGTGAGCCACGGTTCGGGCTCACTGCCATCCTCGGGCTCCCACCAGGTGGGGGAGAGCGCACCGAGCGAGCCAAACTCGGCTTCGGTTCCCGTGCCGCCCGAGAATGAGCTGGCGGCGCCGGCGCCGGAGACGGTGCTGGCGGCGGTATCTATCGTGGTCTGTGCCATGTGTTTGCTTTCTCTCGCCGTTTGTCCGCCAACTATTATGGCGTAGCGTCGCATCGATGCGTTCGCAGGCAATAAAATGCAGGAAATGGGCGTTCTGCCCAGCCGTTTGGTGCAGTTGCCGGCTAAGTGAGTAGACTTTTTGCAATATCGCGAGCACATGGCTTTTGCGCAAGGGCTTTACCTGCACTGATAATTGTTCTCGGGGGAAGCGGGCACTGCGGGGCGCGGCAACG
>CABVBR010000177.1 GCA_902496645.1 uncultured Collinsella sp.
CGCGCTGCACGACGCCCTCGATGCGGTCGAGCACGGTGTCGAGCGAGCAGCTCATCAGGTCCAGATCCTCGCGCTCAAGCGGGGTGATAAAGGCGGTGAGCAGGGCGTCCTCAAGCTCATGGTGCTTCTTGTCGGCCGCATGCTCGATCGCATGCATCTTGTCGAGCATATCGTGAATCTTTGCGGGATCGAAGTTCTCGAAAATCTTGGTAAGCAGCTCGGCGGCCTGGACGGCGAGGTCGGCGCAAGCGACGTAGTTGTCAAAGTAGAACGAATCGGGTTTCTTTGCCATGAGTGGGTCCTTTCGAGGCGAAGACGGGTGGGTGAGGTGTTACGGTCCGGATGGACGTTCGGTTTGATTAGATGAACATCATGAACAGCTTGGCCATGACAAAGCTGATGAGTCCGCAGGCGGGGAAGGTGAAGAACCAGGTGAACATCATGTCCTTGACGACGCCGAAGTTGATGGCCGAGAGGCGTTTGACGGCACCGACGCCCATGATGGCGCAGGTCTTGATGTGCGTGGAGGACACGGGGATGCCGGTAAGGGTGGCAAGCAGCAGGTTCGCGGCGCCCGCCAGGTCGGCGGAGAAGCCCTGGTACTTTTCGAGCTTGACCATGCTCTGGCCAACGGACTTGATGATGCGCTCGCCGCCCACGCTGGTGCCGATGCCCATGGTGGCCGAGCATAGCAGCATAATCCAGATGGGGATGCCGGCATCGCCGACGCTCGTCTGGCCGCTGGCAAAGGCCACGCCTAAAAAGAGCACGCCGATGAACTTCTGTCCATCCTGCGCGCCGTGCATAAAGCTCATGGCCGCAGCGCTCGCGATCTGAGCGTATTTAAAGAAGACATTGGCACGTCGCCTGTTGGCGGCGGCGAAAAGAATCGAGACGAGCTTGCACAGGACCCAGCCCATGACAAAGCCCAGCCCGATGGAGAGCGCCAGGCCGTAGATGACCTTCATCCACTCGTGGACGTTGACGCTGCTCGCGCCGCCGCGGGCGATGGCGGCACCGGTCAGGCCGGCGATAAGGCTGTGGCTTTGCGAGGTGGGGATGCCAAAACGCGACGCTGTGGCGCCGTAGACGACGATGGAGAACAGCGCCGCGCACAGGCAGGCGAGCGCCATGGTACTGTTTCCGCCAAAGTCGACAATATGGGAGATGGTGTTGGCGACGCTCGCGTTAAAGTGCGTCATGATGAGCACGCCGAGGAAGTTGAATGCGGCACTCATGAGAATGGCGGCGCGGGCGGGCATGCAACGCGTAGTGACGCAGGTCGCGATGGCGTTGGGTGCGTCGGTCCATCCATTGACGAAGATGGCGCCGAGCGCGAGGATCACGGTGACGGCAAGGACTGGGTTCGACACAAGTTGGCCGAGGAAGGTTGAGAACGTTACGTCCATATATGGGCTTTCTCGAAGTTTGCAGGCACGTTACAGAAACATGATAAATCGTATCACCTCCTGCGGGTTTCTTTACCGAGTTCTGATGGGAGCAGTGAATTTTTTGGCACTAAAATTGAATATTATCCCTGTTGACCGCGGGTGTTCTTTTTGCTAACACGCCATGCGGACACATGCGATCGCTCCGACACCCCAAAACCACAGCCTGTTCGCTTTACAACATGCAAACATGCGTTCGATAATAGGAGGCATGGAATATCGACAGACAGACGGCAAAACTCGGCGCGTGCACAAGCAGTATGTGGACGTCGTGGCTCGCATTCTCGCGGGCGGACAGGTTGTGCCGGTTACCGTCTGCTGGGTTGACGGTCGCTGCTTTACGATTGACGAGATTGTCTCGTCCACCGGTTTTGGCCTGACGGTTCACGGCATTCGTACGGCGACTTATAAGGTTCGTTTTGGCGGACATGCGACCGAACTGTATCTGGAAGAACAGGCACGCGAGCGACCGGATGGCTCGCAGACTCATCTGATGCGTTGGTGGGTGTGGGCGTTCGACCGAACACTCGAGAGCGAGCGCCGCAGGTAAGAACGCGTGACGTTCGGGTACAATGGCAGGAAACTTGTCAGCTACGGCGCCGTCGCGGTGCTTTTTGAAAGGACGAAATTATGAACGATATTCAGGGCTATCAGAATGGCCCCATCGAGACCGGCGCAAGCCGTGCCAAGGAGATGTCGCCGCGCGCGTACAACCTTGTCATGTCTGCTCTGATCTTTTTGGGCTTTTGCGCCATGGGCGCCGGTGCTTACTTTACGAGCACCATGTCGTTTGCGCGCATGATGATGAGCGGCGCCGCTTTGCCGCTGGTCTTTGGCTCATTTATTTTGACCATCGTCGGCATGGTCATGATGTCGGCTGCTGCCAGCAAACAGTCCGTGGGCCTGTCACTCGTGGGCTACGTGGTCTTTGCGAGCACCTTTGGCCTGACGGCGTCGTTTGGTCTTGCCAACTACGACCTGCCTACCATTAACACCGCCTTTATCGCCACGGCCGCCATTACCTTTGTCTTTGGTGCGCTGGGCGTGACCTTCCCCAAGTTCTTCCAGCGTGTGTATGGCATTGGTTTTGGCATCCTGCTTGCCACGATTCTGGTCGAGATCGTGCTGATGTTCATGGGCGTTTCGCAGTCCATCACCGACCTGATCGTGATCGTGGTGTTCGCCGGCTTCATCGGCTACGACACCTATGTGGCAACGACGGTGCCGCCCACGCTGCCCAACGCCGTGCTCATGGCATCCAACCTGTTCGTGGACATCATCAACGTGTTCCTGCGCATTCTGAACATCCTCGGCCGTCGCGATTAAAGCGCGGCATTGCGATGCTTCCTGCCGGACACGGTAAAACGATGCGAAAGGCGGTCCTTCGGGGCCGTCTTTTTTGTGCGCGGCGGGGTATCATGGATGGGAAAAGCCGATAGCGGCAGCGACAGGAAAGGTGACCACGTATGGCAGACGTCGACAACAGGAACCGTAACCGCAGGTCCAACCGAGCGGGTCAGCCCAATCCCAAGCGCGAGGCCCGTGCCAAGGCCGCCGAGCGTCACGTGGCAACTGTGTCCGAAGCGTGCGCCAAGGATATCGAGCGTTCGCTTGCTGGTGTTCGCGAGTTTGACGGCATGCCTGCCGGCTTTGTCGCGGCGATGAAGGCCAAGGTTCAGACTGCTGTGGCCCCCGAAGAGCAGGTCGCCGAGGACGTCGAGAACGCGGAGACTGCCGAGGTCGAGGCAGCGCCCGAGCCCGTCGAGGAGCCTGCCGAGGAAATCGCCGAAGCTGAGTCCGCGCCTGCTGAGGAGCCCGCTTCGGTCCTGCCCGAGGTCACTGTGCTTGATGCCTCCGCCACGCAGGCAATCCTCGATAACGGTCGCGGCTATGCGCAGTTCTGCGACATGGCCGTGCTCGCCTTTGCCTCGTTTACCAATCCGGGCGGTGGATATATTCAGGGTTATCTGGGCCAGGAGGCCACGCTGTGCGCCGATTCGTATCTGTACAACGTTCTCGATAAGCAGCGTAAGTGGTACGGCGAGAACCGTCGCCGCAACATCAACTGCGAGCTCTATCGTAACCGCGCCCTGGTGGTGCCTGCGGTGCGCTTCGACCGCAACCACGTGCATGCATACGCCGACGTGATCGTGGCCGCCGCGCCCAAC
>CABVBR010000178.1 GCA_902496645.1 uncultured Collinsella sp.
GCCGAGCCGAGCCGAGCCGAGCCGAGCCGAGCCGAGCCGAGAATAGGCGCTGCATTTCCATTCGCCATAGCCAAGCCCTCCTTCCCTCTTGTGATTCTCCACTTATGATTTTACCTACCAATTCAATCATAAGTGGGGGATTACAAAAGCCGAAAGGGAGAGGACTTCTTTACGAAGCCTCTCCCTTTCGGGGCCTTCTTTTTAGAGGAATTCTCCGATTCGGTGGACTTCGGGTTGTAGGTCTACTCCGAATTGGTCTTTGACGGTTGCTTGGATGTGGCGGATGAGTTCGTCGACGTCGGCGGCGGTGGCGTGGTTGGCGTTGACGATGAAGCCGCAGTGCTTCTCGCTTACCTGGGCGCCGCCGATAGCGTGGCCGCGCAGGCCGGCGTCCATGATGAGCTTGCCGGCAAAGTGGCCCTCGGGGCGCTTGAAAGTGGAGCCGGCGCTCGGCATGTCGAGCGGCTGCTTGTCCTCGCGGCGCTGGCGGTAGTCGTCCATGTCGGCCTTGATCATCGCGGCGTTGCCCGGGGCGAGGTTAAAGGTGGCAGAGAGCACGATAAAGCCGTCGTCGGCGATGCGGCTCTTGCGATAGCCCAGGTTAAGCTCGTCGACATCGAACTCAATGATATTGCCGCTGCCGCGGGTGCCGTCGTCGAGCACGCGGGCGGGCTTATAGACGCGCACAGACTCCAAAACATCGGCCATACAGGCGCCGTAGGCACCGGCGTTCATATAGCAGGCACCGCCGACCGAGCCGGGGATGCCCGAGAGGGGCTCCATGCCGGTGAGGCAGGCTTCGGCGGCAGCCGCGGCGACATCGGAAAGCAAGGCACCGGCTGCCGCCGTAACATGCGTGCCGTCGACGGTGATGTTAGAGAGGCCTTTGCCCAGTGCCACGACGACACCGCGGATGCCCTTGTCACCGACGAGTAAGTCGGAGCCGTTGCCCACGATGGTGAGCGGCAGATCGCAGCGGTAGCAGGTGTCAAGCGTGGCGACGAGTCCCTGCTCGGTATCGGGCGTGACAAAGACGTCGGCCGGGCCGCCGATCTTAAACGTGGTGTGCTCGCGCATGGGCTCGCTCATGAGCACGTTGTCCTCGCCGGCAACTCCAGCGAGCGCGCAGAGCAGGTCCTCGTTAAAAAAGTCGTTCTCGTGCATACGGATATCCGCCTTTTGGTGGTTGTTGTCATCAATCGATTGCAATATACCCCACCCAGGCGGATTTGGTGCGCTGGCGGCGATAAAACAGCCGTCTACCGGATTGGTAAAGTGTTTATCATCAAGGTAGAGGGACGGTCGCTATACTTTCAAGAGATTGCGCGAATACTCGGAAGGAGCGAGATGGGCAACAAAGTTACTCTCAAGCAGATTGCCCAGGAGGTGGGGCTTTCCCCCTCGTCGGTCTCGCTTGTCCTTAACAATCGGCCTTGTCGCATCTCGGAAGAAAACCGCAAGCTCATCAAGGAGGTTGCGGCGCGCAACCATTATGTTCCTAACCAGATTGCGCGCAGCCTGGTCATGCGCGAGTCGCGCACGCTTGGCCTTATCGTCCCTAACATCGAGAGCCGCTTTTTTGCCTCGCTCGCCGGCAGCTTGGAAAAGCGCTGCCGCGAGGACGGCTACGCGCTCTTTATTACCAGCTCGGGTGGAAGTGCCGAGGACGATCTTGAGCTGCTGCGCCAGTTGGTGACGCGCGGCGTCGACGGTGTCTTTCTGGTGGTGGGCGATGAGTTCTCCGACGACCGCGCCCTGCGCGAAGAAGTCAGCCATCTGCCCATCCCGGCGGTAATGGTCGACCGTGCCATTGAGGGGCTCGAGTGCGACAAGGTGATGTTCGACCACGAGATGGGTGGCTACATGGCCACCCGCTACCTGATCGAGCAGGGCCACCGTCGCATTGCCTGCTTGGTTAATGCGCGCCGTTCCAATACGGGTCGTAAGCGTCTTGCCGGCTACGAGCGTGCGCTGCGCGAGGTTGGCCTGCCTATTGACGCGCGTTTGGAGTTTGAGAGCGAGTACTACATTCCGAGCGCATACGAGGCCTCGGAGGCGGTGCTCGCAACTGACGCCACCGCCGTGTTCGCAAGCTCGGACAACATTGCCCTCGGTCTGCTCAAGCGCTTGCACGAGATGGGGAAGAGCATTCCGAGCGATATCTCGGTCGTAAGCTATGACAACTCGGCGGCCGACGTTCTCTTTGAGCCGGCGCTGACTGCGATTGAGCAGGATCCTGGTGTCCTCGCGGAGCATGCTTTTGGCTGCATGTCCAAGCGTCTTGCCGGTAGGGGCGGTAGACGTGCCGAAGAGGTCGTTCTGGAGCCGGCGCTTATCGTGAAGGGCAGCGTGCTCGAGCTTACTAAACACAACTAAACACGTTTATCAATTTGCAGAGACTGAATGTGGAACACCTGTGACAGGCAATGCCGCAGGTGAATGTCTGCTTTTGCCTTTCCAGATGGCAAATCAGGATGCTAAAACGTTTTTTCAACATGATAAAACGTTTTAGCAAATATACTAGTCCCAACGAATGGTTGCCGTATTGGAAGGCGACCGCACAGCGAAGGGACATAAACAATGGCTAAAACACTGGGGACGCCGTGGCAAAAGCTGGGCCACGAGGTACCGGCTTCCGAGCTCGAGGGCGTCGACCTGTATTGGCGCGCATCGAACTATCTGTCCGTCGGTCAGATCTACCTTCGCTCCAACCCGCTGATGCGCAGCGACTTTGTCGACGAGAAAACCGGTGAGGTGCGCGACTTTGGTCGTCCGGACGTTAAGCACCGCCTGGTCGGTCACTGGGGCACCACGCCCGGCATCAACTTCCTGTTCGGCCACGTCAACCGCCTCATCGCCGATCACAACCAGAACGCCATTTTCTTGATGGGACCGGGTCACGGTGGCCCCGCCGGCACCGCCCAGTCGCTGCTCGATGGCACCTACCGCGAGATTCGCCCCGACATCACCGATGACGAGGCCGGCCTGCAGAAGTTCTTCCGCCAGTTCTCCTATCCCGGTGGCATCCCGAGCCACTTTGCTCCCGAGACGCCCGGCTCCATCCACGAGGGCGGCGAGCTCGGTTACACGCTCAGTCACGCCTATGGCGCCGTCATGGACAACCCGAGCCTGCTGGCCGTGGCCGTGGTGGGCGACGGTGAGTCCGAGACCGGCCCGCTCGCGACCTCTTGGCAGTCCAACAAACTCGTGAACCCGGCAACCGACGGTATCGTTCTGCCGATCCTGCATCTCAACGGCTATAAGATCGCCAACCCCACTATCCTTGCCCGCGTGTCCGACGAAGAACTCACCAAGTTTTTTGAGGGCATGGGCTATAAGCCGCACTTCTTTGTCGCCGGTTTTGACGACGAGAGCCATGCGAGCATCCACGAGCGCTTCGCCGCCCTGTTTGAACAGGTCTTTGACGAGATCTGCGACATTAAGGCCACCGCTCAGGCCCAGGCCGCCGCGGGCGAAACCGTGGTCCGCCCGGCCTACCCCATGATCGTGTTCCGCACGCCCAAGGGTTGGACCTGCCCCAAGCAGATCGACGGCAAGAAGACCGAAGACTCCTGGCGCGCGCATCAGGTGCCGC
>CABVBR010000179.1 GCA_902496645.1 uncultured Collinsella sp.
AAGCCCACTTCTCAAAACAAAGCAGGCACCCCGGCCCTCGCCCGTATTACCCCGCTGAGCGAGCCATAGACGCCACGCACCGATAAGGTAAAGCGGCGGCTTGAAATTGGTGCTATATTCGGCTTGAGTTGTTTAATGCTAGTACGGGAGGCTGATATGGGGCTGTTCAAGAAGAAAAACCCGCAGGATGCCTTTGACCCCGGTGTGTTTACCATTACCGATACGATTTTGGACCCGCCGCGGTTTACGTTTTTGCCCGCTATCTACCAGGATGCTACGCGTCGCAAGTGGGCCGTGCATCAGCGTGGTGCGCAGCCGAAGATCTTTGATTATGCGGATGTGCTGCAGTGCGAGGTGGCCGAGGCGGGTGACCCGGAGGCCGATGAGACACCTTCAAAACAGGAATTTGCCCAGCGTATTCTGGCAAATCCCGCGAAGGCGGCAAAAATAAACGCCGCCAAGCGTAATATGTGTCTTGGTATGGGTGTTGTTGTGGCGGTTCAGACGGGAAAAGACGAGGTTTCCAAATTAGAGATTCCCGTTATGACCGACGAAGTCAAACGCGATTCAAACCTATATAAGTCGTATCGGAATGTCGCCGAGAAAATCAAGGCCGAGTTTGATGCCATGGGAGGGCTGGCCTAATTCTGGTGACATACATTTTTGAATGAGGAGTCTGTGCAATGGCAGGCGAATCTTATGCAATTCCCCCCAAAGATCGTGCTGTTGAGGGAATTCTTTGGTACATCCAGCACCATCAGCTTACCGGCGGCGACCGCCTGCCGGCCGAGCGTGTGCTGTGCGAGGTTATTGGCGTTTCGCGTACGGCGTTGCGTGCTGGCATCACGCGGCTCATTTCGTGCGGAACGCTCGAGAGCCGCCGCGGATCGGGCACGTATGCGTGTCCTCCCAAACCGCTGAATATCTTCCAGGAAACGTATAACTTCTCCGATGCCGTGCGGACTGCCGGCCTGCACCCCTCTTCGCGCTTGGTTTCCACCGAGACGGTCGAGGCAGATGAGGCGCTTGCCGACAAGCTTGGGGTGGCCGCAGGCGCTCCCTTGCTCCGCATGCAGCGCGTCCGTCTTATTGAGGGGGAGCCGGCTTCAATCGAAACAGCCCATGTCAACCTGTCTCTTTGCCCGTCGCTTCCCGACCATGATTTTGAGCACGAGAGCCTCTACGACGTCTTGCTCAAAGAAGGCGGCGTGCGTGTTGAGCATGGACGAGAGCACATCTCAATCTCGCGCTTGAACGTCGAGGAGGCCGAGCTTCTCCAGCAAGAAGAGGGAACGCCGGTATTCTACGAGAGCACGATTGAGTTTGATAAAGACATGCGCTTTGTGGAGCATTGCAAATCGGTGATTCTGCCCACGAAGTTCCGCTTTGCCGATAACGGCGAAAAGAACGGCATGAAGAGCGTGGCAGGTGAACAATGGCTGAAACAGTAGAGACCACCCCGGTCTATATGCGCATACGCCGCCGTATCGAGGAGCGGATCGAGCGCGGCATATATCCCACGGGCTCGATGATTCCGTCCGAGAACGAACTCGCCGAGGAGTTTGGCACGACGCGCCTGACCATCCGAAGCGCCGTTGATGAGCTGGTCCGTCGCGGCCAGATTCGCCGTGTTCGTGGAAAAGGCGCCTTCGTGGCGCAGAAGGTGCCCGTAACGTTTGAGCGTACCGGCGGCTTCCGTGAATCGGTCCGCGCCTCGGGAGGCGAGCCGTCCGTTCGTATCCTCGCGCGCTCCAAGCGTTATGCGGGTCCGTACTATGCCGATCTGTTTGGCATTGCCGAGGATGACCTGCTCTATTCCATTCGACGTCTTAACTGTGTAAACGGCGACCCCGTATCAATTGAGATGGCGCTTATCCCCTGCCTGCTGTTCCCGACCATCGAGGAGATCGATGTGTCGGTCTTCAGTCTGTACGAGACCTATGAGATGCTGGGTCGAAAGCCGGTCATGGCGCAGGAAAAGCTCAATATCGAGGCGCTGGGAGCACGCGACGCAGGCTTGCTCGATTTGGAGCAAGGAGACCTTGCCTTGACGCTGGAATGCGTGAGCTACGACGCGAGCGGTCAGGCGATCGAGTACGTCAAATCGTTCAATCGCGGCGATGCGGGTGGATATACCTATACGTACTAGCTGGTGTTTTTGCATAACGGGCAGAAAAAGCCGACTGATTTCGAATCGTTAAGCAGGCTGTGTATACAACCTTACATGGTTCAAAATCGACCGTTCGCCGATGTGGAAAGATTAGTCGGCAAATAGGTATCAAAAAGCCGTAACCTGTAACTGTGATTGGTATCAAATACTAATAATTTGTTACGAGGTGAGACGATGAAAATGCTCGATTACGTTCAGCTTGCCCATGTGCGTATGGGCGAGAACCTCGAGCGTTCGTCCGAGCTTGTAGGCCAGCTCGTCGATATTTTCCAGTCCGCATCCTTTGGCGCGCTGCGTATCGTTGCCTCGGGTTCGTCCCGTCATGCCGCCGATTGCGCCCGCGATTACCTGCAGGACGCACTGCAGATGCAGGTGTCCGTTGTGACGCCTGAGGCCTTTGTCGACTTTGAGCATGCCTATCCGCAGAATGCGCTCAACATCGCTATTTCTCAGAGCGGCTACTCGACCAACACGATTGCGGCGCTCGACTACATGCGCGAGAACGACATGGCTGCAGTTGCGCTCACGGCAAACGTCGAGGCTCCCATTAAGGATCATGCCGATATCGTTCTCGACTACGGCGTGGGCGTCGAGTCGGTGGACTTTGTGACCTTGGGTGTCCAGACGCTTATCGAGTACCTGGTGCTCTTTGGCATTTACGGTGGTCAGGCACGCGGAACGATTGACGCCGATGGCGTCGCCCAGCGCATTGACGATCTGCGCGAGGCCATCCAGGCCAACGCCGCGATGTGCAAGACCGCCGAGGCATATGTCCAAGATCATCTGCTCGAGCTGTCGGAGCATGTGCCGGCCATGGTTGTGGGCAACGGTCCCAACTATGGCGTTGCCGAAGAGGCGGCACTCAAGCTGAGTGAGACTATCAAGATTCCGGCCATGCATCACGAGGGCGAGGAGTTCGTCCATGGTCCCGAGATGCAGATTACCCCGGGCTATCTGGTGTTTATCGTCGACGATCCTCGAGGGTCGGAGCGTCTGGCAAATATCGCCGACGCGCTGTCGAAGGTAACGAAAAAGGCCGTCCTGCTAACCATGCATCCCAAGGGCAAGGCACACGAGATTGCGGTGCCGCAGGTGGCTCCGCTGCTTGCCGCGATTCCCAACCTGGTGTTCTTCCAGACGATGGCGGCAATGGTCACCGAGCGTCTGAACTCGTGGGATGTCCATCCGTATCTCGATGCCGTCTCCAAGCAAATGGAGGTTAAGGCGGAGGGCTACGAGGAATCGGTCAACACGCTTAAGGCCAAAGCAGCTGAGTGTTACGGAATGTAGGCGGGCGTTGTCGCTCGTTGGCATAGGGGATTGTTAAGGCATCCCCAGAAAGGAGAAGCAAATGAAGGAAACCGAGAAGATCGAGATCATGAATTTCGACCAGGAGGGCTACCTCGAGGACGGCAAGGCGCTCT
>CABVBR010000180.1 GCA_902496645.1 uncultured Collinsella sp.
CTCCGTCTCGCCCGGTCGAGCGCCGCGAGCCAGGGCGTCCTGGTACTCCTTGACGGCCTTAATCCTCTGCATGGGCTTGAGTCGCTCAAACATGGTGTTGCCATGCAGGTGATCGATCTCGTGCTGCAGGCACACGCAGAACAGGTCGCCCGAGGCCTCGTAGCGAATCAGGTTGGCATCCAGGTCGTACGCCTCGACGACGACATGGTCGGGACGCTCGATCTCGCAGCTAATGCCGGGAATGGACAGGCAGCCCTCGCTAAACGGCACCAGATGGTCGCTCTGCTCAACAATGACAGGGTTGATGAGCACGTACGGGTCATAGTCATTCTTGTCGCTGTAGTCGCAGTCGATGGTGACGAGCTGAATAAGCTCACCGATCTGCGGGGCAGCCAGACCGCAACCGCCGTTGTCGAACATCATCTTCTTCATCTTCTCGGCAAGCGCCTCGATCGCCGGGGTGATCTCCTCGATGACGGCGCACTCCTGGCGCAGACGAGGGTCGGGCGACAGTACGATTCCGTTGGCTTCCATGGCCATCCTTTCGGGTTGTTACATCAAATCATAAGCGTCGACGTCAACGCTCACGCTCACGCCGCGCACGGAGCCAACCTCTTTGAGGCAGGCGTCGATATCATCAGAGACATGGTACCCTACCGGCGACTTTACAAGCAGATGGAAGCGGTAACGGTCCTTGGCTCTCTCGATTACACACGAAGCCGGACCAAGCACCTGGGGCACGGCGCTCCCCGCCCGCAAAAAGTCGGGCGCGGCGGCATGCCAGCGACGCTTGAGGAGCTTCGCGATGCGGCCGATGTAGTCCCGCGCGTCATCCGCGTTCGTCGACCACACCAAGATGTTGGCCAGGCGCACAAACGGCGGATACAGGGCGTCACGGCGCTGGTCCAGGTCGTAGTCGGTAAAGATCGAGCGGTCGTGCTCGGCGACGGCGCGAATGACCGGGTCCTCAGGCAGGTAGGTCTGGATGATAACCTCGCCGGGACGATCGCCGCGGCCGGCGCGGCCCGCAACCTGCTCCAGCAGATCGTAGGCGCGCTCCCCTGCTCTAAAATCGGGCAACTTCAACGCAAAATCGGCATTGACCACGCCCACGAGCGTGACCTCGGGAAAGTCAAGGCCCTTGGCGATCATCTGGGTACCCAGCAGCACCGCGCAATCAGCGGCATCGAACTGCTCGAGCAGCTTTTTGTGCGCGTCCTTGCCGCGCGTGGAATCGGCATCCATGCGAATGATGGCGACGTCGTCGGGCAGCATCTGGTGCAGCGCATCCTCGATCTGCTGCGTACCCAGGCCCATTTTAGCCAGGTAGCGGCTGCCGCACTTGGGGCAGCGACTCGTGGGCGCGGGATACGGCTGCACGCGCCAGGACGAACCACAGGTGTGGCACTGCAGCGTGTGCGTGCGCTCGTGGTACGTGAGCGCCGTGGAGCAGTGGTTGCAGGTGGGGACGCAGCCGCACTCACGGCACATGAGGAACGGCGCAAAGCCGCGGCGGTTGTGCAGCAGCACGGCCTTTTCGCGACGCTCAACAACGCGCTCGAGGCCTTCCATCAGCGGTTTTGAGAACATAGAGCGACTGCCGTGTGCGAACTCACGGCGCAGGTCGGCGATGCGGACCGTGGGCAGCACCGCATGCCCCGGGCGCTCGGGCATCTCGACGCGCGTCCAGGTGGTTGTACGTGCCGCGGCGGCAGCGGTCGAGCGCCTCGGCCGAGGGCGTGGCGGAGCCCAACACGAGCGGGCAGCGATAACGGCGTGCCATCTCGGCCGCCACCTCACGCGCATGATAGCGCGGGCTGGAGCCCTGCTTGTAGCTGGTCTCGTGCTCCTCGTCGATGATGATGAGGCCTAGGTCGCTGAGCGGGCAAAAGAGTGCCGAACGGGCACCCACGACCACACGGGCCGCACCACTGGCGACCATGTCCCACTGGTCCAAGCGCTCGCCGGCCGAGAGGCGCGAGTGGAAGAGCGCGACCGTCTCGCCAAAACGCGAGCGAAAGCGGCCGACGGTCTGGGCCGTCAGCGAGATCTCGGGGACGAGCACGCAGGCCGAACGGCCGGCCGCCAGCACGCGCTCGATAGCGGAGAGGTAGACCTCGGTTTTTCCGGAACCGGTGACGCCATCCACGAGCACCACGTCACCGTGAGCGTCCAGGCGTGCGCGCTCAATCTGCGCGAGTGCCCGCTGCTGACCTTTGGTGAGCGCCACCGGGGCCTTGCCGCTCGCCGAGGACAGCGTAGTCTGTTCGCTGCAGCCACGCCATGCGCGACGCTCCTCCACCACGACGACGCCGCGCTTTTCGAGCGCCTTGATGGTGGCCGACATGCTGTTGTAGAGCAGGTTGAGATCGCGCGTCGTGACCGGGCCGCACTGAAGCGCCTCGATGAGCTGACGCTGGCGGACCGCGGTCTTAGGCGGCGTATAGTCGAAACCCTCGGGCGTGAGCATGACCCAACGGTTTTGGATGGGCTTGACGGCAGGGCGCTCGACGGTCCACGCGCCATCGTCGCCCTTAACCACGCGCGGGCTTCCGCCCGGTGGCAAAAATAGACGCAGGCACTCGGATAGGGTCGCGACATATTCGCGGCTCATCCATCGTGCAATACGGGCAGCCTCAGCGGTAAAGAGCGGTTTGCTCAGGACGGCCTCGATAGGCTTAATACGCGCGGGATCGAGAGCGTCGTTGCCTTGCAGATCGGCCAGTTCAGGCGCGATGTCGACAATATAGCCGGCAGCTGCGCGGTTGCCAAAGTGGACCAGAACCGTGGAGCCGATCTGGGTCTCGCCGGCAAGGGATTGCGGAATGCCGTAGGCAAACGGCTCGGATAGCGCCCGTGTTGGGATGTCGAGGACCACGCTCACGTAGGCGGCGACGGGTTCGGGTGCAGGCTTGGGCTTGACCTGCTCGGCAGCATGAGCGGACTGCACCAGGGTCACCTCCGGTTCCGGCGAACCAAACAGCGATAGTTGCTCGGCCATGGTCCTTGACCTCCCATCCCATACGTCTACAGAAACAAGAGCCCCGCTCGGGTGAACGGGGCTCGGATACATACGTTTGCGCAACGACTACAGCGCCATCGTGCGGGCGCGGTCGATGCGCGCCAAGCAGTCGTCGCGGCCGACGAGCGCCATGGTCTCGCCCAGCGGAGGGCTCACCATGTTGCCGCAGACGGCAACGCGCACAGCCTGGAACACCACGCGCTTCTTGAGGTCCATCTGCTCGGGCAGCGGCTCAAGCGCGGCGTCGATGTTGGCGGCCGTCCACTCGTCCACGCCCTCGAGCGCGGCCTTGGCGGCGTCCAGAATGGCACCCATGCCTTCCTTGGCCAGGCCCTTGTTGACGGACTTCTCGTCATACTCGAGCGTCTCGGCCGAAGCAAAGATGGGGGCGGCGACGGTCACGGCGTCGGCCGGCATCTTGGTGCGCGGCTTGACGATGGCGGCAAGCGCATCGATCCAATCCTCGCCGTACTCGACATTACCCTCGATGAGACCC
>CABVBR010000181.1 GCA_902496645.1 uncultured Collinsella sp.
CATGTCTTTGCTGTGCCCGATATCGTGCCGCTGCCGCAGGACGTGGTGGATGGCTGCGAGGTCGTGCTCGACACGTTGTTCGATCTGGCGGCGGCGGTCAAGGCCGTACGCTAGCGTCTGCATGTAAGCCATTTCAATAGCATTTTAAAGATGCGGCCATCCGCTTAACACGGGTGGCCGCATCTTTGTATCTATAGGGTTCAAACCAAAAAAGACTACCGTTTACCGATTGAAAACAACCGCTCACCGGACTGGATATGACTCATATTGAAATTGAAACGGTTCAAATAATAATGAAAACCGTAAATGAATCGCTTCAAAAAGGGAGAGCACATGGAGAGTCGCATCGAGTCCAAGCATTACGCAGCAGTCGATATCGGTGCTTCGAGCGGTCGCGTCCTTGCTGGCTGGGTCGAGGACGGCAAGATGTCCTACCAGGAGGTTTACCGCTTCGATAACGAGCAGAAGCGCATAGGCGATCACGACTGCTGGGACGTTGAGGCTCTGTTCGACCATGTTGTCGCAGGCCTGCGTGCCGTCAAGGATCAGACCGGACAGGCTCCGGCCACCATCGGTATTGATACCTGGGGCGTTGACTTCGTGCTGCTCGATGAGCATAACAAGATCGTCGGTGACACGGTCGCCTACCGTGATGCCCGCACTGACGGCATCTACGAAGTTGCCGACCAAATTATGGATCCGGCCGAGGTCTATGCCCGTACCGGCATTCAACGTCAGCCTTTCAATACGCTCTACCAGCTGCTCGCCCTTAAGAACGAGCATCCCGAGCAACTCGAGGCAGCCCGAACCTTCCTGATGATTCCGGATTATCTCAACTGGCGTCTGACCGGCATTAAGGCCAACGAGTACACCAACGCGAGCACCACCGGCATGCTCGACGCCGAGAAGTGCACGTGGGACACCGAGATCCTCTCGCGCTTTGGTATTCCCCAGGGCATCTTCTTGGAGCCGACGATGCCTGGTGCCGTGCTCGGCGAGCTTACGGCCGACATCTCCGAGAAGATCGGCTATTCCGCGACTGTCGTGCTGCCCGCTACGCACGACACCGGCTCCGCCTTCCTGGCCGTTCCCGCCAAGGATGACAACGCCGTCTATATCTCGAGCGGTACGTGGAGCCTGCTGGGCGTTGAGAACCAGCACGCCATCACCAACGAGCTCGCCCGCAAGCAGAACTTTACCAACGAGGGCGGCTACCTCAAGCGCTACCGCTTCCTCAAGAACATCATAGGCTTGTGGATGAACCAGTCCGTTCGCCGCGAGATCAACGGCGTCGACTATGTCGAGGGCAAGACCTCGCACAAGGCGCTCATGGATCACAAGGTCGGCTTTGACGAGCTCCGTGCGCTCTGTCGCGAGGCCGAGCCCTTCGAGGCCTATGTCGATGTCGATGACGATCGTTTCCTGGCTCCCGACTCCATGATCCAGGAGATTAAGCAGGCCTGCGCCGAGGGTGGCGAACCGGTTCCGCGCACCGTGGGCGAGATCATGCGCACCAACTACTGCAGCCTGTCCCGTTCGTATGCTAAGGCCATCGAGGGCCTGCGCGAGCTTTCGGGTCACGACTACACGAGCATCAACATCGTGGGCGGCGGTTGCCAGGATTACTACCTCAACCAGATGACGGCCGACACCTGCGGGCTCCCCGTGTTCGCCGGCCCCATCGAGGGTACCTGCATCGGCAACTTTATCGTGCAGATGATCGCCGGCGGCGATTTTGCCGACCTGGCCGATGCCCGCGCCTGCGTTGCCCGCTCCTTCGATGTCAAGCGCATTGACCCCAAGGGCGTCCAGGCCTAACCGAGAGTGGGGCTTGCCCCCCCCGACTCACCTTTCACCTACCCCCAGCCCCGCGTGCGGCAAGTGACTCCTGCCGGGCACGAGTGGCTCTCTCCGATGACATACGGCGCGGAGGCCCTACATGACACCATGCTCCGCGCCGCCGTCAATCGGCTTTTCACGTTTTTCAATTGGACCTGCGGGTCCCGGAGAGGAGACAGACAATGGCAATGGAAGATCTGGCGTTTATCAAGGGCTTCTGCCGCTTGTGCGATGACGGCTTTAGGCAGGGCTGGCATGAGCGCAACGGCGGCAACCTTACCTACCGCATGACCGACGACGAGGTCGCCGAGGCCAAACCGTTCTTTGAGGAGCCTCGCGAGTGGGTCAAGATGGGCGTGCGTGGCGAGAATCTTGCCGGCCAGTACTTTGTGAGCACCGGATCGGGCAAGTATATGCGTAATGTCCTGGAGGATCCGCATGCCAACATCGGCATCGTCGAGATCAACGAGACCGGCGACGCCTTCCGCGTTGTGTGGGGTCTTGCCAACGGCGCCCGCCCGACCAGTGAGTTCGAGAGCCATTACATGAACCACTGCGTCGCCGCCGCCCGTACCGATGGCGCCGACCGTGTGATTTACCACGCTCATACCCCCGGCATCATCGAGATGTCCTTCGTGGTGCCGCTGGAGGACCGCGCTTTTACCCGTATCCTGTGGCAGATGATGACCGAATGCGTCGTCGTTTTCCCGACCGGCGTGGGCGTTGTGCCCTGGATGGTCCCAGGTGGCCCGGCCATCGCCGAGGCAAGCTCCGAGCTCATGAAGACCTACGACACCATCGTCTGGGCGCACCACGGCCTGTTCGCCGCTGGTCCTGACTTCGACACGACCTTTGGCCTGGCGCACACCGTCGAGAAGGCCGCCGAGATTTACCTGGCCGCGCGTGCTGCCAACGGCGGTTCGGATGACTTCCTCAACAAGATTAGCGACAAGGGCCTCAAGGATACCTGCCGTGACTTTGGCATCAAGATCAACGAAGCATTTGTTGATTAGTAGGTAAGAAAAGCCGGCGGTTCCGGTTGCTGGGGAGCTCGTGGAAACCGCCGTCTTATCGCTGCTGTTTGGGCAGCTTGGAAACATTGTAAGGGGAAATAGAATGGGAAACACTCGCAACCGCCACGTGAACCCTTGGTGGGTAGCCGTCGTCTCGGGCATGGCATCCTACATCGATTCGTGCGCGATCATCTCTTCTGGTACGGCGCTGGTCATTTACCAGCAGACCTTTGGCCTCGATAACGGTCAGTTCGGTCTGATTTCCGCGGCGCTCACCTTCTGCATCGCCATCGGTTCCATCCTGGGCGGCAGCCTGGGCGACCGCTTTGGCCGCAAGCCGGTCTTCTCGGTCACCATGGGCATGCTCATCATCGGTGCCGACCTGCCGGTTTCACTGGCGACCATCGCCGAGGAGGCACCCGATGACAAACGCGGCAAGATGCTGCTGTTCTCGGACATCCTGTGGGTTGTCGGTATTGTCGTTGCCCAGGGCATTGGCGCCGTTGTCGGTGACTGGGGTTACCTGGGCGGCCAGATCATGTTCACCCAGCTTGCCGTTGTCTCCATCCTGGTGCTTATCGCCCGCCAGACCATCCCGGAGTCTCCGGTTTGGATTAAGGCGCACGAGGACCGTCTGGCAGGCAAGGTGAGCGA
>CABVBR010000182.1 GCA_902496645.1 uncultured Collinsella sp.
CGAGGCTCTCTATCGCGAGCGCCAGGACAAGGCAGATGCCAAAGCCGATGCGGCGGCCGCAACATCCAAGCCCGCATCCGACGATGCGGTGCAGGAGCTTGCCGAAAACGCCGGCTATATCTGCTCGTCGTGTGGCGCCGAGCTGATCTCGGACGGCACCGTCGCCGTCACCACCTGCCCGTACTGCGGCAATCCCGCCGTGGCACCCGGTCAGCTCTCGGGCGACTTCTCGCCTGACCTGGTGATCCCGTTTAAGCTCGGGCGCGACGATGTCTTGGCCGCGCTCAAGGAACACTACAAGGGCAAGATCTTGCTGCCCAAGAGCTTTGTCACCGGCAACCATATCGACGAGGTCCAAGGCGTCTACGTGCCGTTTTGGCTCTACGGCGGCCGCGTGGACGGCGAAGTGTACTTTGACGCAACCAACGAGACCGTGACCGAGGAATCCGACCGCACCGTCACGACCACCGACCACTACGATGCCTACCGTAAGGGCAATATCTCGTTTGAGCGCGTGCCCGTCGACGGATCGTCCAAGATGCCCGACGGCCACATGGACGCCATCGAGCCGTTTGACTACGAGGCGCTGCGCCCGTTCTCGGTCGCCTACATGCCCGGCTACATCGCCAACCGCTACGACGAAGACTGCGAAACCTGCAAGGCGCGTGCCGAGCGCCGCATGGAGGAGAGCACGATCTCGGCCCTGCGCGAGACCGTTGTCGACGAATACGACGACGCCACGGTCGAAAGCAAGCAGCTCGACTACACCTGGGAAGACAGCGACTACGCCCTGTTCCCCGTCTGGATGCTTTCCACCTCGTGGAACGGCAAGAGCTACCTGTTTGCCATGAACGGCCAGACCGGCCGTATGGTCGGCGAGCTCCCCTGCTCCAAGCCCAAGCTCATCATCGCCTCGGTGCTGTTCTTTGTGATCGGATTTGTCCTCTCCCAGATTCTCTTTATGGGCGAATACGCCTTCGATCCGGATTACCTCACCTTTGATATCGAGGGCATCCTCATCAACATCGTGGCGCCGCTGATCATCGTGATCATCGGAGACGTGCTGCTGGTAAGCCAGCTCAAGACGGCCAACGAGGCGACCCACGCCGACGAGTACTGTGGCGAGCTCGACCTGGTCGAAAAGCACGACACCTTCAGCCATACCGAGACCACCGTCGTCATGAAGGACAACAAGGACGATTAACCATTCTGACCAATACCACCCCGACTTTAACGAGAAAGGAAGATCACCATGGGACTCTTGAAAGCTGGATTGGGAGCTGCCGGCGGCGTCATGGCCGACCAGTGGAAGGAATTTATCTATTGCGAATCGATGCCCGCTGACGTCTTGGCTTGCAAGGGCAGCAAGCGCACCGGCGGCCGCAGCTCCAACACGCGCGGCGAGGACAACGTCATCTCCAACGGCTCCGTCATCGCCGTCAACGACGGCCAGGGCATGCTCGTAGTGCAAAACGGCAAGATCATCGAAGTCGCGCTGGAGCCCGGCGAGTTCGTCTTCGACACCGGCAGCGAGCCGAGCGTCTTTAGCGGCAACCTGGGCGACTCCATCAAGGAGACCTTCGCCAATATCGGCAGCCGCTTTACCTTCGGTGGCGACGCGGGCAAGGACCAGCGCGTCTACTTCATCAACACCAAGGAGATCATCGGCAACAAGTACGGCACCGCCTCGCCCGTGCCCTTCCGTGTGGTCGACAACAACATCGGCCTGGACGTCGACATCTCCGTGCGCTGCAACGGCGAGTATTCGTACCGCATCACCAACCCGCTGCTGTTCTACACCAACGTGTGCGGCAACGTGACCGATAGCTATACGCGCGACAAGATCGACAGCCAGCTTAAATCCGAGCTGCTCACCGCCCTGCAGCCCGCCTTTGCCAAGATCTCGGAGATGGGCATCCGCTACAGCGCCATCCCCGGCCACACCACCGAGCTCGCCCGCGCGCTCAACGAGGTCCTCTCCGCCGACTGGCGCGACCTGCGCGGCGTCGAGATCGTGAGCTTTGGCGTTAACTCCATCGCCGCCTCGCAAGAAGACGAGCAGATGATCAAGGACCTGCAGAAGGCCGCGGTCATGCGCGATCCCACCATGGCGGCAGCCAACATTGCCAGCGCCCAGAGCGACGCGATGCGCGCGGCAGCGGCCAACCCCAACGGCGCGATGGCAGGCTTTATGGGCATGGGCATGGCAGGTGGCATGGGTGGCATGAACGCCAGCCAGCTGTTCGCCGCCGGCCAGGCACAGCAGCAGGCCGCCCCGCAGTCGGCTCCGACACCCACCCCCACACCGGCTCCTGCCGCTGCCGCGGCCGGCGCATGGACCTGCAGCTGCGGCGCCACCAACACCGGCAAGTTCTGCTCGGAATGCGGCAGCCCCGCACCCGCCCCGACACCGGCCAAGTGGTTCTGCCCCAACTGCGGTAGCGAAAACGGCGGCAAGTTCTGCAGCAACTGCGGAACACCCAGGCCCTAGCCCCTCTACCTGGTAATTGACGGGGGGGTCCGCCACCCCCGCATTTGCCTCTATGGGTTTCGTTCGATAAAGGAGGACACCATGAAGACAACGTTCAAAAAGTCCGTACTCGCATTTCTGACATGCGTCCTGGCGCTCGCCTTTGCCCTGACGGGCTGCAGCGGCGGCGGCAAAGACCCCAAAGCCAACTTCGTCGGCAGCTGGGAACTCTCGGGTGGAACCCTGGAGGGCGAAGAGCTGACCGATGAGTACATGAAGATGCTCGAGGATTGGGGTGTCCACTGCGTCCTGATTCTCGATGAGGACGGTACAGGCGCCCTCGATCTGTTCCTTGAAGTCGTCGACCTTAAATGGGAGGCAAAGGACGCCACCACCGTAACCATCACCGCCGAAGACGAGTCGCATGACATGAAGCTCAAGGACGGAAAACTCATCCTCGAAGAAGATGACGGCAATCTTGTCTTTACCAAGTCCGACAAGGACCTGTCCGGTACGGTGAAGAAGGATCGCGAGGCGGCCGAGAAGGAAGATGAGATCGATGAGGCCGTCGAAGACGACGATGTCCAGAACGTCGAAATCTCCCCCGCCGTCACCGTCGCCGATGACGACCTGTGCACCATCACCGTCACCGAGAAGTTCAAGGACGACTGGGGCGACATCGGCTTTGTCGTCAACATCACCAACAAGAGCGACAAGGACCTGACCTTCTACGCTCCTTCCGGCAAGACCAACGTCAACGGCACCATGAAGGAACCCTGGTTCTCGGCCCACCTGATGCCCGGCACCAACGCCACCGAGGAATTCACGTTCTCGAACGGCGAGCTTGACAGCCTTGATGACCTGGTTAACACGACCATCGGCATCGACGCCTACCTGACCGATTCCTACGAGGACGTCGCCTCCTACAGCGCAACCATCGCGTAACGGCAGACCACGACAGCCGCGGATTGGCGGACACATCCGCGCACATACCAGG
>CABVBR010000183.1 GCA_902496645.1 uncultured Collinsella sp.
AACGAAAACCAAACAGGAACACATCCGGACGGCCTGCAACAATACTGGTCACGGCCTCACCCATCGCCACGCTCATCTGCCCATACAGGATATGCGACGCCGCTGTAATGCCCACTGCCATACCCGCATAGCGCGCCAGACTACCCAGGCTGCCCGCAAAACCGAGCGCCTCGCGCGGGGCCGAACCCATGTACAGCGAGTTGTTGGGACTCTGGAAAATCGACGTGCCACACGACATAAACGCGACGCAACACACGATCACAGGGATAGAAGAGTGCTCGTCGAGCGTGCTTACCGCAAAGAGACCGCATACGTACACGCCTAGGCCGACCGCCGTAGGGCCCTCGCAGCCAACACGGTCCGAAACCGTACCCGAAAGCGGGCCGATAAAGGCATTCACCATCGGCAACGCCAAAAAGAGTAGTCCAGAGATGTCGGAACCAAAGCCGTGGGCGTCCTGAAAATAGAACGGCAGGATAAACTCTGATGCGCCAATACCAACGAACACGATGAGCATGCAGGCGAGGTTGATGGTGAAGGCCGAATTTGCAAAGCAGCGACGAGCAGCCTCGATCAGGGACATGGGGCGCTCGCCAGCCTCCGGCTTAACATGCGGCAGCGTATAGAGCCCCACGATAAACGAGATGACGCCAATGGGCAGGTTGATGAGGAAGATGCTCTCCCAGGGAAAGCTTGCCACCAGCATGCCGCCCAGCACGGGGCCACACATCATGCCGAGGGCCACGAAGGTCGCGAGAATACCCATGGCACGACCGCGCTCGCGCGCCGGAAACGACTCGGTGATGATACCCATGTTGTTAGCCATGGCCGCCGCGCAGCCGACGCCCTGCACAATGCGTGCCAGAATAAGAACTTCGAGCGAACTCGAAAGGCCGCAAAGCAGCGAGCCGGCCGTAAAAACGATTACGCCCAGCTGGAATACGCCCACCTTGCCGCGCACGTCGCCCAAGCGGCCAAACGGCAGCATAGCCACGCATGTCGCAAGCAGGTACACCGAGCTCACCAGCTGGATGCGGTCGAGGCCCACGCCCAGCTCCTTTTGCATCACGGGCAGCGCCACGGTCACGACGGTCGAATCCAGACACGACATAAACGTCATGATGAGCACGGTAAACAGAATCGCCCATTTGTTCTTGCCATGGGTTTCGCCCTCAAGGGCAATGTGCTCGCGGCGCAGCTGCTCTGCGGTTTTCTCCATATCCATCCTTTCGAGTGGCGCAACGCAAAAACGGGGCCCCAATCGCCTACAAACAGTCGCGATTGGGGTCCCGCCTACGGAATCGGAACTATATGTCACCGGAACCCCAAGAGGCTCCGTCGCTTCATACGAGAAGCTAGCCTAGCACTGCTCGAGCGCCTGCTCAAGGTCGGCAATCAGATCGGCCGTGTCCTCGAGGCCGCACGACAGGCGCACCATGTCGGCGGAGATGCCGCAGGCGATGAGCTCCTCATCGTTCATCTGACGGTGCGTGGCGTTAGCGGGATGCAGGCAGCAGGTGCGAGCATCGGCCACATGCGTGGCGATCTGGGCGAGTTTAAGGCTCTTCATAAAGGTCTCGGCCGCCGCGCGACCACCGTTAAAGCCAAAGCTCACGACGCCGCAGGTACCGTTGGGCATGTACTTCTGAGCCAGGTCATAGTACTTATCGCCCTCCAGGCCCGGATAGCTCACAAAGCGCACCTTGGGATGGCTCTGCAGGAACTTAGCAACGGCCAGGCCGTTCTCACAATGACGCGGCATACGCACATGCAGGCTCTCGAGCGAGCTATTCAGGAAAAACGCCGCCTGCGGGTTCTGCATGGGGCCGAGGTCGCGCATGAGCTGAGCGGTTGCCTTGGTAATGAAGGCACCCTCGCGACCGAACTTCTCGGCATAGGTCACGCCGTGATAGCTCTCGTCGGGCGTGGTGAGACCCGGGAACTTGTCTGCATGGGCCATCCAGTCAAACTGGCCGTGGTCGACGATCACGCCACCCAGGTAGGCCGCATGCCCATCCATGTACTTGGTGGTAGAGTGCGTGACGATGTCGGCGCCCCACTCAAAGGGACGGCACATCACGGGCGTCGGGAAGGTGTTGTCGACCATCAGCGGCACGCCGTGGTCATGCGCGGCCTTGGCAAAGCGCTCAATATCGAGCACGGCAAGGGCGGGGTTGGCAATCGTCTCGCCAAAGACGAGCTTGGTGTTGGGCTGAAAGGCGGCCTCCAGCTCCTCATCGGTGCAGTCGGGGGCGACAAACGTGCAAGTCACGCCCATGCGGCCCATGGTGTGGACGAGCAGGTTATACGTACCGCCGTAGATAGCAGAGCTCGCGACCACGTGATCACCGGCACCGGCCACGTTAAAGATCGCGAGGAAGTTCGCGGCCATGCCCGAACTCGTGAGCATCGCAGCGGTGCCGCCCTCCATCTCGCAGATCTTGGCGGCAACCAGATCGCACGTGGGATTCTGCAGACGGCTGTAGAAGTAGCCCGACTCCTCCAGGTCAAACAGCTTGCCCATGTGCTCGGACGTGTCGTATTTCCACGTGGTGGACTGGTAGATGGGCACCTGGCGCGGCTCTGCATCGCCCGGATGATAGCCGCCCTGAACGCACGTGGTACCGATAGTCTGCTCGCTCATATCCAACTCCCTTACTTGGGTTTTGTTTTTATTCGGTTCACGATACCGCTACCCCGCACCCCTCTCAACCCATCCCGCCGATAGGTTATGGGACAAATTAATCAGGTTTATTTGTCCCAAATCTTAAGAAAGTGTTCGATGGCGAAAAACAATGAGATATGCACTGCGGTCTCGATAAGCGAATGCGCCGGCAAGGGTACCATAGGCGGGTACACCGCAATCAAGGAGACACCGATGAAGCAGATTGATACCACTCAGCTCAACACTGCCACCTGCCAGGCTCAGGCTGCCGAATACCACGCCCGCGGCTTTAACTGCGCGCAGGCCGTCGCCTGCACGCTCGCGCCCGCCGTCGGGCTCGACCCCCAGGTCGCCTTTACCCTCACCGAGGGCTTTGGCGCCGGCATGGGCGGCATGACCGAAACTTGCGGTGCCATCTCGGGCGCCGTGGCCATCATGGGCTTTGTAATGAGCGATGGCATGGAAAACCCCAAGACCAAGGGCCAGACCTACAAACTGTCGCGCGAGATTGCCAAGCGCTTTGGCGAGAAGAACACGACGACCGTCTGCGGCACGCTCAAGGGCATCGGATCGGACAAGGGTCCGCTCCGCAGCTGTCCCGGTTGCATCGATGATGCCGTCGAAATCGCCTGTGATGTACTAAAGCAGCTCGCCGAGTAAACGGCAGCGACATAAAACGACGGTCGGTGTGCTTGGGATCCGTCCAAAAGCACGCCGACCGTCGCCGTTAGAACTCGGCAAATTCGGGAGTGCTGACCTCAATCTCCTCGCGCCCCGCCATAAGCTCG
>CABVBR010000184.1 GCA_902496645.1 uncultured Collinsella sp.
GCCCTCGGCCTGCAGCGACACGCCGCGGCCATGGCGCTCGATCAGCATAATGCGGCGCAAGTCCTCGGCGCTCTCGGGGCGGGCCATACCCGTGATAGCCATACCCGGGACGACATCGATAACCGCCTCGCCCGGCTTAAAGGCATAATCGAACACGTCGAGCGATAGCTTCGGAAGTTTAACGGAGGCACGCAGCTCATCGGCAAGGGCCGCAACCTCGGCCGTCTCGGGTGCGACCTCGCCCACAAAGGTGCCGTCCTGCGCCACCAAAGCACCGGCGGCATATACGCGATGCGGAGCCGTGGCAAACGTCAGGTCGTTGAGCACCAGCAGGTCGGCACGCTTGCCCGGGGCAATTGCGCCGCGTAGCTCGTGTGGGTCGCGGCAACCGTGGTCCAGGCCAAATGCCTCAGCCGTAGACAGAGACGCCATAGAGATGGCAACCACGGGGTCAATACCGGCCTCGATAGCCACGCGGCAGGCATTGTCGATCATGCCGGTCGAAAGCGCATCGGAGGGAGCGCGGTCGTCAGTCGCAAAGCAGCAGCGGCGGGCACGAGCGGGGTTTTCCAGCAGCATCGGAGACAGGTTGGCCAGGTCGTGGCTACACGTACCTTCGCGCAGCATGACATACATGCCGCGAGACAGCTTGTCGAGCGCCTCCTCGGGAATCGTCGACTCGTGGTCGGCGATAATGCCCGCCGCGGCATAGGCATTGAGGTCCTTGCCGGCAACGAGCGGCGCATGGCCGTCGACCTGCTTGGACGGCGTCTGGTTGGCAGCATCGATGCGAGCGCAGGTCTCGGGATCGGCCATAAAGACGCCCGGCAGGTTCATCATCTCACCCAGACCGAAGACATCGCCCGGATGCTCGGCAAAAAACGCCTGCATGTCAGCGGCGGTAATCACAGCGCCCGCTTGCTCATCGGGCAGTGCGGGCACGCACGAGGGCATCATGTACTTGATGGAAATGGGCGCGCGACGGCCGTCCTCGATCATAAAGCGCAGGCCGTCCAGACCGGAAACGTTGGCGATCTCGTGGCTGTCGGCGATGGCAGTGGTGGTGCCGCGCGTCGCCGCCATGCGCGCATACTCGGCGGGACGGATGTTCGAGGACTCGATATGCAGATGTCCGTCGATAAAGCCGGGGGCGATATAGCGACCCTGGCAGTCAATGACCTCAGCCGCCTCGTAGGTGCCGGCGGCATCGTCGCGACCGTCGTAGAGCACGCCGACGATTACGCCATCCTTGACGGCAACGCTACCGGGTGCCACGCGCTGGCCATATACGTCGACAATCTGTGCATTGGTAAACAGCGTGTCGACGGGCACGCGACCCTCGGCAACATCGATCACAGACCTCATGACCTCAACGGACATACATACTCCTTTAACTGTAGAAATAGCTGCGGAGCGGACGAGCCTTCACCGCAGCAAGCCAATAGCAATTGTATGCCCAAAAGGAGGTCCCGCTAACACCCCATCCGCTTAACGGCACCGCCAAATGATCCCTTGGGTGCGGAAGAAAAGTTGCGGTGGAATAGTTCCTGCCTGGGCGCCGTATGGCATTTTTAGGAACTATTTCACCGCAACTCAAAGGGCCGCAGCCGGAATCGTTCCGGCTGCGGCCCTATTGCACATGTTAGGTTGACCTACTTGCTAGACCAATTTAAAGCCCTTGCGCTTGCCTACGGAGAGGGTGTCGCCCAGCTTGAGGGCACTGGGGTCGATATTGTAGCTCTTGGGAGCCACGGCTTCGCCGTTGATCTTGACGCCGCCGCCGTCGATATCGCGGCGGGCCTGGCCGGCGCTCGCCGAAAGACCCAAGTCCTTAAGCAGGCCGGCGAGGTAGATCTGGCCCTCGTCGTTGACGGTCAGCTCGACATGCTTCTCGGGGAAGTCGGCAAGCTGGCCCTCCTTGAACACGCGGTCGAACTCGGCCTGGGCCTCGTCACCGGCACCGGCGCCGTGGTAGGTATCGCACAGGTCGCGGCCCAGAGCGCGCTTGAGCTCGTAGGGGTCGGCGGAACCGTCGGCCAGGGCGGCGTCGATCTTGTCGACCTCGGCCGGGGTGAGCGAGCTCGCCAGGCGGTAGTACTTGCCGATCATCTCATCGGGGATGGACATGGTCTTGCCGAACATATCCTTGGGAGCATCGGTCAGGCCGATGTAGTTGCCGTAGGACTTGGACATCTTGCGCACGCCGTCGGTACCCTCGAGCAGCGGCATGGTGAGCGCGATCTGCGGCTCCATGCCCATCTTCTCCATAAGCTCGCGGCCAGCGAGCAGGTTGAAGAGCTGGTCGGTGCCGCCCATCTCCACGTCGGCCTTGATCTGAACGGAGTCGAAGGCCTGCATCACGGGGTACAGGAACTCGTGCAGGGCGATCGGCGTCTGGGACTGGTAGCGCTTGGTAAAGTCGTCGCGCTCGAGGATGCGGGCGACGGTGAACTTGGAGCACACCTGCAGCAGGCCGGCCAGATCCATCGACAGGATCCAGTCGCCGTTGTGCACGATGGTGGTCTTCTCGGGGTCCAGGATCTTCATGGCCTGGCTCACGTAGGTCTCGGCGTTGGCCTCGATCTGCTCCTGCGAAAGCTGCGGGCGGGTGGAGTTCTTGCCCGAGGGGTCGCCGATCAGTGCGGTGCCGTTACCGATGATGAGGGTGACGTTGTGGCCCAGGTCCTGGAACTGACGCATCTTGCGCAGGGGCACGGCATGGCCCAGGTGCAGGTCGGGGCTGGTAGGATCGACGCCGAGCTTGATGTTGAGGGGCTCGCCCTTCTCAAGCTTCTTGCGAAGGTCGGCCTCGGGAACGATCTGCGCGGCGCCCGAGGTGATGATACGCATTTGCTCGTCAACAGACAGCATTGGGTATCCTCCTTTTGCTATAGCACCCTCGCCGAAAACGGCGGTGCTCGAAGTTCATAAACCCACTCATAATAACCAAAACGGCGTGGCCGAACACCTACGACAGGAAAATCCTCGTCCTGCCGCACGCGTCGATAACGACCGGCAAACGCGTGCCGTCACGTTCGACCAAAAAGCGCGCCCGCTGACGGCGCGAGCAGTCACGGCAACGGACCTGCCCCGTCGCATCCGTGACGCAGGCGCCCTCGGCAGTCAGCAAGCAGTGCTCGCACACCATGAGCTCGGGACGGCCGGCATCGACAGGCCCCAAGACACCGGGGCAAGCGGCAAGCACGGCAACACGCTCCGCGTCGTGGGCGACAAGCTCGGCAGGCACATACACACGGCCCGCGCCGAGCCCGCGTAGCCAGGCAAGCGTAACCCGGTTTGCGCAAAACACCGGTGCCGCAACGTCAAACGCCACGCCCAGCTCACGCGCCATCGCCACCTGTCCCAGATTACGACAGACGACGCGCCCGGCACGCCGCATAAGCGAGCGGG
>CABVBR010000185.1 GCA_902496645.1 uncultured Collinsella sp.
TTTCCGACCTGTTCAAGAGCCCCTACGCCAAGCCGTTCATCGCCCTTGCCATCTTCTACATTGGTACCAACATCCCAGCCAACTCTCTCGGTCAGTTCTCCACGTGGATCGGCGCCAACGTCGTGTCGCTGCCTATCTCCGTCGTGTCTACCATCGGCCTGATCTGCTACCCGATTCGCGCCATCCTCGACTTCGTCTTTATGAAGTTTGTCGATACCGACAAGCGTATGCCGCTGTTCTACATGGGTGCCGCACTCTACTTGCTCGGCTTCCTCATGTTCCCGCTCTTTGGTGCTTCGACGGTCACCTACGTTGCCACGCAGCTGCTCTACTGCATCGGTGCCGCCTTTGCCTTCGAGGGCATCCTGAAGGTCTGGATGCAGGAGTGCTTCCCGACGCTGCTGCGCACCACTGCTAACGGCGCCATCGTGTTCTCCTCGCGTTTCCTGTGCGCCGTCGCCGGCTCCTTCACTGCCACGTTCATCGCCGTGGCCGGCTACAAGGCCGCCTTCCTGGTTCTGTCGCTGCTGTGCCTGATTGGCTTTGCCGCCGCTATCTGGGCCTTCCATGGCGAGCGCTACAACGCGTTCGACGACGCCGAGTAATTTGCTTTATCCCGCCGCCTTGTCGCGGCAACCTCTGGGGCGAAGGCTTAGTCCCATACCCTCGCCCCACCCCCTGCGCAACTGCAGGCGGACGCGGTAGAAACATGTCTGTTGCGCTGATCTGATAACCGCCGCGTCCGCTTGCTTGCAATCATCAACTTTTCTCATTGGAGGAAATCATGCTCGTTAACACCAAGGCCAAGGTTGGCGTCTTTTCTATCGCCCTCGGCGCCTATCTTCCGCAGTTCCCGCAGCTCGTTCCCAACTTTGAGCAGCAGTACGAGGACTTTAAGGCCACGCTGCCTACGACCGTCGAGCTTATCGACGGCGGTATGGTGACCACCAAGGAACAGGCTCAGGTCGCGGGCGACAAGTTCCGCGCCGAGGATGTCGACTTGGTCATCCTGCAGATGCTCACCTATGCCACGAGCTACAACGTGCTGCCGGTCGTACGCGACCTGGACGTGCCCGTCGTCGTGGTCAACGTGCAAAAGAAGGCCCAGCCCGACTACGCCAACACCGATATCCCCACGTGGCTGGGCGATCTGTACGCCTGCGGTGCTCCCGGTGAGGTCGTAGCCGACCTTAACCGTGCCGGCAAGCGTCACGCCGTGGTGACCGGTGTTGTCGAGGGCGGCGACCCGGCCGTGGCCGAGCAGCTCGAGCAGTGGTGCCGTGCCGCCCAGGTGCGCCGTCGTCTGCGTCGCACCAATATCGCCCAGATCGGCCGTCCGTATCCGGGCATGATGGACCTCTACATCGACGAGACCAACCTCTACAACCGTCTGGGTCTCTACACCAAGCAGTTCGATTGGGAGAAGATGTGGGCTATCGCCGACAACATCGATGACCAGGCTGCCGTGGACGCTAAGGCCGCCGAGATTCTCGACACCTTCGACGTCGAGGGCGGCGCCAAGGTCACCGACGAGCCTATCCAGGAGATGGCCAAGTACGTCGTCGCCTTTGAGCAGTGGGTTAAGGACGAGGAGATCGGTCTGGTCGCCAGCCACTACGACGGCTATGCCAAGGGCCAGGCCGGCGTGCTCGACTCCATGCTCATCCCGGCGTTCTCCATGCTCATCAAGCAGGGCACGAGCTGCGCGGTCGAGGGCGATATGAAGGTCGCCATCGCCATGAGCATCCTCAAGACCATCTC
The DNA here is from genome assembly GCA_902496645.1 of uncultured Collinsella sp. GTDB lineage: Bacteria > Actinomycetota > Coriobacteriia > Coriobacteriales > Coriobacteriaceae > Collinsella. Next base: position 1,762 of record CABVBR010000185.1, read on the forward strand.
TGGCACCGGCCAGCTTTCCGAGATGTATTCCATCGACTTTCCCGAGGACATTGTCATCATCGGCCACTCCGGCTCCGGCGATGCCGACATCTCGACCGCCAAGAAGCCGACGCTCAAGGTTGTTCCCGTGTTCCACGGCAAGACCGGTGGCGGCTACCTCACCCAGTTCTATCCCGGCCACGGCACCATCACCTTCCTTGGTATCACTCAGGACGGCGACGGCAACTTTAAGTTCGTGGTTGCCGAGGGCGAGAACGTTAACGGTCCGATCTTTACCTTCGGCGACACCAATATGCGCATGAAGTTCTCGATCGGCGCCCGCGAGTTCATGGATCGCTGGAACGAGACCGGCCCGACTCACCACATGGCCGCCTGCCTAGGCAGCCAGACCGACACGATTCTCAAGGTCGCCAAGATCCTGAACGTGCCCGTGGACGTTGTCTGCCGCTAATGGTGTTCCGTCGTCCTGACGAACGGCGGACTCGTTGAACGCTGTGCGGGTCTCGAGCGCCGTATCTTGCCGCTTAAGTCATCGCTTACGTACATGAAGTACGCAGCGCTACGCTTTCGCGACAACCTGCGGCACTCGAGGTCCGCTCGCTTCGTTTGGACGACTCGATGATTTTCCCTGCTGAAACGATAGAAACAGAAGGGCCCGACAAGCGTTTTGCTTGCCGGGCCCTTCTGCTTAGCGGAGTTTGAGGTGAGCTGAAAAGGCTATAGATACGCACCGAGGTTGATGGCCGTGGCGTCGGTCTGGCTGCTTGCCTGGGTGCTGGCGCGTTCCAGCAGGAACGGCCGCACGAGTTCTTGGCGGTTGATGTCCTCGATGGCCGTGACAGCGGTGACGGTGCGCGCGGCAGAGCCGATGTGGACGTGCTTGGTCTTTGCCGGGGCCTTGTTCTCGATTTGCTCCATGAGCAATTGAACGCCCTTGCGGCCAATCTCGTAGCCCGGGGGCGCTACCGTAGTGAGCGGGACCGATCCACTCCAAGCGAGCGGGTTGCCATCGCAGCCTGCTACGCGTACTTGCCCGGGGACAGAGATGCCCTTGTCGACCAGCGCCGAGATAACGCCCGAGGCCAACACATCGGTCAGGCCGACGACAAAATCGGGACGTTCGTCCGCGGGGCGCTCGGCGATTTGGGCACCGATGCCGTAGCCGTCGGCAGCGGTATTCCATTCGCCGGCGTCGATGACTTCGATCTTGATATCGGGGTGCAGGGCGAGCGCCTTATGAATGCCAAGGACGCGCAGGGTGAGTTGCATAAATGCTGCTCGGCCGACGACGACAATATGGTGCGCGCCGCGGGCGATGGCAAGTTCGGCAATGATGCGACCCTGGGCCTCGTTGTCGGCCGCTACGTAGTAGCCGGGCTCGGAGCAATGGATGTCCAGATGGACGATCGGCACGGGCATCTTGGTCATGGCGGGGTGCCAGTCGGGGGATGCCATGGGCTGAACCATGACGCCGGACATCTGGGTGCCCATAAAGTAGCGCAGGTAATGGTCCTCGAG
>CABVBR010000186.1 GCA_902496645.1 uncultured Collinsella sp.
CTCCCGCAAACTGCCTCTTGACAACTTATAGGAGCGTCGGTTTTGTTTTCGCGATTCTCGGTGTGGTCGAGGGTGACCGGTAAAACGTAGTAGATAGGCCCATTTCGTGGCGAGCGGTCCTCGCTACCCGCGGGATCTAGCGCAGCAGACCGGCTACTTCGCCGGCTAAGGTGATGGTGCCGGCTGCTACGAAGGGCTCGCTTGCGGCATCGAAGGCGGCGAGGGCCTTGGACACGCTGGGGTATACGCCCGCGAGCTTGTCGGCGTCAACGAGAGCAGCGAGTTCCTCCGCCGGCAGGGCGCGGTCGGAATCGGTCTGGGTCACGACCACGCGCGGGAAGGCCGGAATCAGCACGTCGACGATTCCCGCCACGTCCTTGTCGGCCAGCGCGGCACACAGCAGCGTGGGGCGATTCTCCACGCACGGGTCGATCTCGTCCAGCGCGCTCACAAAGTTTTCGCAGCTCTGGGGGTTATGGCAGGCGTCGATCAGCTTGAGCGGATCAGTTCCCAGCACATCAAATCGGCCCGGCGTGGGGCAGCCCATAAGCGACGCATCGAGCTTGTCATGATCGAGCTCGCGACCCAGATACCCCTCGCAAAGCATAATCGCGCACGCAGCATTCTGCGGCTGATACGCCGGCTTGACCATGCTCGACGTATAAATCGCACGAGGCGTAGTGCAGCTAAACTCAACCGTATCGCCCACATGCGCCGGCACCTTGGTCGTGGCATGGTTCACCACCAGCGGCACAATGCCGCACTCGTGACAACGTGTATCCATCACGCGCTGAACACTCGCCTCATGCGTGCCCTCACCCAGTACAACCAGGCGCCCGGGTTTAATGACCGCAGCCTTCTCCCCCGCGATGGCCTCGAGCGTGTCGCCCAAAATGCGTGTGTGATCGAGCCCAATGCCCGTAATGGCAACGGCGACGGGATCGGTCGCACTCGTCGCGTCCCAACGTCCGCCCATACCGACCTCGAGCACGGCAACATCCACCGCAGCCTCGGCAAACACCACCAGCGCGGCAGCCGTCAGCAGGTCAAACGGCGTAATAGTATACGCACGCTCCCCTGCGGCCAAGCGATGAGCATTCACGCGACGCCCCGCCTCAACGGCCGCAGAAACGCCGCGGGCAAAGGCCTCGTCACTCACAACGCGCCCATCAACCTCCATGCGCTCGGGATAGCGCACCAGCTGCGGCGACGTATACAGCGCAGTCTTGAGCCCCTCGCCACGCAAGATAGCAGCCGAAAAACGCGTGGTCGAAGTCTTGCCATTGGTACCGGCAACCTGAATGCAATCAAAATACTCATCCGGACGTCCCAGTTCATCGAGCATATCGACAACCGTCTCAAGCAGAGGCCCAGCATCCCCAGAAATCCGCCCCGTATCAGCAGCAAGTCCCACAGCCTCACCAAACGAAAGCAAATCAAACTCAAAAGGAACGGTATACAAGCCAGAACGCTTAGGCATTTTCAGAACCGCCATTCATAGAAAAATAAAACAGTATAGGTTGAGGATAGTCAGCGAAAACGCCTCTGATAAGCCAAGGTGCCGTGAAACAAGGGCGCATAGGGCTTATGCCCATGCGCCCGAAGTTGAACGGCAGATTGGCCATCAGAGGCGTTTGCAGCGTCGAGCCAGCCGCCGTTCGATAGAACGGCGGAATAGGTGTCCGCAGTAGCGAGCAAAGCATCGGGACGCGCCCCCGAGTAAACCTTACGAGAAGTCAGCAACCTGAGCAGTCAGCGCCGCCAGGATCTCCTTGAGCTCAGCCGCACGGTCCCTCTTCTTCTGGACCACCGCGGGCGCGGCCTTAGCCACAAAGCCCTCGTTGGCGAGCGTCTTCTCGCAGCCGGCGAGCTCCTTCTGGGCCGCGGCGATCTCCTTCTCCAGGCGTGCCTTCTCGGCCGAAAGGTCAACCTTGCCCTCGAGCACCACAAAGACCTCGACGCCGCTATCGACCACGGCAATGCTCGCAGCCGGCTTCTCAACGTCGGTGCCCATAACCAGCGAAGCCGTGTTGGCCAGCGGCTCAATCGTGGAGCGCAGGCTCTCGAGCTTCTCGATGTCCTCGGCACCGGCGCGCACGACAACGTCGAGCTCGGCCTTGGGGCTCAAGCGGTAACGCGAACGCGTGGCACGGGCGGCAGACACGACGGTACGGCACAGCTCAAACGCGCGCTCGGCGTCCTCATCAACATACTTGGCATAGTCGGCGGGCTCGGGCCACTTGGCGATCATGAGCGCCTCGGCGCGGTCAACGTTGCCCTCGGCATCCAGGTCGAGCACGCTCGCCGGCATGTTATCCCAGATCTCCTCGGTGACAAACGGCATAAGCGGGTGCATCAGGCGAATGGAGGTGTCGAGCACAAAGATCAGGTTGCGCTGAGCCTGCAGACGGCCCTCGCCCTTCAGGCGGGCCTTGGTGACCTCGACGTACCAGTCGCAGACCTCGTTCCAGAAGAACTGCTGCACGCCGCGGGCCATGTCGCCAAAGGTGTAGTTCTCGATACCCTCGGTGACCATCTTGACGGCCTTGGCCAGGCGGCTGAACATCCAGGCGTCGGCCGGCGTCTCAACGACGGGCTCGCCGGGCGTGTAGCCCTCCATGTTCATGAGCAGGAAGCGGCTGGCGTTCCAAATCTTGGTCACAAAGCTCTTGGCCTGGTCGGTACGCGGGCTGTCGATGAGCTTCTTGGTCTTCTTGTCGATGTTCGCGTCAAACTTGACGTCCTGGTTGTTGGTGCACAGCGTGAGCAGGTTAATGCGCATGGCGTCGGCACCGTACATGCCAATGAGGTCCATGGGGTCAACGCCGTTGCCCTTGGACTTGGACATGCGGCTGCCGTCCTTGGCCAGGATCGTCGGGTAGATGACGACGTCCTTAAACGGCACCTCGTCCAGGAAGTACAGCGAGCTCATGACCATGCGGGCGACCCACAGCGCGATGATGTCGCGAGCGGTGACAAGCGCCGTCGTGGGATGATGGCCCTCGAGCAGCTCGGGCTTTTGCGGCCAGCCCTGCGTGGCGAAGGTCCACAGCTGCGAGCTGAACCAGGTGTCCAGCACGTTCTCGTCCTGATGCACGTGATGGCCGCCGCACTTGGGGCACACGTCGGTGTCCTCGGTCAGGGCGTCCTCCCAGCCGCAGTCCTCGCAGTAGAACACGGGGATGCGGTGGCCCCACCACAGCTGGCGCGAGATGCACCAGTCCTTGAGGTTCTCCATCCAGGTGGTGTAGGT
>CABVBR010000187.1 GCA_902496645.1 uncultured Collinsella sp.
AGTGCCCGTCGCGATGAGTACGACCGTCGCCGCGAGAGCTTTGCCGTTATGGATGAGAGTACCGCCGGCGTGCCCCACGTGCGCGGCGAGCGATCTTCGCGTAACGGCTTTACCGTTCTGGATGGCTCTGCGACCGAGCCGGCGGCCCGTCCGCGTCAGCGAACAGCGCCGCAAGGCCGTCCGCAGCGCCCCACTCCTCGCAATGCGGGCGGCGGATATAATCGAATCGATTTGAATTCGGACCCGTCGGCGCGTTTGCGCACCGATGACCAGGGGCCGCGTGTACGAAGGGATTACCATGACCGATAAGATGACCGTTGCTATTGCAGCTGGCGGCACGGCAGGACATATCAACCCCGCGCTCGCCTTGGCCGAGGAGCTGCGTGACCGCGGTCATCACGTTGTGTTCGTGGGCCAATCGCGCAAGCTCGAGGGTCGTCTGGTTCCCGAGGCCGGATTCGATTTTGTGCCCATCACGGTCACGGGCTTCGATCGTTCCCGTCCCTGGACGGCGCTGACCTCGCTGTGGCGCGTCAACAAGGCGAAGCGTGCGCTTGCCAGTCACTTCTCGAAGGCCGGTAAGCCCGATGCCGCTATCGGCTTTGGTGCTTACGTTGAGGTCCCGCTGCTGGGCTGGTGCAAGGACGCCGGCGTTCCGTATCTGCTGCACGAGCAGAACTCTGTTCCGGGTCTGGCCAATAAGATGATGAACTCGCATGCCGCCCGCGTGTGCATTTCGGTACCTGCGGCCCGCGCGGTCTTTGAGCGCGAGGGCGACCCCGACCATGTGCTCATGACGGGCAATCCCGTGCGTCGTTCGGTGATCGAGGGCGATCGCGCTCGCGGTCGCAAGACGCTCGGCGTGCCCGAGGATGCGACGCTTCTGCTCGTCTTTGGCGGTTCACTCGGCGCTCAGCATCTCAACGAGCGCGTTGCCTCGCTCAAGGGTGAGCTGCTGACCCGCGAGAATCTCTACATTTTGCATTCGACGGGTGCCGACGGCTTTGAGGAGACCGAGCGCGCTTTGGCGCTGACGCCCGAGGAGGCGAAGCGCTATCGTGTCCAGCCCTATATCGACAACATGGGCGATATGCTGGCTGCGGCCGATCTGGTGCTCTCGCGTTCCGGTGCCTCGAGCGTGGCCGAGATCGCCGCGCTTGCCGTGCCCTCGGTACTCGTGCCGTATCCGCACGCCACGGCCGACCACCAGACCACGAATGCGCGTTACCTGGTCGATGCCGGTGCCGGCGTGCTATGCGCCGATGCCGATATCGATGCCCCCGCCTTTGCCGACGAGCTGCTGCACCTGATTGATGACGCTGCGGCGCGTGATGCCATGCGTCAGGCGGCGCGTGGCTTGGCCCAGGACCGTGCCGCCGCACTTTTGGCCGACGCGGTAGAGGGATTGCGTTAGTTAGACGGGATATCGCCGGTCGCCCTCGCGCGGATGCGGTAGGTGCGGTACAGTTAACGGGTTACAGGCAGTGTTTACGCAAGGAGTACACGAGCACATGGCTGATTCCCAGACTGCAACCTCCGCGCCCGAGTTCAAGAGCGCCCACTTTATCGGTATCGGTGGCGCCGGCATGAGCGGCATCGCCCTCGTCCTGCACGAGCGCGGTTATACCGTTACCGGCTCCGACCTTAAGACGTCGCGCTATATTCGCCAGCTTACCCGCGCCGGCGTGAAGGTCCACGTGGGCCACGAGGCTGCGACGATTGACGAGGTCAAGCCCGACGTGGTCGTGGTCTCCACCGCAATTCCCGAGTCCAACCCCGAGCTCGTGCGTGCCCGCGAGCTCGGTATTCCCGTGTGGCCCCGTGCCAAGATGCTCTCGGCCCTGGGCCACGGCTACACCACCATCGCCGTTGCCGGCACGCACGGCAAGACCACGACCTCTTCGATGTGCGCTACCATGCTCGATCGCATGGGTCTGGACCCCAGCTTTTTGATCGGCGGCATCGTCGAGGGCTACGACACCAATGGCAAGAACGGCTCGGGTGACTACTTTGTCGCCGAGGCCGACGAGTCCGACAGCTCGTTCCTGTTCCTGAACCCCAATGTGGTCATCGTGACCAACGTCGAGGCCGACCATCTCGATCACTACTCGGGCATCGAGGAGATCGAGGCCACCTTTGCCAAGTTTATGGGGCTGGTGGGCGAGGACGGCACCGTCATCGTTTGCGGCGAGGACCCGCATCTGGTCGAGCTCGCCAAGTCGACGGGCCGTCATGTGCTTTCCTATGGTTTTGCCGAGAACAACGACATCGTCTGCGTGCATCCGGATGTCAAGGGCATCCAGAGCGACTTTATCGTTCGCTTTGAGGACGGCACCGAGCACGCTGTCGAGATTAAGAGCAACCCCGGTCGTCACAACATGCTCAACGCCACGGCCGTCCTGACTGTCGCGCATGTCCTGGGTCTCGATATCGACGCCGCCGCCAAGGCGCTTTCGAGCTTTGAGGGCGTCCGCCGTCGCTTTACCCATGTGGGCGATATCGACGGTATCACCGTGGTTGACGACTACGGCCATCATCCCACCGAGATCAAGGCGACGCTCGCTGCTGCCTCGTCGCTGGGCTACAAGCATGTCGATGTCGTGTTCCAGCCGCACCGCTATTCGCGCCTGCAGGCCCTGTGCGACGACTTTGCCGATGCCTTCGCCAATGCCGACAAACTGCTGCTGATCGACGTGTTCTCCGCCGGCGAGATGCCCATCCCGGGCGTCACCTCCAAGATGCTCGCCGATACTGTGCGCGCCAAGCACCCCGGCAAGGAGGTCGTGTACTGCTCCAGCCGTCTTGAGCTCAACCAGGAGCTTGAGAAGCTCGTGGGCGAGGGCGACCTGCTGCTCACCATGGGTGCCGGCGACGTTACGACCGTCGGCCCCGAGTTCATCGAGTATCTGACTGCCAAGAAAGACGCTTAACCTCTATGGGTCTGTTTAACGCCGTCATGGCGCTTTCGGGCATGATCGACACGGACGTGGTCGAGGACGAACGTCTTGCACGCCATACAAGCTATCGTATCGGCGGCAAGGCCGACCTCTTTGTGACGTGCCATAGCTACCATGCCCTGCGTCGCGCCGTGGCGGTGCTTGACCGCGAGCAGGTGCCGTGGGTGATTATCGGCAAGGGGTCCAACCTGTTGGTTGCCGATGCCGGTTATCGCGGCGCCGTTATTTCGCTGGGACGTGAGTTTCAGCGCACGGTTGTTGCCGA
>CABVBR010000188.1 GCA_902496645.1 uncultured Collinsella sp.
TCCACTAAACGGCAAATACACAACGCACCCAAGCCAAACGCGCAAGCCCAGTACAGACAGATGCGTCCGTGCAAGTTAAACGGCAGGTGCGAGTAATCCCAAAAGCGAGCGCCCGTTGTTTTTTCCAACAGCACGCCTACGCTGTACTCAATCACGCTGCATACGAGCGCTGCAGCGACAAACTGGCTCGAGGCATCCGGAATCCCACGCAACAGCAGCCAGCAGGCAATGCCGCCCGCGCCATAGATGGGGCAGCACGGCCCAAGCAAAAAGCCACTGTTGGCAAATCGTCCGTGATTGAGCATGGCGCATACTGTCGACTCCCATGCCCAACCGCAAAACCCGTAAAAGGCAAACGAGAGCACCAGTGCCGAGAGTGGGCAGGCGGCAAGCGTCGCGCCGCCAAATGTCATGTCGATCGCGGTCCCCACCGTCTACCCTCTCCTCTTCTCGCTCGATTCGCTGCTCACGCCATCGTCTGCCTCGTCCTTGCGCGGCAGACGGCCGGCGACCGTCTCGCGCAGAGCGCACCATTTATCTGCCAGGCATACAATCCAAGCCTCACGACACGTCGGCGGCACCGGCACCAGCGGAAACATATGCCGCACGATGATATTCCGCTCGCGCGACGTCAGCTCAAAATCTTCTTCGGCACGCGCTAGGGCAAAAAACGGGTGGCGAAAGCCATGCAGCCGATGGCTTGGATCGGAATCGTGCCAGTCATAGAGAAAGTAATCGTGCAGCAGGGCCCCGCGCAGCAACGAGGCGCGGTCAACCGAGACACCGACGCGGCCCAAGCGCTCGGCAAAGGACAGACTTGCCCGCGCCACCGAGGTCACATGCGTATACACCGTCACATCGCCATGCTGGATAAACTCGCGCGTCAGGTCCAAACGCCCCGCTTGGGCCAGCCGGCGGGCAGCACGGTCGACTTCGCGCGCGATCTTCTCGGCACGAGCGGTTTTGGACATGCGGCCTCCTTCCAGTGGCTCACGGCGACAAGCCACAGCCTGTGCACAATCGATAAAAACATCATGGAACACATCAGTATGGCATCGGACAAAACGTTTTGCCCCACCAGTTGGCGAATTACCGCGCCGCCGTCACATATCAAACGCCAAAATGTGCGAGACTGTCTTGTGCAATTGTGCCGGCCGAGGGAGCGCCGGCGCACGATTCGCATGGAGTAACCCACAACGATGCTGCTTACGCAAACGACAACGCCCGAGGACGTCAAGGCTCTCGACCGCGCCGAGCTTCCGCTGCTCTGCGGCGAGATCCGTCAGGCAATCCTCGAAAGCTCCGCCGCCGTCGGCGGGCACGTTGCCCCCAACTTGGGCGTCGTTGAGCTTACGGTTGCGCTTCATCGCGTGTTTAACTCCCCCATCGACAAGATTGTCTTTGACGTTTCGCACCAGACCTACGCCCACAAGGCGCTGACCGGGCGCGCGTACACTTATATCGATCCAGCACGCTATGGCGAGGCTTCCGGCTTTGCCAATCCCGACGAGTCCGAGCACGACCTGTTTGCCATGGGCCATACCTCCACGTCGGTGAGCCTGGGCTGCGGCCTTGCCCACGCGCGTGACCTGGCGGGTGACGCGTACAACGTCATCACCGTTATTGGCGACGGCTCGCTTTCGGGCGGCCTGGCGTTTGAGGGCTTTAACAATGCCGCCGAGCTCGACAGCAACCTGATCATCGTCGTCAATGATAACGACCAGTCCATTGCCGAGAACCATGGCGGCCTGTATCGCAATCTGGCCGAGCTGCGCGCCAGCAACGGTGCCTGTGAGCGCAACGTCTTCCGCGCGATGGGGCTCGACTACCGCTATCTGGACGCCGGTAACGATGTGTTGGCCCTCGTCGACGCGTTGCAGGAACTGCGCAATATCGATCACCCCATCGTGCTGCACGTCTCCACCGCCAAGGGCAAGGGCTTTGAGCCAGCCCAGAGCGACCCGGAACGCTGGCACCACGTGGGTCCGTTTGACATGGCGACTGGGCGCAAGCTCTGCCCGGGCCATCCGAGCGAGCCCGCACCGCGCACCTATGCCGATATTACGGGCGAGGCGCTCAGCACCGCCATCGAGCGCGATTCGCAGGTCGTGGGCATCACGGCCGCCACGCCCTACATCATGGGCTTTACACCCGAGCTTCGCGCTGCGGCAGGTAAGCAGTTTGTCGACGTGGGCATTGCCGAGGAGCACGCCGTAACTTTTGCCACCGCGCTTGCGCGCTCGGGCGCCAAGCCAGTCTTTGGTGTGTACGGCACGTTTTTGCAGCGCGCCTACGACGAGCTGTGGCACGACCTGTGCCTCAACGATGCCCCCGCAACCATCTTGGTGTTTGGCGCGTCGATCTTTGGCACCACATCCGAGACGCACCTCTCGTTCTTTGATATTTCCATGCTGGGCGCTCTTCCCAACATGCGCTACTTGGCGCCGGCCTGCATGGAGGAATACCTGTCCATGCTGAGCTGGTCGCTCGACCACCGCGAGCATCCCGTGGCGATCCGCGTACCGGGCATTGGCTTGGTTAGCCGCCCCGATCTGGCGCCCGCCGAAGACACCGAGTGCAGTGCCGTTCGCTACAACGTGGTGCGCCAGGGCCGCGACGTTGCCGTGCTCGCGCTTGGCGATTTCTTTGAGCTGGGCGAGCGCGTGGCAAACCGCTTGGCTGCCGAGTACGGTATCGAAGCCACGCTCGTCAACCCGCGCTTTGCAACCGAGCTCGACCGCGAGTTCCTCGACAGCCTTGCCGCCAAGCATCGCGTCGTCGTCACCCTCGAGGACGGCATCTTGGACGGCGGCTGGGGCGAGCGCGTGGCGTGCTACCTGGCCTGCACGCCCGTGCGCACGCGCACCTTTGGCATCGCCAAGGGCTTCCCCGACCGCTACGACCCCAACGAGCTGCTCGCTCAGAACGGCATGACGGTCGAGAATATGGCTGCCGAAGCCGTACGCTTGCTGAACGAGTAAGAAAACCTCCGCAAGGAAAGCACCCCTGCGGAGGTTTTTATTTTCGCGACGCGATTATCTTAACCTGTAACATCTATGGCCCGAATTTCCGTCTAACTGTTACAGATCGAGATAAGACATCTTAGTCCCAGACCTTTGTCTCAATCTGTAACAGGTAGGGACCTTTTGGCCGTCCAGATGTTACAGATTGAGACATTCGAATTCCCCTGAAGAGAAAATCTCGATCTGTA
>CABVBR010000189.1 GCA_902496645.1 uncultured Collinsella sp.
TTGGTCGCGGCGAGCTTGGAGCCGTTTTCGTAGACGAGGTTCTCGCCCGCAAAGACCATATCGGTCGTGGACTCGCCCTCGCTCGCGTCTGCATACGCATAGGCACAGTACAGGCGCGCACTCTGATTGGAGATGAGGCTGCGGCGATAGTCTGCCTTACCGATAATCTCGTCCGAAGCCGACGGGTTGAGAATCACCGTCGCACCGGCAAGCGCCATCTCGGTCGAAGGAGGCGCCGGCACCCACAGGTCCTCGCAGACCTCAACGCCCAGCACCAGGTCCTCGGCACCCTCATCACAGCAACGGTAGACAAGCCCCGAGCCCAACGGGACCGGACCCTGACCGGCAAATTCAAGCCAAACGGGATCGGTAGGTGCCGGAGCAAACCAACGGCGCTCATAGAACTCGCCATAGTTGGGCAAATACTTCTTGGCCGTGAGGCCCAAAAGCTCGCCCGCGCAGCACACGGCGGCGCAGTTGTAGATATTCTCGGCCACCGCCACGGGAAGGCCGATGGTAAAGACAATCGGCAACTCGCGGGTTTCATCGAGAATATGTGCCAGTGCGGTCTCGCAGGCATGCAGTAATGTGCGGTTATGGAACAGATCGGCCGCGGTATAGCCAGTCAGATTAAGCTCGGGCAACACCAACGCACGAACGCCGCGCTCGACAGCCGCGCGAACAGCCGCCAACGCAACCTCGGCATTGCCCTCGACATCGGCGACGCGAATCTGCGGCGACGCCGCCGCCACACGCAAAAAGCCATCAGACTGAGAAAGGTGAAGATTCATAAGAATGCTCCCGTGCGTAGACGCCATTCACAACAATTAGCAAGCCCTATTGTAGTTCAACCGCCGGGCGTAACCGCATCCCACCAACTCGGTGAGCTATTGATGAGTTGATGGTATCTGTTAAATGTCACGCACGATTCACATCAGGTGGGTACCCTGATGGCTGCATGAAACGAAGCAGTTTTACACCGGGAGGACCCCGTATGACAACCAAGTACACCGACGCGCCGCGCACACGTGTCATGACGCCGGCATCGCTCAACAACGGCGTTCACGAAAACCATTCCATCGGCCAGACCATGGCCATCGCGCCCAAAAAAGGCCTGTTTGACGACATTTCCATTCCCCAGATCATCGCCGGCGCCGCAGCCGCCGCCACGAGTGTGGCGCTTGCTTCCAAGATTGGCATCGCCGGATCGGTGATCGGCGCCGCCGTGAGCTCGGTCATCACCGTTGTGTCCTCGCAGGTCTACCGCCACTTTATCTCTGCCAGCGCCGAAGCCCTCAAGGGCACGCACGCCGACGTCGACTACCCCGCCGGCGCCTACGAGCCCGTTGAGTTTAATGCCGAGGAGCACCTGGGCGGCGCCGCGACTACGCAGGAGATGCGCCAGATTGCGGGACGCGCGACCACGGCCCGCGTCGCCCCTAACAGCCTGCGCGCCAAGGCCGCGGCAGAGCGCAGCCAGACGCAAAAGAAGGTCATCGTCTTCTCGATTGCCATCGCCATCGTCGCGGTCATCGCCTGCACCGGCGCCATCCTTATCACCACCGCCGGCGAGGGTCTGGGTGAGCGTCCCGAGCCGATCCTTTCGTCGCGCACGACCGAGAGCGACGCAAATGGCAACACCCATTCGCAAGACCAGCAGGCACAGACGGACGGCACGCAAGACAGTTCTACCTCTGCCGACTCGTCATCGAACACCCAAAACCAATCGCAGGGTGCCAATTCCTCTACGAACAGCAGCGGCACGCAATCCGGCACGACCGACTCAAGCCAAACGACTGACAGCTCGCAGCCGAGCACGGGCGACCAAACGAGCGACACCACATCGGGAACGGGATCTACCGACAACAGCAGCACTAACAGCTCGAGCGGAACCGCGTCTGGCACGGCATCTGACAGTTCAAGCCAAGGCACGACATCGGGCAACTAGGCGCTGCATCCCCAGATAGGCAACCTGTACAACGGGCGCGAATCGATAGCGGTTCGCGCCCGTTTGCCTTGGGTGCCGCCATGGCAAACGCTATGCGATGGTAAGATGCTTTACGTGTGTAAAGAGGAGATTTGCCATGAGCAAGACAATAGTTAGGCCCACGCTATCGCTGGGCAACCACATCTATCTGTATCGCCTGCTGCGCGATGCGATTGGATGCGGCAAGCAAACGTTTATGACGCAGGTCGAAGAGGCGCTCGCCGCGGGCGACATGACTGCTTATGACCTGGGCTTCGAGTCCACGCGCGAGCTGCTCGAGGAGCTCGACGACTGCATTAAGTTGACTGTCTTTAAGGGCGGTCGCCTGTATGCCACCGTCATCGCCAACGATGCCTGGGATACCGCCCTTGCCAAGGGCGAGGACAAGCCCAAGGCAGCCAAGGGAGCCAAGCAGTCCTACAAAAAGAAAAAGCGCGGCGAGAAGGACCTCAAGGCCGTGCGCCCCAAGCACGTTAAGCGTCCCGACCCCGAGCCCGTGGCTGAAGCTGTGCCGGAGCCCGAGCCCGAGACAGAGATCGAAGTCGCTATTGAGGTAACGGCAGAAGCCGAAGCCGAAATCGCCGCCACGACCGATCCCAAAGTCATATCCGAGCAGGAAGCCACTACGGAGCTCAACGAGGCTCCCAAGTCGACACCCGAAGAAGCCGCTAGCCAACCTGAGGCGCCTGCGCTCCAAAACAGCGATGTCTTTGGCGACGAGGCCGAGGACGATCAGCCCGAAGAGCCCGCAGAACAGGACGCTACCGAGGCGGCATCGGAGCCCGAGGAACCGCAGCCTGCCATCTCACTCACGGTCGTCTATGACCCCGAGAACGCCAACGCCGGCATCACCACCATGGCATCCACGCCCATCGAGGCAAAGTCGAGCGTCGAGAACGAGAACGCGACGCAGATTGAGGTTGAAACCGCAGCTGCAGACGCGCCCGTCACCGTGAAGCCCGCAGATTCCGCGACCAAGCCGGAAGCGACGCCGGAGCCCATACCCGTCATCGAATCCGTGCCCGCCTCTACTTGCGACCAAATTCCCGTTCCTGCACCGGCTCAGGCCCCCGCTGCAGCACCGGCCCCCGCACCCGTAGCGCCCGCCATCCCCGAGGACTTCCCCGTCGATTTCGCAACCGAGGTCTTCTGCCCCGGCCCGCTTCTGCACCAGCTGTCGACCTATCTCCCCTACGGCGCCGACGCGC
>CABVBR010000190.1 GCA_902496645.1 uncultured Collinsella sp.
GCGGCGGCGACCCGCGCGCGATCCCTGCGCTCACCTACGAGCAGTTCCTGGACACGCACGCACGCCACTACAATCCTTCTAACTCCTACATCACGCTCTACGGCGACCTAGATGTGGACCGCGCACTTGCCTTTTTGGACGAGCGCTATCTGTCGCAGTCGAGTGCCGCGAGCCGCCGCATGGACGCCGCCGTTGCCGCCGGCGAGGACCCGTCTGCGCTGGCACCCAATCCGCTGGACGTGCAGGCACCCGTGACCTGCGAGTACAAGCGCGTCGAGATGGCCACCACGCCCGAGAATGCCCTGGTGGGCCTGGGCCTGGTGCTGGGCAGCGCGCTCGACCGCAAGCGCACGATTGCGGCGGACATCCTGTTCGAGGCGCTGCTGGGCTCCAACGAAGCGCCGGTTAAGAAGGCCATTCTGGCCGCCGACCTGGGCGGCAACGTGGTGAGCTACACCGCAGCCGAGAGTCTGCAGCCCTACGAGCTCATCATGCTGCAAAACGCGCAGCCCGGCGTGGCGCGCGAGCTGCGCCGCGTGTTCCAGGACGCCTGCCGCGACCTGTGCGAGCACGGCATTCCGCGCGAGCGCCTGGAAGCTATCATCAGCAGCAACGAATACGACCTGCGCCAGCGCGACTACGGTATCGCCGACGGCGTTGCCATTGCGTGCGACGCGCTGAGCACCTGGCTCTACGATGACGATGCCGCGACGCTGGCGCTCAAGTACGGCCCGGTGTACGAGGAGCTTCGCGGCGAGCTGGACGGCAGCTACTTTGAGGACCTGCTGCGCGAGCTGGTGCTGGAGAACGACCACATGGCACTGGTCGAGCTGGTGCCGGTGGACGCTGGTGCCGGCTCAGAGGGCGCCGAGGCAGCCGAGCTGGCTGCCAAGCGCGACGCCATGACCGATGCCGAGCTAGCCGACGTGGTCGAGCGCACGGCCGCGCTGCGTGCCGCGCAGGAGGCCGAGGACACGCCCGAAGACAAGGCCACGCTGCCGCGCCTGCGCGTGTCCGACATTGGCGAGGCGCGCCCCGAGCCGCCGCTGGTCGTGGATACCACCGCACCCATCCCCTGCCTGCGCCACGGCATCCCCACCAACCGTCTGGCCTACGCCATGCAGTACTTCGACCTGAGCTGCGTCGCGTTTGAGGACCTGCCCTATGTGACGCTGCTCTGCCGCCTGCTCAAGCAGCTGCCCACACGCGAGCATTCGGCCGAGGAACTCGACAACCTGCTCGCCGGCAAGCTTGGCTTTTTAAGCTTTACGACCGAGGTCATGACGCAGCCCGACGTGGACGGCGTGCGCCCCTACCTGCTGGTGAGCGCCGGCGCCCTGTCCGAAAAGATCGACGCGCTGGCGAGCCTGCCGCGCGAGGTGTGGTCGAGCACGCTGTTGCTCGATGCTGACGCCGACCGCGTGCGCGACGTGCTCACGCAGATTCGCATTGGGCTTGAGCAGGGCTTTATCAACAACGGCCACTCGGCGGCGCTCGGTCGCGCGATGAGCTACAGCTCGCCTTCGGCCGTGGTGCGCGAGCAGCTTTCGGGCGTGGACTTCTACCTGTTCCTGCGCGATCTGCTCGAGCACTTTGACGAGCGACTGGACGACCTGCGCGCCAAGCTTGCCGAGCTAGCAAACCGCATCTTTGTGGCCGATGGCTGCATGGCGAGCTTTACCGGCAGCGATGAGGACTTTGACGCGTACTGGGACGCCGCTGGCCGCGACGCACTCGTGGTGCCGGCGCCGTGCGACCGCCACGAGGCCTTTGTGATCCCCAGCGACATCTGCTTTGCGGCGCGCGCCTGCGACCCGCGCCGTCTGGGCATTGACGTGACGGGCGCCTGGGCGGTGGCTGCCAACGCGCTCTCCTACGACTACCTGTGGAACGAGATCCGCGTGAAGGGCGGCGCGTACGGCTGTGGATTCCGTGCGGCCGGCGAGCGTCAGACGGCGTTCTACACCTACCGCGACCCGGCGATCGATCCTTCGATTGAGCGCGTGGAGCGCGCCGGTGCGTGGCTCGGCAGCTTTGAGCCCGACGAGGCAGCCTTCGAAGGCTTTATCGTGAGCTGCGTGAGCGGCATGGACGCGCCGGTGAAGCCGTACGCGCTCACCAAGCGCCGCAACACGACCTACCTGGCCGGGCTCGATCCGCATGCGCGCGAGGAGCGTCGCGCCCAGATGCTCGCCGCCACGCCCGGTGAGCTGCGCTCGCTCGGCGCCGACGTGACGCGCATCGCAGCCGAGTCGCCCACCTGCGTCTTTGGCGGCCGAGACGTCATCGCCAAGAGCAACGCCGGCTTTAACGTCATCGACCTGATGGGCTAACGCACAAAGGTAGATTTTTGGGACATGCCTGAAAATCTACCTTTTCTTTTGCCGCGGACCGGGCAGGCGGCCCGACTTCGGCCCGCCCCGTCCCACCAGTTTTATCTCGATCTGTAACAGCTAGGCCCATTTATGTCGAGTTACTGTTACAGATCGAGACAAACCGCCGCAGACATCCGCCCTTCAGCAAAAACCACCGCAAAGGGGACAGGTGTCTTTGTGTTGATTCGAACACTTGTTCTATAGTAGGGGTGCTTGCATCGGACCTAAATTGCAACTAGGATATAGTTGCAGAATGTGAGGCGGGATGACTCGGCCCGATAAACTCATCGCCCAACTGCTTAGCTGCCCTTCGACGTATCGGTATACCGATTTTTTAAAAGTCATGGCTTCATATGGCTTTGAAATGGACAGCAAAGGCAAGACATCCGGATCGCGCGTTCGCTTCTACAGGCCATCAGATGGCAGGATGTTCGTAATGCACGCGCCGCATCCATCTGACGAATTGACAGCGGGGACCATTCGAAACATCGTTCGATTTCTGCAAGATGTCGGAGGTAGTCATGAGTAACGTTTTGGCATACAAGGGTTATTTCGCCCCAGTCGAGTTCGATGCCGAACAGCATGTGCTAACAGGTATGGTCACCGGCATTAGGGACGCAATCATATTTGAAGGCTCCACGGCTGAAGAAGTGGAGCAATGCTTCCACGACGCCGTCGACGATTACCTTGAGTTTTGCGCCGAGAAGGGCAAGGAACCCGAGCGGGCTTTTAAGGGGTCGTTCAACGTAAGAACGGGCTCTGAGCTCCACAAGCAAGCAGCGCTGGCAGCGGCAAAGAAGGGTGAGTCAC
>CABVBR010000191.1 GCA_902496645.1 uncultured Collinsella sp.
CTCAGTTTTCCCTCGGGCCATTCGATGGCTGCTATGGCGTTTTACGGATATGGCATATGGCTCGTGCAGGGAGGAGCCGGCGGCCTTTCGTCTAACGTGTTTGCCGTGATGGCGCTTGCGTGCGTCATTCTCGCTGTTGGTGTCAGTCGCATTTATCTGGGGGTGCACTACGCTTCTGATGTACTGGGTGGATTTTGCCTGGCGCTAGCTTGGCTCATCTTATTTGTGCGCCTGGTGCCTCCGTTTATCGCGGCATAGCCATCTGTGCGTCCCGTTTTGATTGATTCGGGTTTTAACGCAGCCCTAAAGAGCACGAAACAGCTCGGAAAACCTTGCTTCGTAGCATGAGCCTAACGATCTGTTTCACCTTAAAAGCATGGAAGGGTTGTGGGGTAGATGGTCAACTATGGGTTTGGTATGCCAACGCGCCTTGTCGCGGATGGCGACGTGGCACGTTGGTGCGGGCGCCTGGTCGCCCACTACGGCGGCACCAAGGCACTGGTAGTGCTGGGCGGCGACAAGCATACGCGCGACGAGCTCGTTGCGGCGGCGCTTGGGTCGCTTGACCGGGCATTGTTGGAGCGCGCGCTGTTCCGTTGTGGCTCGGTTGAGGGCGAGGGGGGAGACGAGCTGGTCGATGAGGCTGTTGCCTTGGCCACCGACGAGGGCGTCGACTTTGTGCTTGCGATTGGGGATGCCGACACGGCTGGATTTGCGCGCGAGGTTGCCCGTCGTATGGCGGTGCTCGATTCTGGCGAGGACGGTTTTGTTCCCCATGGCTGCATTGTCTCGGAGGGAAAGGTGCCTGCGGCTGTGGGTATAGGCGAAGTGCCCGTCTTTGCCATTATCGCGCCTGAGCTCCTGGATGGCATTGGCTCTCCCTTGCGCGAGTTGCTCGCCAGTGTGTGCGCCGCCGCATAGTTTTGATAGGTAAAGCGTTTGACCTGCCAAAATAAACCTGTCCCTTTTTGGTCGGTCGCCGTTTGGGGGCGGATTGATAACGCTCGCTGATTACGGTCTTGACCTGAGCTAGAATAGTGGCATCTGAATGTCCGGGCGCATGGGGACACGCGCCCGTATGCTGAGGAGGACTTTATGGCAACTGTTGCCGCACCTATCGACGCCACGTCGACCGCCGCTTGGAAGGCGCTCGAGGCTCATCAGGAGAAGCTCGAGGCCGAGGGCATCGACCTCAAGGCCTGGTTCGCCGCCGATCCCGAGCGCGTGAACAAGCTGAGCTTTGACGCCGGTGACCTGCATTTCGATCTATCCAAGAACCTGGTGACCGACGAGACCGTTAAGCTGCTGTGCGATTTGGCCCGCGAGGTTAAGCTCGAGGAGCGCCGCGAAGCCATGTTCTCCGGCGAGCACATCAACACTACCGAGGACCGCGCCGTGCTGCACACCGCGCTGCGCCGCCCGGCGAGCGAGAAGGGCCAGCTCATCGTTGACGGCCAGGATGTTGTCGCCGACGTGCACGAGGTCCTCGACCGTATGTATGCCTTTGCCGAGCGCGTGCGCTCCGGTGAGTGGAAGGGCGTTACCGGCAAGAAGATCGAGCACCTGGTGTCCATCGGCATCGGCGGCTCCGATCTGGGCCCGGTCATGGCCTACGAGGCCCTGCGTCCCTACGCCGACGCCGGCATCGACTGCCGCTACATTTCCAACATCGATCCCAACGACCAGGCCGAGAAGCTCAAGGGCCTGGATCCCGAGACCACGCTCGTGATCATCGTCTCCAAGACCTTTACCACGCTCGAGACGCTTACCAACGCTCGCGAGGTCAAGACTTGGATGCTCGAGCAGCTCAAGGCCCAGGGCGCCATCGACGGCTCCGATGAGCAGAACGCCGAGGCTGTGGCTAAGCACTTTGTCGCCGTCTCTACCGCACTCGACAAGGTCGAGGCCTTCGGTATCGACCCGGCCAACGCCTTTGGCTTCTGGAACTGGGTCGGCGGCCGTTACTCCGTTGACTCCGCCGTGGGCCTGTCCCTGATCGTCGTGCTCGGTCCCGAGCGCTTCCAGCAGTTCCTCGAGGGCTTCCACGCCATCGACGAGTACTTCTGCAACACTCCGCTCGAGCAGAACGCCGTTGCGCTGATGGGCCTGCTCAATGTCTGGTACGTCAACTTCTTTGGCTCCAAGAGCCATGCCGTGCTGCCGTACTGCCAGTACCTGCATCGCTTCCCGGCTTACCTGCAGCAGCTCACCATGGAGTCCAACGGCAAGCATGTCCGTTGGGACGGCAGCGCCGTGACCTCCGATACCGGTGAGATCTACTGGGGCGAGCCCGGCACCAACGGCCAGCACGCGTTCTATCAGCTGCTGCATCAGGGCACCGTGGTGGTTCCGGCCGACTTTATCGCCTTCGCCAACACTGCTAACCCGGCGACCGACGGTGGCCAGGACGTCCATGAGCTGTTCCTGGGCAACTTCCTCGCTCAGACCAAGGCGCTTGCCTTTGGTAAGACGGCTGACGAGGTCCGTGCCGAGGGCACGCCCGAGCAAATCGTCCCGGCTCGCTGCTTTGAGGGCAACCGCCCGACGACCTCGATCTTCGGCGACACGCTGACCCCGTTCGCGCTTGGTGAGCTCATCGCCCTGTACGAGCACATCGTGTTTGTCGAGGGTACGGTTTGGGGTATCGACTCCTACGACCAGTGGGGTGTCGAACTGGGCAAGCAGCTTGCCAAGCAGATCACGCCTGCCTTCCACGACGACGCTGCCAAGGCCGAGCAGGACGCTTCGACCCAGGCACTCATCGAGTTCTATCGCGCTCACCGCAAGTAGTCTTTGTCTGCTGAGCTAGCTCATCGAAGAAGGGGCCCGTATCTGTTGGGATACGGGCCCTTTGCAATTTGCCATTTGTCCGCAATCGTTCGGTGTGTTTTGCATTCGTCCTCAATTAATCCGTGTGAGGGACGCCCGCCTCGGATATGATGAAGCGCGATAAAAGCGATGCAGGGAGGCATATATGGCAATCAAAGCCATTGCGATGGATATCGACGGTACGCTCACCAATGACCAAAAGGTCATCAGTCCGCGCACGCGTGAGAAGTTGCTCGCGGCGCAGGAGTCGGGCATTAAGCTTATTCTGGCTTCGGGCCGTCCCGCATGGGGGCTGCACGCCTTGGCGCAGGAGCTCGACCT
>CABVBR010000192.1 GCA_902496645.1 uncultured Collinsella sp.
GCTCGCCGCGATAGCGGCCATCATGGCGATGCGATGGTCGTTGTGCGAATCGACCTCGCCGCCGGTAAAGGCATCGACACCCTTGATGATGAGGTCGTCGCCGGCAATACGCACCTGCGCGCCCAGCGCGGTGAGCTCGCGGGTGGTGGTGACCAGGCGGTCGGATTCCTTGATGCGCAGACGGGCGCAATCGCGGATAAAGGTGCGGCCCTGTGCCAGCGAGGCCACGGCCGAGATAACGGGCACCAGGTCGGGGATGTCGTGGGCGCTCATCTCAAAGCCGGCGAGCTTGTCGGACTGCACGGTGGCGGCGTTGGTGGAGCGCACGATGCGGGCGCCAAAGCGCGAAAGCGCGGCGAGCACGTTGCGGTCGCCCTGCGCGGAGCTCAGCGACACGCCCTCTACGGTGATGGGGTCGGTGCCGATGGCGCCGGCGCACAGCCAAAAGGCGGCGTTGGACCAGTCACCCTCGACGGCTACGCTGCCGGGCGTGCGGTAGGAGCCGCTGTTCACGCGGAAGTTCGTTACCTCGGGCTGGCCGTCCTTAGCCGGGATACGCTCAACGTTGACCTCGATGCCAAAGGCCTTCATGGCCTGGATGGTCAGGTTGATGTAGGGACGGCTCTCGATGAGGCCGGTCACCTGCACGCAGGAGGGCTGGGCCAGCAGCGGGGCCGCCAGCAGCAGGCCCGAGATGTACTGTGAGCTCACGTTGCCCGGCAGCACAAAAGTGCCCGGGCGCATGCGGCCGCTCGTCTTAAGCGGAAAACCGCCCAGGCCCTGCAGGTCGCAACCGGCGGCAATGATCTCGTCCGAAAGCGGGGAGAGCGGGCGGGCGCCCAGGCGGCCCTGGCCCACAAAGGTGGCCTCTGCTCCCAGTGCGCAGGCGACGGGCAGCATAAAGCGCAGCGTGGAGCCGCTCTCGCCACAGTCGAGCGTGCCGCCGGCGAGGGCTTTGAGCAGGCCAAATTCAACGCTCTTCATGGTGGGGTGGACCTGGAAGCCGTCTTCGACGGTCTCGATGCGGGCGCCGAGCGCCGTGAGGCAGCGCACCGTGGCCTCAATATCCGCGCAGGTGGTGTTGCAGGTGACGTGCGTCTCGCCGTTGGCAAGCGCGGCGCAGATGATGAGGCGGTGTGCCATCGACTTGGACGCGATGGCGGGAACGGTGCCCTTGAGCGGGGACGGGGTGATGCGGGCTAGCATGCGGATGCGTCTCCCTTCTGGCCGAGTCCCTCGGCAATTAAATCGTGGAAGGTGGAAAGCGGCGTGCGGTCGATGCTGCAGCTGCCGATGTCGTGCGGAATTACCAGATCGATGGTGTCGCCCGCGCGCTTTTTGTCGTGGAGCGCCTCGGCAAAGACGGAATCGGCGGAAAGCTCGCAGCGGGTCTTGAGACCGTGACGGGCGCAGAGCTCCTCAATGCGATCGGGCAGCTCGGCGTCGCAAATGCCATGTAGCGCTGCGGCGCGCGTGATGATGCCCATGCCGATCGACACGCAGTTGCCGTGGCCGAGCTCAAAGTGCTCGCAGGCCTCGACGGCGTGTCCGGCGCTATGTCCAAAGTTGAGCAGCTTGCGCTGGTTGGTCTCGCGCTCGTCGGCAACGACCACGGCGCGCTTGATGTCGATATTGCGGGCGATGATGAGTGCCACGCGAGCGACGTCTTTGTTGAGAAGCTCAAGCGTGAGCGGGGTCTTCTCCAGCTCTGCAAAGAGCTCCGGATCGGCGATGACGGCGTGCTTCACGACCTCGCCGCAGCCGTCGGCGAACTGTTCGGGCGTGAGGGTGGCGAGACATCCGACGTCGGCGATAACCACATTCGGCTGCCAAAAGGCACCGGCGAGGTTCTTGCCGGCAGCCAGGTCGATAGCCGTCTTGCCGCCGACCGACGAATCGACCATGGCGAGCAAGCTCGTGGGGATCTGCACAAACTTGCAGCCGCGCATGTAGGTGGCGGCCACAAAGCCGGCCACGTCGCCCACGACGCCGCCGCCGAGCGCCACGATCACGTCGGAGCGCGAAAGCTCGTGCTCGGCCACAAACTCCAAGATGGCAACGTAGGTCTTGGCACGCTTATGGGCCTCGCCAGCCTCGAAGGTGCAGATGCTCACCTCGTAACCCGCCGCCTCCAGGCTATGCTTAACGGGCATCTGGTAGAGGGGACCTACGTTGGTGTCCGTCACGATGACGGCGCGAGAGCCGCCGGCGGTGGCGCGTACGAGCGGGCCCGCCTGCTCCAGCAAAAACGTGCCCACGTGCACCTGGTAGGGGCGTGCGGTGTCGATATCGATGGTAATCGCCATAAGCTTCGGTCCTTTCGACCTGGCGTGATAGGTGGTCTAGTGGGAGGCCTCGTCGTCGAGCGCGCGCTTGATGCGATCGCCCTCGGCAAGGAGATTCTCCAGATAGCGCTGGTCGCGGTCCTTAAGGGCGCGGCTGTAGGCGCCGAGCGATTCGATCAGATGGTCGATCTCGAAGGCGAGCGCGTCGGCGTCGTCGATCATGAGCTCGGACCACATCTGCGGATTGAGATGCGCCACGCGGGTGAGGTCGCGGTAGCTGCCGGCCGAAAAGCCGTGGTGGACCTGGGCGGTCGGGCTCTTGACGTAGGCGTTGGAGACGACGTGCGCGAGCTGGCTCGTAAAGGCGATGACGCGGTCGTGCTCGGCGGCGCTCGTTACGCTGAACTTGCCAAAGCCCAAGGGTCGCACCATCTCGCGCACCTGGCCTAAAAGCTCCAGCTTAAGTGTGTCATCCACCGTAGGCGGTACAAGCACGAGCGGTGCGCCCTGGAACAGGTCGGCGCGGGAGTGCGCGTAGCCCGAGAACTGCGTGCCCGCCATGGGGTGCGCGCCCACAAAGTAGAAGCCGTGCTCGCGGGCGAGCTCAAAGGCGCGCTCGCACACGATGCCCTTGACGCCCACGGTGTCGATCACCACAGGGCCCATGATGGCATCGGTGTCGGTGGCGTCGGCGAGCGCCTGGGCGTGCGTCTCGAGCCACTCGATGCATGCTTCTGGATAGCAGGCAAGGACGATGATGTCGCACTCGCCGAGCGTCTCGTCGTTGAGCTCGCCGGCGACGGTGCCCATGCTGGCGGCCGTCATGACATCGTCATCGGGGTCCCAGGCCAGCACG
>CABVBR010000193.1 GCA_902496645.1 uncultured Collinsella sp.
TCCTGCTCGCACGGAGAGCACATTAAGTGCTCTCCGGCTCGTGCGGAACTCGCGATCGACCTTATGCCCCGCCCCTCGGGACTAAGGATACATGGTTGGAGTTGCTAGATGGCAAAATTCATTAGCTAGGGACGTGTCTTACCTTGCATATCGAAACATCTTCACCACCGTTTAAAAAAAGAAGTACCGCTTGGGGGCGGTACTTCTTTTGGTGTGTTGTTATTTGGCTCTGGCTTTTCTCGTTAGCTTACAGGCCGCAGGCTGCTTTGAGTTCTTCGACTCGGTCGGTCTTCTCCCAGGTGAAGTCGGCGTCTTCGCGGCCGAAGTGGCCGTAGGCTGCCGTCTTCTCGTAGATCGGACGACGCAGATCCAGGTCGCGGATGATCGCGCCCGGGCGCAGATCGAAGGTCTTCTCGACGGCCTCGACGATCTTGTCCTCGGCAACATGCGCGGTACCGAAGGTGTCGACCATGATAGACAGCGGCTTGGACACGCCGATGGCGTAGGCCAGCTCGACCTCGCAGCGGTCGGCCAGGCCGGCGGCCACCACGTTCTTGGCGACCCAGCGCGCGGCGTATGCGGCGGAGCGGTCGACCTTGGTGCAGTCCTTGCCGCTAAAGGCACCGCCGCCGTGACGGCCGTAGCCGCCATAGGTGTCGACGATGATCTTACGGCCGGTGAGGCCCGTGTCGCCCATGGGGCCGCCCACGACAAAGCGACCGGTGGGGTTCACATAGATGTCGGAGTTGTCCCACGGCATGTTCTCGGCAGCCATGACGGGGGCGATGACGTGCTCGATGAGGTCGTCCTTGATCTTGCCCATGTCCTCGATCTCGGCGGCGTGCTGCGTGGAGATGACGATGGTCGTGACCTCGACGGGCTTGCCGTCCTCGTAGCGCACCGTGACCTGGGTCTTGCCGTCGGGGCGCAGGTAGGGCAGGGTGCCGTCGTGGCGCACAGCGGCCAGGCGCTCGGCCAGGCGGCTCGCCAGGTAGTGCGGCATGGGCATGAGGGTCTTGGTCTCGTTGGAGGCATAGCCAAACATCATGCCCTGGTCGCCGGCGCCGATCAGATCGATCGGGTCGGTGGTGGCGCCGGTCTGGGTCTCGAAGGACTCGTCGACGCCCTGGGCGATATCGGGCGACTGCTCGTGGATGAGGCTCATAACTCCGCAGGTATCGCAGTCAAAACCGAACTTTGCGCGGTTGTAGCCAATGCGGCGGATAACGCCACGGGCAATCTCCTGCACGTCGACGTATGCCTGGGTGCGGATCTCGCCGGCAACGATGACGGTGCCGGTGGTCACGAGGGTCTCGCAGGCACAGCGGACGTTCTCAACGTTTGCGGGCACGCCGTTGGGCGCAATGTAGCCCTGCTCCTGCAGCTCAATTTCTTTAGCGAGGATTGCGTCGAGGACGGCGTCGCTGATCTGGTCAGCGATCTTATCGGGATGGCCTTCGGTCACCGACTCCGACGTAAAAACAAAGGACCCGTGTTGGGGTGGGATGGAACGAAGTTCTTCTGGCATGATAGCCCCTTTCAAAATACGTGTCCCGGCGACCGTTACCATTCCGCCGAGCTCTATATGCAAGGGCACATCATATCGCGTTAATCGAATATTCACACCCTTTCCGCACCTACTCATTGGGGACAGACTTAAATGACCAGCCGGGCACTCATTGGGCGCTCATTGGGGACAGACTTAAATGATCGGCCTTACCTAAGTGCCGACAGGTTGCCCAAAGACTGGTCATTTAAGTCTGTCCCCAATGAGTGCCCAATGAGTAGGTCGGTGCCCTTTGTGCGGAGGTGGGCTTTGTTGCTTTATCTTTGTTGCTTTATACTGGAGCAGTTAGACATCCATCCTGCAATCGAGGAGATTTCCATGGCATCAGACGTTCGCGTCCGCTTTGCACCCTCACCCACGGGCAAGCTGCACATCGGCGGCGCCCGTACCGCTATCTATAACTGGGCTTTCGCCCGCGCAAACGGTGGCACGTTCATCCTGCGCATCGACGACACCGACCCCACCCGCTCCACCGACGAGAACACGCAGATCATCCTGCGCGCCATGCGTTGGCTGGGCCTGGACTGGGACGAGGGTCCCGAGGTAGGTGGCGACTATGGCCCCTACGCGCAGACCGAGCGCCTGGACCTGTACAAGCAGGCCGCCCAGAAGCTCTGGGACGAGGGCAAGGCCTATCCTTGCTTCTGCACCAAGGAGCAGCTCGATGCTGACCGCAAGGCCGCTCAGGAGCGCAAGGACCCCTTCCAGGGCTACCAGCGCCGCTGCCGCGATCTTGATCCCGAGGAGGCCCGCCGCCGCATCGAGGCCGGCGAGTCCTACGTCCTGCGCATCAAGGTGCCCGAGGACCGCGGCGACGTCGTCATCCACGACGCCGTCCACGGCGAGGTGACCTTCGATGCCAAGGAGCTCGACGACTTTGTCATCTTCCGCTCCGACGGCACGCCCACGTACAACTTCGCGACCGTCGTCGACGACGCTATGATGAAGATTACCCACGTCATCCGCGGCGACGATCACCTGTCCAACACTCCGCGCCAGGTCATGGTCTACGAGGCCCTCGGCGCGCCCGTGCCCACGTTCGCCCACATCTCCATGATTCTGGGTGCCGACGGCAAGAAGCTTTCCAAGCGCCACGGCGCCACCTCGGTGGAGGAGTACCGCGACGCCGGCTACCTGTCCGACGCCTTCGTTAATTACCTGGCGCTGCTCGGCTGGTCGCTCGATGGCGAGACCACGATCATCCCGCGCGACGTCCTGGCCAGCAAGTTCTCGCTCGACCGCATCTCAAAGAACCCGGCGACCTTCGACCCCAAGAAGCTCGACTGGGTCAATGCCGAGTACATCAACAGCATGTCCGATGCTCAGTTTGCCGACGAGGTCATGGTCCCCGAGCTGCACGAGGCGGGTCTGATCGAGGGCAATGTTGAGTACGGCGAGGATTGGATCGATGCGCTTGCCGCCATCGTCAAGCCGCGCACC
>CABVBR010000194.1 GCA_902496645.1 uncultured Collinsella sp.
CCGGTCGGCCACATCACGCCGGCGGTGGATATCTACAACACGATTTCGTTGACTTATGCGCTGCCCGTTGGCGGTGAGGATTTGCATGCTATTGAGGGCAATCTGCGCCTGACGGTGACCGACGGCGGCGACGCGTTCTTGCCACTTGGCGAGGAGGCGGATGATCCGACGCTGCCCGACGAGCTTGCCTATATCGACGATGCAGGCGCCGTGTGCCGTTGCTGGAACTGGCGCGATGGCGTTCGCACGGCGCTGTCCGACGATTCGGCCGATGCGTTCCTGGCGATTGAGTGCGTAGAGCCCGAGCGCATGGGGGATTGCCAGGCTGCGATCGATCGCCTCGCTGAGCTGATCGAGCGGTATTTGGGAGCGACGGTTGTCGTTAAGACGCTTGTGACCCGCGACAATCCTTGCGTGGAGTTGTAGCAACGCCTAAAACTTATTGAGGCTCAAACCACCACAAAGGTGCCTGTCCCCTTTGTGGTGGTTTTTATGTTGATGGGTTAACAAATCGGATATTTGGGTACGGGTGTTGCCTTGTGCGGCTAAGATGTTTACCCGTTAGCATCATGTAAGCGAAAGGCGGTCGTCACCATGCAGCAGAACGACGAGACACGTTTTGAGGACTTTGTCGGACTGATCAGCGGCCTCTACAAGGAGATTCAGCGCATCAAGACGTCCGAAGGCGCAAGGCTCGGCCTTAAGGGCTCCGATGTCATGTGCCTGTACTATCTTGAGCGCAGCAAGGACGGCCTGACTGGCGCCGACCTCGCCCGCATGGCCGGCGTTACCCGTGCCGCCGTTTCGCGCACACTGGCTCATCTGGAGGAGGGCGGCTACGTCGAGGTTGACGACTCGGGTGATGCGGCCGTCAAGTACCGTGCTCCGGTGCGCCTGACTGCTCTGGGCGGCGAGAGCATGAGCGAGGCCGATCGCATCATTCGCGATGTGCTCGATACCACCGGCAAGGCCATGGGCGTGGAGCAGCGCGAGCAGATGTATGCGTCGCTGCGCACGATCCTCAGCACCCTGCGCGAGATTTAGAGCCGCGCTGGCACTATCTTTCAGCCAACAACTGCATCGTCCCGTTTGAGCGCGCACGCCGCGCCGGGACATTGTTGTCAAAATTCCCTGCGCGAGACCTGCGCAAGAAAGGATTCGCTATGTCCGTCCGCATTATTACCGATTCCGCCAGCGATATGTCTCCGGCGGAGCACCCCGCTCTGCGTGTTCTGCCGCTGTCCGTCACCTTTGGCACCGATGTGTACATGGATGGCGTCAACATCGATCACCAACGCTTTTACGAGATGCTCGTGGAGCGTGATGAGCTGCCCAAGACCGGTCAGGTCAACCCGTACGCCTTTTCGCAGGCGATTGCCGAGGTTCGTGAGGCCGGCGACGAGGCGGTGATTATTACCGTGGGTGCCAAGCTTTCGGGCACCAACCAG
Source organism: uncultured Collinsella sp. (assembly GCA_902496645.1). Taxonomy (GTDB): domain Bacteria; phylum Actinomycetota; class Coriobacteriia; order Coriobacteriales; family Coriobacteriaceae; genus Collinsella. The sequence goes on from CABVBR010000194.1 coordinate 1,449, forward strand.
AGTGCTCGCACCGCACTTGCCGAGGCGCCGGGCGGCGACGTGTATGTGGTGGATAGCAACAACGTCACCCTGGGCGAGCGCGTGCTGGTCGAGTATGCGCTGCGCTTGGTGGACGAGGGCCAGGGCGCGGCTCAGGTTGCGGCGGCTGTCGAGGCCGTTCGCGACCGCGTGGTGGTCATCGGTTTGCTTGAGACGCTGGAGTACCTGGTGCGCGGAGGCCGCTTGTCTGCTGCGGCCGGCGCCGTGGGCACGCTGCTCAACGTAAAGCCCGTGGTGGCTGTCGAGGACGGTCTGATCGTGCAACTGGGTAAGGCGCGCGGTTCCAAGAACGGCCGCAATCTGCTGAACCAAAAGGTCGAAAAAGCGGGCGGCATCGACTTTTCCATGCCGCTGGCGCTCGGCTATACGGGCCTTTCGGATGCGGTGCTCAAGAAGTATATCGAGGACAGTGCGGCGCTGTGGGCTGGCCATGCCGAGAGCGAGCTGCCCATCCACACCATTGGCGCCACTATCGGCACCCACGTGGGCCCCGGCGCCGTAGCCGTAGCCTTCTTCCGCCCCGCCAACTAGCTTTCCGGTCAAAACCACCACAAAGATGCCTGTCCCCTTTTTGGTGGTTTATGCTGGTTTGGGTTGAAGGGAGCGAGCAATGGCGTCTGAGGGCTTTTTTGAGCGGGTGTACGAGGTGGTCGAGCAGATCCCCGAAGGGATGGTCGCCACGTACGGCCAGGTGGCGCTGCTCGCCGGTCGTTCACGAAGTGCGCGGTACGTGGGGTATGCCCTGCATAGCAATCCGCGCCCTGGTCAGATTCCCTGCCATCGTGTGGTGTTTGCCGATGGCCGCATTTGCGAGGGCTTTGCTTTTGGCGGTCCCGATGCTCAGCGCGAACTTTTGCTGGGGGAGGGCGTGACGTTTAAGGACGACATGCACGTCGACTTGGCCGTCTGTCGCTGGCCAGCAGGGCTCTAGCGGCTCCGCCGTGGCTAAAACCACCACAAAGGTGCCTGTCCCCTTTGTGGTGGTTTTAGTTTACCGGGGTTAACTTATGGAGAAGGTGTGACGGCGTATTTTGCCGTTAGAAAGTAAACCACGGTGAACTATATTGTTTTCAGCAACGGAGCAGGCAATAGGCGATGAAAAAGCCTGCCCTGTTGAGTTTGATTCGCATTCCTCCCCTCTGTGCGATTCAACGGTGTACTTCGGGAACAGGCCCGCTGGCAACTGGCTGCCGGCGGGCCTGTTCCTGTTTGTCGGGGGAGTGCGATGGACGGAGCCGAACCGGTCGGGTAACAAAAAAGCGGACGCCGTAGCGCCCGCTCTAAAGCAATCGAAAGCTCAAGCCAGCAGATCGGTTTAGTACACCATGCCCATGGCGTCCTGAACCTCGGCCAGGGTCTGCTCGGCGATCTCGTTGGCGCGACGGTTGCCCTCGTGCAGCACGTCCTTCACGTAATCCAGATCGTTCTCGTAGCGCTGGCGACGCTCGCGGATAGGTGCGAAGTACTCGTTGACGACCTCGGTCACG
>CABVBR010000195.1 GCA_902496645.1 uncultured Collinsella sp.
CGACGCACACCGATCAACGTCTCCGTGCGATGGAATTCATGTTGGGTCGGTGATGATGCGCAGGCGTGGGCTGCTTGTGGTAACATACCGACCTGTTGGTACCTCGACCTTGGATGCTCGCTCCACCGGCGGCTTCCCAGTCCGAGGCGAATAGCGTCGCCCGCGGGCGACAAGAAACGAAAGGTGAAACAATGACTGTTTCCAAAGAGCGCAAGGCGGAGCTGACTGCCCAGTTCGGTAACACCCCGGTCGACACCGGCAACCCCAAGGTTCAGGTCGCCATCCTGACCGAGCGCATCAAGGAGCTGACCGAGCACATGAAGTCCCACCAGAAGGACTTCCACACCCGTCGTGGCCTGCTCATGCTCGTCGGCCGTCGTCGTCGTCTTCTCTCCTACATCAAGAAGAACGACATCGTCGAGTACCGTGAGCTCATCAAGGCTCTGGGCATCCGCGACAACATCCAGTAGGATTTGTACATGCTAAGAGCGTCCTGCGCAGCGGGGCGCTCTTTTTGTGTAAGGGCGTGAACAATCACGCTCTGAAGCGTGGCGGGGGCAGGGGGCCCGCGTCACATGAGAAGCCCGCAGGCAAGGGGCCTGTGGGGTAAAGGAGAACAATGACACTCGTATCCAAGACCTTTGAGCTGTACGGCAAGACCTACACCTTTGAGTCCGGCGAGCTTGCCAAGCAGGCCACCGGCGCCTGTCTGGTCAAGCAGGGCGACACCACGATGCTCGACACCGTGGTCGTCTCCAAGGAGCGTAAGAACTACGACTTCTTTCCGCTGACCGTCGACTTCAACGAGAAGATGTACGCCGCCGGCCGCATCCCGGGTGGCTACCTCAAGCGTGAGGGCCGTCCCAGCGAGAAGGCCACGCTCACGGCCCGTATGATCGACCGCCCGATTCGTCCGAGCTTCCCGGACGGCTTCCGCAACGAGGTGCACATCGTCGCCACCTCGCTCGTCGCCGACCAGGTCAACCCCTTTGACGTCATCAATGTCATGGGTGCTTCCCTGGCAATGACGCTCGGCGGCGTGCCCTTCGAGGGCCCGCTTGCCTGCGTGCGCATCGGCCGTAACGTGGAGACCGGCGAGTTTATCGTCAACCCCACCTATGAGGAGCGCGAGAACTCCGACCTGGACCTGGAGCTGGGCGGCTCTGCCGACTTCATCTCGATGGTCGAGGCCGGCGCCGAGGAGATCTCCGAGGACGACATGCTCGCCGCCATGAAGTTTGGCCAGGAGGCCCTTGCTGCCTTCTGCCAGGCTCAGGACGAGTTCGTTGCCGAGTGGGAGCAGGTCAATGGCGCCATCGTCAAGAAGGAGTACCCGCTCGACCAGCCCGTCGAGGAGGTCCAGGAGCGCATCTTCGCCCACTACGACGAGATGGCAGCCGCCCTTCGCGACGCCGACAAGCTCTCCCGTATCGGTAAGGTCGAGGCTCTGAAGGAGTCCATCCGTGCCGAGTTCACCGAGGAGGAGCAGGCCGCTTGGGAGCGCGAGATCCCCGTGGCGCTCAAGAAGCTCGAGAAGAAGGCCATGCGCACCATGGTCGTCGAGACCGGCGAGCGCGTCGACGGCCGTGCCGCCGATGAGATCCGTCCCATCATGGTGAAGGACAACTATCTGCCGCTCGTTCACGGCTCCGGCCTGTTCCAGCGCGGTCAGACCCAGGTGCTCTCCGTGCTGTCGCTCGGCATGCTCAACGAGGGCCAGCGTCTGGATACCATCGAGCCCACCGAGGGCAAGCGCTACATGCACCACTACAACTTCCCGCCGTTCTGCACCGGCGAGACCGGCCGCATGGGCAGCCCCAAGCGCCGCGAGATCGGCCACGGCAACCTGGCCGAGCGCGCTCTGCTTCCGGTGCTCCCCGACGAGAACGAGTTCCCCTACGCCATCCGCGTCGTCTCCGAGGTCATGGAGTCCAACGGCTCCTCTTCGATGGCTTCGACCTGCGGCTCCACGCTCGCCCTTATGGACGGCGGCGTGCCCATTAAGCGCCCGGTCTCCGGTATCGCCATGGGCCTGATCCAGGAGGAGGGCAAGACCGTGGTCCTGTCCGACATCCAGGGTCTCGAGGACTTCCTGGGCGACATGGACTTTAAGGTCACCGGCACCACCGAGGGCATTACCGCCCTGCAGATGGACAACAAGGCCACCGGCCTTACCTTCGACATCCTGGCCCGCGCCCTGCAGCAGGCCAAGGAGGGTCGTGCGTTCATCCTGCAGAAGATGCTCGATGTGATCCCCGAGCCGCGTCACACCACGCGAAGCACCGCTCCTCGTATTGTGTCCATCCAGGTTCCGACCGACAAGATCCGCGACGTCATCGGTTCCGGCGGCAAGGTCATCCGCGGCATCCAGGACGAGACCGGTGCTTCGGTCGACATCCAGGAGGACGGCACCGTCTTTGTCGGCGGCACCGGCGAGTCCGTCGATCAGGCCGTCGAGCGCATCAAGCTCATCATCAAGGTTCCCGAGCCGGGCGAGGAGTACACCGGTCGCGTGGTCTCCATTCAGCCCTTCGGTGCCTTCGTGAATCTGCTGCCCGGTAAGGACGGCCTGCTGCACATCTCCCGCGTCGCCAAGGGCCGCGTGGAGAAGGTCGAGGATGTCCTCAACGTTGGCGATGAGGTCAAGGTCGTCGTCATCGAGGTCGACGATCGCGGCAAGATCTCGCTCGATCGTCTCGACAAGCCCGAGGCCCCGGCTCGCGCCGAGGGTGCCTCCGAGGGCGACGGCGAGCACTTCCAGCGTCGTGAGCGTCCGCGCCGCGAGCGCTCCGAGCGCAGCGACCGTCCGCGCCGTCCCGGCGACAACGGAGGCCGCAAGCCCCGCCGCCACCACGACGCCGAGTAACAGCAGCACATAAGCAGCACCGCAAGGGCGACTCCGGACAGGGGTCGCCCTTTTGCTATTCCCGGCGGGGTCCGCGGGTAAAGTTTCCTGC
>CABVBR010000196.1 GCA_902496645.1 uncultured Collinsella sp.
AACGGAAAAACTTAGAGGTCCTCGCGCTGCATGAGCATGCCCTTCTGGCGCGAGGACCTCTAAGTTTTTCCGTTTCCGGTGCGGTCCCCCTACAACCGCACCGGTTTCGCCCGTCAAACGGGCAACACTAATACTTACGTAATTCATTTTTTCGAAAGGAAACGAACCATGGGTGTTAACCTCTCCGGCCGTAGCTTCCTCAAGCTTCTCGACCTCTCCACCGAGGAGATCGAGTACTTGCTCAAGCTTTCCAAGAACTTCAAGGACATGAAGCGCGCTGGCGTTCCGCACCGCTATCTCGAGGGCAAGAACATCGTTCTGCTCTTCCAGAAGACCTCCACTCGTACCCGCTGCGCCTTCGAGGTCGGCGGCATGGATCTGGGCATGGGCGTCACCTACCTCGATCCCGGTTCGTCGCAGATGGGCAAGAAGGAGTCCATCGAGGACACCGCCCGCGTTCTCGGCCGCATGTATGACGGCATCGAGTTCCGTGGCTTTGCCCAGGACGACGTCGAGGAGCTCGCTGCCAAGTCCGGCGTGCCCGTGTGGAACGGCCTGACCACTGAGTGGCATCCCACCCAGATGCTCGCCGACATCCTGACCGTCCAGGAGAACTTCAACTACGACATCAAGGGCAAGACCCTCGTCTTCATGGGCGACTGCAAGAACAACGTCGCTCGCTCCCTCATGGTTGTCTGCTCCAAGCTCGGCATGAACTTCGTGGCCTGCGGCCCCGAGGAGTGCATGCCCGCTGACGACGTCATCGAGGCCTGCAAGCCCATCGCCGAGGCTAACGGCTGCACTATCAAGCTGACCACCGACGTCAAGGACGGCGTCACCGGTGCCGACGTTATCTACACCGACGTGTGGGTCTCCATGGGCGAGCCCGACGAGGTCTGGGCCGAGCGCATCGCTCAGCTCACCCCGTATCGCGTTACCTCCGAGGTCATGGCTATGGCCAACCCGGGTGCCATCTTCCTGCACTGCCTGCCCAGCTTCCACGACACCAACACCACGATTGGCGCCGAGAAGTGCGAGCAGTTCGGCATCACCGAGCAGGAGGTCACCGACGAGGTCTTCGAGAGCCCCGCTTCCAAGGTCTTCGACGAGGCCGAGAACCGCATGCACACCATCAAGGCTGTCATGTACGCCACGCTCAAGTAAGAGCATCTAGCATCTCGCTCGGGGTGTCTTGCTGCACACCCCGAGCGGCTTTGTCTGGTAAATATCTCGCGTCGGGCGGTGGGCACGGCACGGAAGATCCGCTTCGCGCGAGAAAGTTAAATGATTTATGAAGGGGGGATGAGAACCATGACTGAGACCGCTAAGAAAAAGCGCGGTATGCCTTCATCGTTCACCATTCTTCTAGCTCTGCTGGCAATTGTTGCAGTGATTACCGTTATCGTCTCCGGCACGTCCGGCGGCGCGGTTACTGCAGCCCGCCTGAGCGATTTCTGCACCGCCCCGATCCTGGGCTTCGCTGACGCTCTGCCCGTCTGCCTCTTCGTTATGATCCTGGGCGGCTTCCTCGGTATGATGACCGAGACCGGCGCTCTGGACAACGGCATCGCCGTTCTGGTGCAGAAGCTTAAGGGCAACGAGATCATGCTCGTTCCTGTCCTTATGCTCATCTTCTCCCTCGGTGGTACCACCTATGGTATGTGCGAGGAGACCGTTCCCTTCTACGCCCTGCTCGCCGCTACCATGATGGCCGCTGGCTTCGACCCCATGGTCGGCGCCGCTACCGTCCTGCTCGGCGCTGGCTGCGGCTGCCTGGGCTCCACGGTTAACCCGTTCGCCGTCGGCGCTGCCGTCGACGCTCTGACCGGCGTTGGCATTGAGGTCAACCAGTCCATCATCATCGGCCTCGGTGCCGTCCTGTGGATTGTCACCACCGCTATGTCCATCGTCTTCGTGATGAACTATGCCAAGAAGGTCAAGGCTGACAAGGGTTCCACCATCCTGTCGATGCAGGAGCTCAAGGACGCCGAAGAGGCTCACGGCAAGGCTGCTTCCGAGGTTCACAATGAGGTCAAGCTCACCGGTCGTCAGAAGGGTGTTCTGATCGCCTTCGCCTTCACCTTCGTCGTCATGATCGTCGGCTTCATCCCGCTGGCCGACCTCAACGAGGGCGTCGCCAACTTCTTCGACGCTGGCGCTGTCTACGACGCCGACGGTAACGCCGTCGTCCAGGGCTGGTCTGCCCTGATCACCGGCCTGCCCATTGGCCAGTGGTACTTCGACGAGGCTTCCACCTGGTTCTTCCTCATGGCCGTCCTGATCGGTATCATCGGTGGCCTGTCCGAGAAGCAGATCGTTAACACTTTCATCACCGGCGCTGCCGACATGATGTCCGTTGTTCTCGTCATCGCCCTCGCCCGTGGTATCTCCGTCCTCATGGCTAACACCGGCCTCGACGTCTTCGTCCTCGACGCTGCCGCCAATGCCCTGGCTGGCCTGTCCGGCGTGATCTTCGCTCCCATGAGCTTCCTGGTTTACTTCGGCCTGTCCTTCCTGATCCCCTCGACCTCCGGTATGGCCACCGTCTCCATGCCCATCATGGGACCGCTGGCTGTTAAGCTCGGCTTCTCGCCCGAGGTCATGGTCATGATCTTCTCCGCTGCTATCGGTGTCGTGAACCTGTTCACCCCGACCTCCGGTGCCATCATGGGCGGTCTCGCCCTGGCCAAGATCGAGTGGACGACCTGGCTCAAGTTTGCCCTTAAGCTCATCGTCGCTCTCTCCGTCGTCTGCGCCGTCATCCTGACCGTCGCCTGCGTGCTGCTCTAAGTACCCAACGGGTACCCCACGGAAACCTTGACGATCCTGTAAAGGATCACCTGGTCATCGTCTGTCCGGTGGGGTCAACCCACCGGTAGACTCCTACCTTTAGCCCCCTCCCGTTCCGTGCGCGGGAGGGGGCGCTCTCATGTTGCGCGGTTCTACGAACC
>CABVBR010000197.1 GCA_902496645.1 uncultured Collinsella sp.
CCCCCGCTGCGCACTTCGTGCGGCGGGGGTTTCATGCGTCCTGCGGAAAGTTTTCAGAGCTTTACCCTGTAGGGTCCCTGCCGCCACGTAGCAATCAGGGCATCTGAAGTGGACGGCGGCTTGGCTACGAGCTGGGGCTGGGAATCTGAATGATTGAGTGCCGTTGTTGGGAGCGCAGGCGTTGCCGGCGATGATCACTTTGGGACTGGAATTTCCGCCTGCTAGTAAAAAGGCCTCCGGAGCTGTTGCTCTGGAGGCCTTTTTGTCAATTACAGACGAATACGTTAGTTGTTCTTGGTCAGGCGTTCGACGTCGTGAGCGATCATGTATTCCTCGTCGGTGGGGATGACCATGACCGTGACGGCGGAGCCGGCGGCGCTGATGACCTGCGGGCCGTTGCCCACGGCCTCGCGGTTCTTGTTGTTGTCGATGCGCACGCCCAGCCACTCAAAGCAGTCGCAGAAGGCCTTGCGGATCGACCAGTCGTTCTCGCCGATGCCGGCAGTAAAGGTGATGGTGTCCACGCCCGCCATGGAGGCGATCATGGAACCGGCCTGCTGCATGGCCTTGTAGGCGAACATGTCGAAGGCGAGCAGGCAGCGCTCGTCACCCTCGGAGGCGCGCGTGCGGATGTCGCGGGCATCGTTGGAGATGCCCGAGATGGCAAGCAGACCGGACTGCTTGTTCATCATGTCGTCGACTTCCTGGTAGCTGTAGCCGCCCTCGCGCTGCAGGTAGCACACGGTGGCCGGGTCGATGGAACCGCAACGGGTGCCCATCATCAGACCGTCGAGCGGCGTGAGGCCCATCGTGGTATCGCGGCACACGCCGTCCTCGATAGCGGCGAGCGAGGCACCGTTGCCCAGGTGGCACGACAGCAGACGGTGGCAGCGCGTGCCCAGGATCTCCTTAGCCATCATCCACTCGTAGCGATGGCTCGTGCCGTGGGCGCCATACTTGCGCACGTGATACTTGTCGCACACGTCCTTGGGCAGGGCGTAGGTATAGGCGACCTCGGGCATGGTCATATGGAACGACGTATCGAAGACGGCCACGTTGGGCAGCTCCGGATACTTCTCACGGCAGTACTCGATCGCTGCAGCCTCGCCGTAATTGTGCAGCGGGGCGAGCGGGGCCACCTCAAGGATCTTAGCCATGACCTCATCGTCGACGACCGCGGAATCATCGAAGTGCCAGCCACCCTGAACGATACGGTGGCCGATGCCATCGATCGTAAAGTCGGTCTTCTCGAGCTCCTCGAGCACGCGCGCAATGGCGCAGCGATGATCAGGAAAGGGAATCTCCTCGGTCTGCTTGGCACCACCGTTCTCGGAGTGGCCAAAGATGCCCATCTCCGAGCCGATACGCTCGCAGTTGCCCTTGGCGAAAACCTCGCGGGTATCGGTATCCAAAAGCTGATATTTAAGGCTCGAGCTGCCGGCGTTGACAACAAGTACGTTCATGAGACTCCTTCGTGATTACAGTACGGTCGGCAAACCTATAAGGCGGCCGTACCCTTAATAAGAAGTTATCAGAATCCAATAAATAACTATTAAACTCTTCGCCCAAAGAGCGTAAAAGGGGGCTGAACGGCACAAGGCCATCCAGTCCCCTCCCCTTGCATCAATTACTTACCGCTGACGATGCGCTCGACGTCGGAAGCGATCATGAACTCCTCATCCGTGGGGATGACGAAGATCTTGACCTTGGAATCCTTGGCAGACAGGCACCAAGCGCCGTCGCCACGCAGGGCGTTACGGGCATGGTCCATCTTAACGCCCATAAAGGCCAGACGGTCGGCCACGCCAGCGCGAACGGCCGGAGCGTGCTCGCCGATGCCGGCGGTAAAGACCAGGGTGTCCATGCCGCACATGGAAGTGGCCATCTCGGCGGCCTTGGCGGCAATCTTGTAGACGAACATATCGAAGGCGAGCTGGGCCTCGGGGTCGCCGGCAGCGGCGAGTTCCTCGACGTTGCGGCAGTCGTTGGTCTTGCCACCGGTCACGGCCAAAAGGCCGGACTTCTTGTTCATCATCTCGTCGACCTCGTCGAAGGTGTAGCCGCCTTCGCGCTGCAGATAGCACACGGTGGCAGGGTCGATAGAGCCGCAGCGGGTGCCCATCATGACACCGTCGAGCGGCGTCAGGCCCATGGTGGTGTCCATGCACTTGCCGTCCTCGATGGCGCACAGGGAAGCGCCGGAGCCGATATGGCACACGACGACCTTGCGGGCCTCGCCGTTGGTCATCTCGGCGACCTTCTTGGAGATGTAGCGATAGCTGGTGCCGTGGGCGCCGTACTTACGGATGTGCAGCTTGTCGCAAACATCCTTGGGAAGGGCGTAGGTCTTGGCGACCTCGGGCATGTTGAAGTGGAAAGCGGTGTCGTAGACCGTGACGTTGGGCAGATCGGGATACTGCTCCAGGCAGTACTCGATAACGTTGGCCTCGGGGTTGTTGTGCAGCGGGGCGAGCGGAGCGACCTCGCGGATCTTGGCGAGGACGTCCTCGTCGACGAGGGAGGAATCGCCGAAGTACCAACCGCCCTGAACGATACGGTGGCCGATGCCCTCGATCTTGACGCCGTTGGCCTCGAGGTCCTTCAAGACGACCTCGATGGCGACCTTGTGGTCGGGGAACTCGATGTTCTCGGTCACCTTCTTGGAACCGTTGGCAGCGTGGGTGAAGGTACCGCCGGTAAAGCAGACGCGCTCGCAGGAGCCCTTTGCAGACACCTTGTGGGACTTGGTATCGATGACCTGATACTTAAGGGTCGAAGATCCTGCGTTGACGACCAGAACGTTCATATGTCTCCCTACTAACAGGCGGTGTGGCGCCGCCAGATTACATACGCTTCAATAATAAACCCAAACGCCCTCGCGCTCGGGTTTATTGCGTTGATATATAAGTTATCG
>CABVBR010000198.1 GCA_902496645.1 uncultured Collinsella sp.
GGTCGATGGCCTTATCGGGCAGGAAGCGGTCCTGGATGTAGCGGTTGGAGAGGTTCGCGGCGGCCTCGATGGCACCTTGCGTGTAGCGCACGTGGTGGTGCTCCTCGTAGCGCGGCTTGAGCGCGGTCAGGATCTTGACCGTATCCTCGACGCTCGGCTCCTCCACATCGATGGTCTGAAAGCGACGCTCAAAGGCCGGATCCTTGGTGAGGTACTTGCGGAATTCCTCAGCCGTGGTGGCGCCGATAATCTGGAAAGCACCGCGCGCGAGCACCGGCTTGAGCATGGAGCTCGCGTCGATGGAGCCCTCGGCAGAACCGGCACCGATGATGGTGTGCATCTCGTCGATAAACAGGATGACGTCGTCGGCCTCGGTGGCCTCCTGGATCACGTTCTTAAGGCGCTCCTCGAACTCACCGCGATACTTGGCGCCCGCAACGAGGCCCGGCAGGTCGAGCGTCCAGATATTCTGGTTCATGAGGTTCTCGGGCACGTTGCCGGCGGCGATCTGCTGGGCCAGCCCCTCGACGATGGCCGTCTTGCCCACACCGGGATCGCCCAAGATGAGCGGATTGTTCTTGGTGCGGCGCGAAAGGATCTCCATCATGCGCTGGACTTCCTTTTCGCGACCGATCACGGGATCGAGCTCGCCGTCGCGAGCCTTCTGCGTGAGGTTGGTGGCAAACTGCTTAAGCGTATCGGTACCACTCCCCTTTTGCTGGGAGGCGTCCGAGCCGCTAAAGAACGGCAGGCCCGCACCGGGACGACCAGCACCGGCACCGGCAAGCGGGCGCTTCTTGTCCTGGTCCTTGGCGGTGAGTTTCTCGATAGCCTTTTTGATGGAAGCGGACGACACGCCCAGGCGCATGAGGATGTCCATGGCCATGCCGTTGCCCTCTTCAACGATGCCGATGAGCAGGTGCTCGGTCGACACGTAGGTCTGGTTGTTCTCGCGCGCCACGCGGAAGGAACGCTCCATCACACTGATGACGAGCGGCGTAAAGGCGAGCTTGGCGGCCTCGGTCTCCTCGCTGGGCTCGGGAACCGTGGTCTGGACCTCTTTGAGGGTGTCCATGATGTCGTCGTAGGAGATATCGAGCGAGCGCAGCGCCTCGGCGGCGATGCCCTCGTCCTCCTTGGCAAGCGCGAGCAGCAAATGCTCGGTGCCCACCTTATTTGAGTGAAGATCGAGCGCCTCCTGCTTGGCCATGGACATGACCTTGCGCGCGCGATCGGTAAAACGGTCTAACATGCTAGTTCCTCTTAGACGAGCTAGTTTTTCAAACGCAAAGCGCCGCCCCGCGGCAGCGCTCTGGTCTCTTTACCCATATGGAGTATATGTTAACCGTTGGGACCTTTCCCACCTGTAGCCGCGCGACAACGTCTACAAAAAAGGAATCGCCGGGTGCGGCGGACGCTCTAGGTTAGAGGCTGTTGCCTAGCAGGCAGGCTCGGCGTCCATGCTCTCGGCAACGTCATTGACGGCATCGGCAACGGAAGCGCCAGGCATGCGCACGAGCTCCATGTGCGGTTCGGCAAAGACCGTGCCCATGGGGAAGGCGCGGCGGAATACAAAGCGAGCAACCGGACCAGCCACCAGCAGGTTCCAAGGCAGGGCCATGATAAAGTTGCGCGGAATGTTGACGAGCCACATCATCGGCAGCGCCTGCAAATTGGCAAGCGGGCCGCCGGGCATATGGAACAGGCCTTCGCACGCGCCGTAGAGCGACATGATGATGACCATGGGAACGACCATGCAGGAGCTGACGGCGAGCGTCATGGCAAGCGGCGAGCTCTTGCCCGGCGTGACCAGGAATTTAAATGCGAAACCCTTGGCAAGGGGGCTGGCAACAAACCAGTCGCAGCACATGGCAAATATGTAGGCAACGGGGAAGCCGAGCCACGCGGCGGCAACAACCTCGCCGTTGATGGCCCCATGCTGCAGGGCAACGTTGTAGATGCTCATCCAGAGCACCATGCAAAAGCACATGATAAAGGTGAACAGCAGGCTCTCTCGTTTGTTGATAGGCATAAAGGGCATGGTCCTTTCTGTGTTGCGCCGCGGCGCACAACAAAAACGGGCGGGCGAGATGGAGCTGTTGGGACTTCATCTCGCCCGCCCGTGGTACGTGCGTCTGCGACTACTTATGTGGTGGAACCAGCCTAGCACGAAACGCATGCGCTTCGTAAGCGTTGAGTTTATGAAGATGCAGGGCACCAATAATCCCCCGACCCCCTAAGTTGCGGTGGAATACGGACTGTTTTGACCCTTTAAGCAGCAATTCAGTCCCTATTTCACCGCAACTCATTTGGTGCAAAGTAACCTGTCCCCCTTGCACCAATTAGCTGGTGTGGCGCCAGCGAGGGTCGGTGAGCGTACGCGCCACACCCAGGCCAACGGGCAGAAACGCCACGATGAGCACTGCACGCACAAACCAGCCGAGCATATTGACCGTGTCGAAGGTGCACATGTAATACATCGAGCGATACAGATACAAGCCCGGCACCATAATGACAATCGATGGCACCGTGAGGGCGATACGTGGATAGGTGAGCTTGATTTCGGCTAAGCTCGCGAGCAGCCCCGATACCAGCGCGCCGATAAACGCTGCTGCCTCGGGAGGCATACCTACGCTCAGGCCCAGGAAGGGAAACAGCATCGGCGCATCGACGAGCGTAAGGCGCAAGGTATTAGACACGGCGCCGATGAGCCCTGCCGCCGCTGCCATCTTTACCGGACTGTTGAACATAACCGAGAATCCAAATACACCGACAAAGCTCATCAGTATGCGCAAGAGCGTAAGAGCCAACGGTGAGAGACCAAGCGGGGCGAAGTCATCCGGCGCCAGTCCCACACACTCGGCAACCATCCAACCTACGAGGGT
>CABVBR010000199.1 GCA_902496645.1 uncultured Collinsella sp.
ACCTGGCCGTTGACGTAGGCGTAGGAGTCCACGTCGCCAAACATCATATCGACACCGGTGTTGTTGGTTACTGTAAAGACCAGCGCGGCGTCGCCGTAGCCGTCGGTATCCTTGCCAACGCAGGCGACATGGACGTTCTCATCCGCCTCAAGGTCGATGGGGAACTGCTCCTGGGGTTCGGGGCCCAGGCCCTGGGGATCGATCTTGTCTTCGTTGATTTTATCGAAGCTTTCCGAGGGTTCTGATTGCTCGACGGCTTCGGTGCTTCCAGGATCCGGCTCACTTGGCCCGGTTTTGCCGTTCGTGTTGCCGCAGCCCGCGAGGGCGATCGAGCAGGCTGCAATGGCGAGCACAGTTGCGCAGAGGATGCCGAGACGCTTCATGGGTGCCTCCTTGTCGTAAAGGTCCTGGTGCGGTTTGCCGTTGCGTGGGCGAACGGCTGACTTGTTACAAAATGCCCCTTAGCGTTAGTCTGACCGATAGAGGCAAGGCGAGGAACGCCCTTGGGGCCCGAACGAATCGCCGGATTGGGACGCATGGCCCGTTCTTGCGCTTTCGGATGCGCTCCGCACGGTGCTTCCGGTCCAATTGTCCTATTCTTGTGGAGAACCTGTGCGCACGCTGACCTGCGGATTTGTTCGACACTTGCACGTTTCCGCAGCTATTGGTATAGTTTGCTTGCAAATGAAGTTGTAATTGAAAGAAGTGGGGTTTCGGCCCCGCTTCTTTTTTGTATGGATGGAGGTGCCGCAATGGTCAAGACCAAGACCGAGCAGGCGATCATCGACGCGCTCGAGGCCGTCGCTCCCCAGCACGATGTCGACATCGTCGACGTCGAGCTCGTGGGTGCCACCAAGGCCCCCTGCGTGCGCGTGCGTATCGAGGGTGCCGAGGGTCAGAGCCTGTCGCTCAACGACGTCACGGCCAACACCAAGTGGGTCGGCGACGTGATTGAGGAGCTCGACCCCATCTCTTCGAGCTATACGCTTGAGGTGTCGAGCCCGGGTATGGCGCGCCCGCTGCGTCGCCCGCGCGACTTTGCCCGCTTTGTGGGCGAGAACTGCGAGCTCACCTCCACCGCCACCGAGGGTCGTCACAAGTACGCCGGCAAGATTGCCGCCGCGACCGAGACGAACGTGACTCTCGAGCTCGAGGACGGCGAGTCCGTCACCCTCGATTTCTCCGATGTTAAAAAGTGCAAGTTGAAGCCCACCTACGACTTCAAGCCCGCGAAGGAAGGAAAATAAGATGGCAGCATCCGACATGATGTCCGCCCTGATGGAGCTTTGCCAGGAGAAGCACATCGACCAGCTCTACCTGATCGACCGCCTGGAGCAGTCGCTCGCCAAGAGCTATGCCGAGATCCTGCATCTTGAGTGGGGCGCCAAGGTGACCATCGACCGCACCACCGGCAAGATCTACGTCTACCGTCTGGAGCCGATCGACGATTCCATGGACGAGGAGGGCAACTTCACCGAGTTCGAGGAGATCGACGTCACTCCCAAGAACACGAGCCGCATCGCCGCCCAGCACGCCAAGGCCGAGATCAACGCCATCGTGCGCAACTCCGCCCGCGAGCAGATCTACGAGGAGTTCTCCGGCCGCATCGGTGACCTCATCAGCGGTACCGTGCTGCAGTCCACGCCCGACTTCACGATCGTCAAGATTCGCGAGGGCGTCGAGGCCGAGCTGCCGCACTTCGACCAGCGCCGTTACGAGAATGAGCGCAACGAGCGTCCGATGGGCGAGCGCTACCTTCACAACCAGCACATCAAGGCCGTGATCATCGACGTTCGCGACCCCAACTCCAACTTGCAGCCGGTTCGTGGCGAGCACAGCCGTCCGCCGATTGTCATCTCCCGTACCCACCCCGAGCTCATGCGTCGTCTGTTTGAGCAGGAGGTGCCCGAGATCTATGAGGGCACCGTCCAGATCAAGTCGATCGCCCGCGAGCCCGGCCAGCGCTCCAAGGTCGCCGTCCACTCGCTCGACGATCGCCTGGATCCGGTTGGCGCCTGCGTCGGCCCCAAGGGCAGCCGTGTTCGCGCCGTCGTGGGCGAGCTCCGTGGCGAGCGCGTCGACGTCATCCTGTGGGATGCCGATCCGGCCGTCTACGTCGCCAACGCCCTGTCGCCTGCCAAGGTCACCCGCGTTCTCATCGACGAGGAGAAGGCCTACGCCGGCGTTATCGTGCCCGACGACCAGCTGTCCCTCGCCATCGGCAAGGAGGGCCAGAACGCCCGCCTCGCCGCGCGCCTGACCGGCTGGCACATCGATATTAAGTCCGAGACCCTTGCCGCCGACATCCTCAAGAACGTTCCCGTTCACGAGGAGCCCGCCGCCGACCTGATTGGTGACGAGGAGGACGAGGACGTCCGTCGCTGCGAGTTCGTGTCCGAGGACGGCATCCAGTGTCGCAACCAGGCCCGTCCCGGCTCCCGTTTCTGCGGTGTCCACGACACCGACGCCTTCGATGATGCGGAGGACCTGATCTAGCGCGCGGTCGCGCCGGGCGGGTCCCGGCGCATACCCCACGCTCGTTCAGTCTCTAGGCACCCAAGGTGCCAGAAAGGGTAGGTGAAGTCATATGGCAAAAGTCCGTGTGTCCACCCTGGCCAAAGAGTTCGGCATGACCTCCAAGGAACTGATGGGTCATCTCGCCGAAATGAAGATTCCCGCTAAGTCCGCTTCCTCCGCCCTGGAGGACGCCTATGTCGCCATGGTCCGCAAGCAGCTCGCCTCGGTGATCGAGGCCCGCGCGAAGGAAGTCGAGGCCGCCAAGCAGGCCGAGGAGCAGGCAGC
>CABVBR010000200.1 GCA_902496645.1 uncultured Collinsella sp.
CGCGGCGCTTGAGCGCCTGCACGAGCTCGCGCTTCTGCTGCGGGGTCACACGACCAAAGACATGGTAGCGGTCCACCGCCGCATCGAGCTTGGACGGCGTATTGAGCGTCGTGGCGTCCACGTATGCGTCCGCCCCCGGCACGCCCACCACGCGCGCAATCGACGACACCGTACGAGGGTCGTCGCCACTGATCACGTTGAGGGTCACGCCCTGTTCGTTAAAGTAGCCGATGGTCTCGGCCGCCGAGGTTCGGATCTCGTCGCGAATGGTCACAAAGCCCACGGGCTCGGCCTCGCCCACCATATCGCCGTCGGGCGTAAAGCCGTCCACACGCGCCGCCACGAGCACACGGCAGGTATCGGCAAGCTCGGCGACACGGTTCTCGACCTGCGAAAACACACGGTCCGAAAGCACAAACTGCGCCGCGCCCATCACATAGGAGCCCTGCGCAAACGAGGCACCGCTCCACTTTTTGGACGACGAGAACGGAATGACCGACAGCGGCTCGGACACCTCGACCGGGCGGTCAGCATAGTAGTTGAGCAGCGCCTGGCAGGTCTCATTGGCATCGGCCGAGGTCGCGCGCGCTACGTTGGCAAGCGCAAAGTCGAGCACCGTGGTCTGGACGGGAACAGCCGCCTCGTCCGAGTCCGTGCCAAAACCCACACCCTCAACAGGCAGCGGATAGGTGCCCTCAACTTCCATGCGGCCCGAGGTAATGGTGCCGGTCTTGTCCAGGCACAGCACGTCGACGCGAGCGAGCGTCTCGATGCAGTAGAGCTGCTGTGCCAGCACCTTGCGACGCGCCAGGCGCACCGTGGCGATGGCGAGCACCGACGAGGTCAGCAGCACCAAGCCCTGCGGGATCATACCCAGCAGGGCGCCCACCGTGGACAGCAGCGCCGAAGAAGGCACGCGGCCAGCCAGCAGCTCCGAGAAGCACCACGAAAGCGCGCTATCGCCCGGCATGCCGGCGGCATCCCACAGCTCGCTCACGCTCGAGGCAAAGAGTGCCAGGCCCAGCGGAATCATGATGATGCTCGCAAAACGCACGATGGCGTTGAGTGCGTTCATAATCTCAGAATTGACCTTTTTGACGTACTTGGCCTCGTTGTTGATCTTGGCCACGTAGTTGTCGGCGCCGACGTGGATGACGCGGGCGCGCAGCAGTCCCGAGTCGATAAAGCTGCCGCTCATGAGCTCGGAGCCGGGCTGCTTTTTAATAAGATCGCTCTCACCCGTCAGCAGGCTCTCGTTAACGAGCGCCTCGCCCGACACCACCACGGCGTCGGCGGGAATCTGGTCACCGCGCCCCAGGCGAATGATATCGTCGAGCACGATCTGGTCCAGGTCGAGCTCCACCTCGGCGCCATCGCGTACGGCAATGGCCTTCTTAGAGGTGAGCAGCGTGAGCTTGTCGACCATCTTTTTGGAGCGCATGGACTGGATGACGCCGATGGCGGTGTTGAGGAACACCACGAACAAAAACGTCAGGTTCTTAAACGAACCGGTCATAATGACCAGAATCGCCAGAATCACGTTGATTAAATTGAACAGCGTGCAGAGGTTTTCGATGATGAGCTCGCGGACCGACTTGGTCTTGAGCTCCATGTTGCGGTTGATCTTACCGGCGGCGATGCGCTCCTCGACCTCGGCGGTCGAGAGTCCGCGCTCGATATCCGTTGCTGCCATACCACGTCCCATCACGTCGCGTCGGTATAAGAAAAACCGCCCGGACCATGCGAGGTTCGGACGGTCTTACGTTCGATGGTGCCCCATGTTGGATTCGAACCAACGGCCTTCTGCTCCGGAGGCAGACGCTCTAATCCCCTGAGCTAATAGGGCGAACGGAATGCATTATACCCAAGTGCGCCATGGGCTATCAAAATAAAAGAAAAAGCTTTGCAATTCCGAGGAAGACGCGCCGCGACGGCGCGCTTTAGGCGGCAAAAGTGAGTCAGATAGTATAAACTCTCATGCACCATATAACACGGCTCGCGATGCGGGCCGTTTTTGCAAGGGCTATCCATCGAGGTGAGAGGCACACCATGATTGCAATTTTAAAGCAGAGCGCCAGCGACGAAGCCGTCAGCCACATCGTCAGCTGGATTGAAAAGAAGGGCCTGAAAACCGACGTCTCGCGCGGCGAAAACGAGACCATCATCGGCCTGGTGGGCGATACGACCAAGATCGACCCGTTCCTTCTGGAGTCCATGGACGTCGTCGAGCGCGTGCAGCGCGTCTCCGAGCCGTTCAAGCGCGCCAACCGCAAGTTCCATCCCGAGGACTCCGTCATCGACTGCGGCCACGGCGTCAAGATCGGCGGCGACCAGTTCCAGGTCATCGCCGGCCCCTGCTCCGTCGAGGGCGAGAACCTCATCCGCATCGCCCGCCGCGTAAAGGCCGCCGGCGCCACGATGCTGCGTGGCGGCGCCTACAAGCCCCGCACCTCCCCGTACGCCTACCAGGGCATGGGCCCCGCCGGCCTGGACCTGCTTTGCGAGGCATCGGCCGAGCTCGACATGCCGATTGTCACCGAGATCATGGACCCGCGCGACGTGCAGGTCTTCCTTGACAAGAAGATCGACGTTATGCAGATCGGCGCCCGCAACGCCCAGAACTTCCCCCTGCTCAAGGAGGTCGGCAAGACGCAGACCCCGATCCTGCTCAAGCGCGGTATGTCCGGCACCGTCGACGAGCTGCTCATGGCCGCCGAGTACATCATGAGCGAGGGCAACGACAACGTCATCCTGTGCGAGCGCGGCATCCGCACCTTCGAGACCCGCACCCGCAAC
>CABVBR010000201.1 GCA_902496645.1 uncultured Collinsella sp.
AGCCCTCCGAGCACGTCATATCGGCCAGGTTGACCTTAAAGACTTTGCCGTTCTCCAGGCGCAGCACCAGCTGCTCACGCGGCGTGTCATACTCCTGGATACGCGCCTTGCCAAGCGGCGTATCGATGAGCGTCTTCTTTTTGGGCGCACGGCTCTTAAAGTCCTTGTAGGCCTCGAACTCGTAGCGCAGGCAGCACATCAGACGACCGCACACGCCGCTGATCTTGGAGGAATTGAGCGGCAGGTCTTGCTCTTTTGCCATGCGAATCGAGACGGGCTCAAACTGTCCGCCAAAGCGCGTGCAGCAGAGTTCCTGTCCGCACTGGGCATAGCCGCCCACCAGGCGGGTCTCGTCGCGCACGCCGATCTGGCGCATGTCGACGCGAATGTGCAGCGTCGAGGACAGGTCCTTGACGAGCTGACGGAAATCGACGCGCTCCTCGGCAGCAAAGTAGAACACAGCCTTCTCGCCGCCAAACAGGTACTCGACGCCGACCGGCTTCATCTCGAGGTCGAGTTCTTTGACCAGACGGCGGAAATCGACCATCGCCTCGTCACCCTGGATAGCCAGGTCGTCGGCAAGCTGCAGGTCGATGTCGCTCGCCACGCGCAACACGGGCTTGAGCGGCTGACCGATTTCGTCGAGCGGCACCTCGAAGGGGTCGGCCGTGGCCAGGCCGATCTCGGTTCCGCGCTCGGTGGAGCAGATGGCATAATCCGCCTCGAGGATATCCAGATCCTGCGGGTCGAACCACAGGTCGCGCGAGGCGTAGGTAAACTTAACGGGTACGACTAACGGCATTTCAGTGCCTTCCTGATATCGAACAGCATGACCTCGATGGCCAGCTGGGGAGTAACGTTTCTGGCGATGTTGCGCTCAGCGGTAGCAACCGCCTCGAGCGCCTGTGTGGCACCCGCAACATTCGTCGCCGCGGCAAGCCGCCCGATCGTGTCGCGCACGTCCTCGTTCACAACGTCTGCCGCCTCATCCTGAAGCGTCAGCAGCACGTCGCGCATGAGCGTCCGCGCGCTCGCCAGCGCTTCCATGATACCCGAACGCTCGCGCGCGTTGAGTTCGCGCTTGTTGCGGTCCTCAAGCTGCTTCAATGCTCCACGCGACAGGTAGTCGGCATTTTGCTCGAGCACCTTTTCCTGCGTGGACTTGACCTCGGCGAGCGGCGCCTTGACGGCGACGATGAGCGACTTGGCGCGACTGAGCACATCGGCCTCGTCGGCGGCGATGAGCGAGTCGATGGCACGGACCATCTGGCGACGGGCGTCCTGGCGCTCGGCGCTCTTGAGGAACTCGATGCCACGCGCGGGGCTTCCCGCCACGGCGACGGCCATGCGACAACGCGCGATATCCTGGCCCGTCGCGCGGCTCACGGCCTGCGCGGCCACAGCGGGCGACACCAGCCGAAACGGCACGCACTGGCAGCGGCTCACAATGGTGGGCAGCATCACGTCGGCCGAGGTGCCCAACAGGATGAACATGACGCCCTCGGGCGGCTCCTCGAGCGTTTTGAGCAGCGCGTTGGCGGTGTTGGCGCGCAGCTGCTCGGCACGGTCGATGATGTAGACCTTTGCCTTGGCGCGGATGGGCGCCAGGGGCACGTCGTCGAGCAGCTCGCGGGTCTGCGCGACGAGGTAGCCCGTAGCGCTTTCGGGCGTGTAATAGTGCACGTCGGGATGCGTATGGCGCGCGACGCGCACACAACTGTCGCACGACCCGCAGCCGTCCTGCTCGCACAGGAAGGCCTGGGCGAGCGCCCATGCGGCGTCAAGCTTGCCGGCGCCGGGCGCGCCCAAGAACAGGTAGGCGTGCGATGCGCGGCCACTGGCGACGGCGTTGGTCAAAAAGTCGCGCACGCGCTCCTGGGTATCGAGCTTGGCGAGCAGGCTTGCCTGAGCGGGAGCCATATTACTCAGCCTCCTGGGCAAGCGCGGCGGCAACAGCATCCTGGGGAATGTCGAGGCCGTACGCGCGAACCTGCTCGACCGTCTGCGCGAAGACTTCCTGGATGGGCGCGGTCGCGTCGATGAGCTTCACACGGCCCGGCTCCTCGGCCGCAATAGCGCAAAATCCCTGGTAGACGCGCTCCTGGAAGGCCATGCCCTTGGCCTCCATGCGATCGGCCGCACCGCGGGCTGCCATGCGCAGTGCCGCCTGCTCGGGCGTGATGTGATAGACGAGCGTGAGCGCCGGATGCGTACCGGCGACAGCCAGGTTGTTGGCATCGCGCACCATCTGGCGGTCGAGGCCGTCGGCAAACGCCTGGTAGCAGGTCGTGGAATCGTAGAAGCGGTCGCACAGGACCACCTTGCCGGCAGCGAGGGCGGGAGCAATGACCTCGTGCACCAGCTGGGCACGCGCGGCCTCGTAGAGTAGCAGCTCGCAGGTGTCGCCCATCGCCGTATTGGCGGGGTCGAGCAGCAGGGCGCGGATCTTTTCGCTGATGGCGGTGCCGCCCGGCTCGCGAAGAGTTACGACCTGATAGCCAGCGAGGTCGAGCGCGTGGGCCAGCAGGCGCGCCTGCGTGGACTTGCCGGCGCCGTCGACGCCCTCGAGCGTGATAAAGCTATGTTGAGCGGGCTCAAAAGCCATGGGCGCAGCCCCTTCCTACAAGGCGCGAAAATGCAAGTTATAGCAACCAAGCCATGATACCCCAGGGGCAGGGGCTAGGTGGCAGTTAGGGACGTTCCCAAAGTGCCGGCAGAGACGATATGAGCAGGACATAAAAACATTGAGAGCCCCTGCTGCATGAAAGACCG
>CABVBR010000202.1 GCA_902496645.1 uncultured Collinsella sp.
CGGCGGCAAACCGATACATAAGACGAGGGACGACCCAACCGGATCGTCCCTCGTCTTTTGCATGTCAGCTTTGCGCGCGGCGCTTACTTGACCACCAGGTTGACCAGCTTGCCGGGCACGCAGATGGCCTTGACGACCGTCTTGCCCTCGAGCCACTTAGCGACGGCATCCTCGGCGGCAGCCTGCATCTCCTCGTTAGAGGCATCGCGGGCGACGTCGATGCGGCCGCGGACCTTGCCGAGCACCTGAACGACAATCTGAACCGTGTCCTCGATGGACTCGGCCAGGTCGAACTCGGGCCAGGCGGCGGTGTAGGCGTTGCCCTCGCAACCGAGCGCCTCGTGCCACAGCTCGTCGGCCCAGAACGGGCAGATGGGGGCAAGGACGCTCACGATGTCCTTGGCCACGCCGTAGCACAGCGCCTTGTCGCGGGCAGTGCCCTCGGTGGCGTTGAGGTAGGCGCTCGCGGCGTTGACGAGTTCCATGACGGCCGAGATCGCGGTGTTGAACTGGCCGCGGTCGAAGTCCTCGGTGCACTTGGCAATGGTGCGGTGACGCTCGCGATAGAGCTTCATCGCAGTCTCGTCGAGCACGGACTTGTCAAAGGCCACGCTGGCGTCGCCAGACTGGACGAGCTGCCACACGATACGCCAGGCGCGCTTGATAAAGCGGTTGGCGCCCTCGACGGCCTTGGGATCCCAGTCGAAGTCTTTCTCGGGCGGAGCGATAAACAGGATCGCCAGACGCATGGTGTCGGCGCCGTAGGGCTCGATGACCGAGCTCGGGGGCACGACGTTGCCCTTGGACTTAGACATGGTGTCGCCATTCTCATCCTTGACCATGCCCTGGCACAGCAGGTTGGTGAAGGGCTCGTCCACGCTCAGCAGGCCCAGGTCGCGCAGCGCCTTGGTGAAGAAGCGGCTGTAAAGCAGGTGCAGAATGGCGTGCTCGATACCGCCGATGTAGTTATCGACGGGCATCCAACGGTCGGCGGCTTCCTTGGAGAAGGGCAGCTCGGTGTTGTGCGGATCGGTATAGCGTAGGTAATACCAGCTGGAGCAGGTGAAGGTGTCCATGGTATCGGTCTCGCGCTTGGCCGGACGACCGCAGACCGGGCAGGTGGTCTCGTAGAACTCCTTGCACTCAGCGAGGGTCTCGCCGGCGCCCAGATCCAGGTTCTCGGGCAGCGTCACCGGCAGCTGATCCTCGGGCACGGGCACGATGCCGCAGTGCTCACAGTGGATAGCCGGGATGGGGTTGCCCCAATAACGCTGACGGGAAATGAGCCAGTCGCGCAGACGGAACTCGACCTTGCGACGGCCGCAGCCCATGGCCTCGAGGTCGGCCACGATCGCAGCCTCGCCCTCGGAGTGCTTGCCGCCACGCATGCCGGTGTACTTGCCGGATTGCACGAGCGTGCCCTCGGCAGCGTGGGCGCAATCCCAGTCGACGGTCTCGGCATGGAAGGTATCGATGGTCTCACCGCTGGCCTCGACGGCAGCGCGGTCGTCATCGTCCAGGATAATCGGCACGATGGGCAGGTCGTACTTACGGGCGAACTCAAAGTCGCGCTGGTCGCCGCAGGGAACGGCCATGACGGCACCGGTACCGTAGTCGGCCACGACGTAGTCGGCAACCCACACGGGAACCTTCTCGCCGTTGACGGGGTTCACCACGTAGCGGCCCGTAAAGGCACCGTGCTTCTCGAGGGTACCCTGGGCACGCTCGACGGCAGAGATATGCTTGGAGTCCTCGACGATCTTGGTGACGGCCTCCTCGTACTCCGTGCCCTCGACGAGCTCGTGCAGACGGGCATACTCGGGAGCCAGGACAAAGAAGGAGACACCGAAGAGCGTGTCGGCACGGGTGGTGAAGACGGTGATCTTGCCCTCGTCGCCCTCGATGGGCTCGCCGTCCTTATCGCACAGGGTAAAGTCGACCTCGGCGCCCTCGGAGCGGCCGATCCAGTTGGCCTGCATCTGCTTGACGCGCTCGGGCCAGCCGGGGAGCTTCTCCAGGTCGTCGAGCAGCTCCTGGGAGTACTCGGTGATCTTGTAGTACCACTGCTCAAGGTCGCGCTTCTCGGGCTCGGTGCCGCAACGCCAGCACTTGCCCTCGGTCACCTGCTCGTTGGCAAGAACGGTCTTGCAGGTGGGGCACCAGTTGACCGGGTTCTTCTTGCGGTAGACCAGGCCCTTTTCCCACATCTTCTCAAAGATCCACTGGCCCCAGCGATAGTAGTCGGGGCTGCAGGTCTTGACCATGCGATCCAGATCGTAGGAGAAACCCATGCGCTTCATCGTGGAAAGCGCCTGATCCATGTTCTTATACGTCCAGGCGGCAGCCTGCGTGTTGTGCTTGATGGCGGCGTTCTCGGCAGGCAGGCCAAAGGCGTCAAATCCGATGGGGTGCAGCACGTCGTAGCCGCGCATGCGGGCCTGACGGGCCATGGCATCGCCGATGGTATAGTTGCGCGCGTGGCCCATGTGCAGGTCGCCCGACGGATACGGGAACATCTCGAGCACGTACTTCTTGGGCTTGCTGTCGTCGGTGTCGACGGCAAAGAGGTTGGAGTCCTCCCAGGCCTTCATCCACCTGGACTCAATAGCCTGCGCGTCGTATGCAGGGATCTCGTCTTTATGATCTGTGCAATCGCACATATCAGCTCCTTTGTTAGCTGGGTTGGGGCGGGGCGTTCTTACCTTTACTCGCTGCTGCGGACAGTCCTGCTCGCACGAAGAGCACATTAAGTGCTCTTCGG
>CABVBR010000203.1 GCA_902496645.1 uncultured Collinsella sp.
AGCTGCGGGAACGGACTATTGGCTCAATGTGTTCGGCTGAGTTCGGAAATCAACCGATTGGACAAATTTTGACCGTTTGCCCCACAGAATCGACCCGTTGGGGAAAATTACTTGACGATTGAACGTTCTTCGTGATTCGAAAGACGGTCTCTAAGCTACATCTGCATGAACGGATTCTGCATGAGCTCACGCGCGACGATGGTCGAATCGCCATGGCCCGTCAGACAAACGGTATCGGGCGGAAGGATCTTGGCAAGTTTGGAGAGCGAACGCATAATCGCCGCCTCATCACCGCCGGAAAGATCGGTGCGACCGTGGCTGCCCGGGAACAAGGTGTCACCCACAAAGGCAATATTTCCCTGCTCGGTCGCGGCGAACAGGACGATACCACCCGGCGTATGTCCCGGCGCCTCGATCACCTGCAGGCAGACGTCGCCCACCTCGACCGTATCGCCCTCGGCAAGCAGGCGCGTCGGCTCACCCGGATCGGGCGTCTCGATACCCCACATGGAGCGTTGCTCCTCGATATTCGCATGCGGTACCGTTACGTCCTGAGCGCACAGCTCGTACAGGCAGTCTTCGCCAACGGCGGCACGCACTCCGGCGACACCGCCAACATGGTCGGCATGACCGTGCGTACAGACGGCGCCGAGCACGCGCACCCCGGGATGTGCGGCGAGAATATGTTCCACAAGTCGCTCGCCTTCCCACGCGGGGTCGACGATCAAGCACTCACCATTCGACATCACGGCGTAACTGTTGGTCTGAATCGGGCCGTTGACGAGTGCCTCAATCGAAGCCGAGCCCCGAGGTGTCAGGTCCAAAGTCATATCGTCCATATGCACGCTCTCCTTTTAAATACGTCGAGGCACCAGACGATGCCTCGAACGTAGCCAATATCTATGATGCTGCAAGACTCTCGCGCCTACACGCGACGCTTGAGTTGTGCTCCGCCCTCGCCGGGCATGAGGCGGCGAGCGTCGTAGACCGAGTCGACGCTGCTGATAGAGGCCAGCAGCGGATCCAGACCGCTCGCGTCCGAAATCTCGACCATGAAGCGCAGGGTTGCGATGCCCTCGCGGTTGGTCGACGTGGCAGCCGAAAGGATGTTGCCGCCCGCATCGCCGATGGCTATGGTGACGTCCTTGAGCAGGCCCATGCGATCCAGGCACTCGACCACGATCTCGACCTGGAAGAGGGTGTCGGCGGCGCCGTCCCACTCCACGTCGATCATGCGCTCGGGATGCTCCATAAGGCCCTTGACGTTGGGGCAGTTGGCACGGTGCACCGAGACGCCGCGGCCGCGCGTGATGAAGCCGACGATATCGTCACCCGTCACGGGATTGCAGCAATGTGCCAGACGGACCAACAGGCCGCTGTTGCTCTCGCCCTTGACGATGATGCCGTTGCTTGCGCTCTTGCCACGTTTTTGCGGCTTACGGTTGGAGCCGCGGGCGGGCTGTTTCACGACCTCGGCGATGGCCTCGGCCTTGGTGAGCTGCTCCTCGGGCTTGGGATCCAAGATCTGCTCGACCTTGTTGCCCACGGCACGCGGGGCGACCTTGCCGGCACCCACAGCCGCAAACAGGTCCTCGAGTTGCTTAAAGTTCAGCTGCTCCGCCACGGCATTGAGCGCACGCGTCGAGCGCGGCGTGGAAATGCCATATCCGCGCTTTCGTAGGTCCTTGGCCAGCATATCGCGACCGGCGGCAGCGTCGTCGTCCTTAGTCGCGGCAGCAAAGTAGCGACGGATCTTGGACTTGGCCGAAGGTGTCTTGACGATCTTGAGCCAGTCGCGCGACGGCTTTGAGCTCTTGTTGGTCAGGATCTCGACGCGGTCGCCCGTCTTGATCTCGTGCGTGAGCGGCGCCACGGCACCGTTGATCTTGGCGCCCACGCAGTGGTTGCCGACCTCGGTGTGGACGGCGTAGGCAAAGTCGAGCGGGGTGGAGCCGGCACGGAGCGCCATGACCTCGCCCTTGGGCGTAAAGACAAAGATCTCCTGGTCGAACAGGTCGACCTTCAGCGAATGCAGGTACTCCTTGGCATCGGTGATCTCGTCGGAGGCGGCCCAATCGAGCGAGTGCTTGAGCCAGTTGATCTGGTCGTCCAGGCGCTGGGCGTCGTTGGTCTTGGAGGCAGACGATCCGCCCGACTTTTTATACAGCCAGTGGGCGGCAATGCCGTACTCGGCCTGCTCGTGCATCTCGTAGGTTCGAATCTGAATCTCGAGCGGACGGGCCGTGGGGCCGATAACCGTCGTGTGGAGCGACTGGTAGTTATTGACCTTGGGCATGGCGATATAGTCTTTAAAGCGGCCGGGCATGGGGTGCCACAGCGTGTGCACCGCGCCGAGCGTGGAGTAGCAATCGCGTACCGAATGGGTAATGACGCGCAGCGCCACCAGGTCGTAGATCTCGGAGAACTCCTTGCCCTTGCGCTTCATCTTTTGGTAGATGGACCAATAGTGCTTGGAGCGACCGTTGATCTGGAAGCCCTCAAGACCAATACGGTTGAGCTCGTCGGTGAGCGTCTTGATGGTCTCGGCCAGATAGCGCTCGCGAACCTCGCGCGACTCCGCCACCATGCGCGCGATGCGCTGGTAGGCGTCGGGCTCCAGATAGAAGAAGGACAGGTCCTCGAGCTCCCACTTAATGGAACTCATGCCCAGACGGTCGGCCAGGGGCGCATACACGTCCATGGTCTCGCGTGCTTTAAACAGACGACAATCCTCACGCAGGGCCGCCAGTGTA
>CABVBR010000204.1 GCA_902496645.1 uncultured Collinsella sp.
TAACGCCCGCCTCCTGCGGATCGGCGTGTACGGAGCGAATAGCCTCCATCACCTGCCAGTCGATATCGAGCGAGCGACGCTCAAAACGCTCACGAAACAGGCAGCCCGTGCGCCCGGTACGTTTATTGAACCGACGGGCATACGTCAGCAGCAACCGCTGCATGGCTGCGCTCATTTCGTCCTCATAATCCAAAAGCACCAGATCCACGTGGTCGTCCATAAGGCACCACGCCACGATTGTCACCCCCGCCTCCCGGCAGCAGTCGCGCATCAGTTCCAGAAACTCCCAGCGGTCGTCATCGGTCTCAAAGATCAGTTGCTTGCCTGTACCGCGGGCACAGACATGGTAAAAGCCGGTAACCGTTCTCCAAACGCGCTGCATGACGCTCCCTTCGCCGGGATCTACTTGCCATCCAATACAGCACGATTGAAGCGTGCCATCAAAACATTCACGCAAAACAACTACGCCACACGGCAAAAGGCAGTATACAGGCGGCGAACGGCATCATAGCTACAGGTCAGACAACGCGACATAGTCAAAAGCTTGAACAGAACCGACCCCCTTCAACGAACCGCACAGCCGCAAACAGCTTTGTTAAATCGCTTCAATTGAAAGTTCCGCGCTTCTCGCTACGAAAACTGAGCCGTTCGCCGAATATTCCGTGCATTTCGCGGTATTATAGGGGCTGCATGTCATGTCCCTTTCGAAGGGTCGCCCGGCAATCGCCAGCCACGACCCCCAGACGGGACGCCAACACGATAGAGAGGAGAGGCATGCAGTACTCACAGGAAGTGGAGAACATGTGCCCCGTTGCCAAGGGTGCATACCACGGCCCCGCACCCATCCCCGAGGAGGGCAAGTGGGTCCAGGCTAAGGAGATTTCCGACATCTCCGGTCTTACGCACGGTGTGGGTTGGTGCGCACCTCAGCAGGGCGCCTGCAAGCTCACGCTGAACGTCAAGGACGGCATCATCGAGGAGGCCCTCGTTGAGACCATCGGCTGCTCGGGCATGACCCACTCTGCCGCCATGGCTTCCGAGATCCTTCCCGGCAAGACGATCCTTGAGGCGCTGAACACCGACCTCGTCTGCGACGCCATCAACGTTGCTATGCGCGAGATTTTCCTGCAGATCGTTTACGGCCGCAGCCAGACCGCGTTCTCCGAGGGCGGCCTGCCCGTGGGCGCCTCCCTCGACGACCTCGGCAAGGGCCTTCGCTCTCAGGTCGGCACCATGTTCGGCACCAAGGCCAAGGGCGCTCGTTACCTCGAGCTCGCTCAGGGCTACGTCACCCGCATGGCTCTCAACGACAAGAACGAGATCATCGCGTTCGAGTTCCTGAACCTCGGTAAGTTCACCGACGCCGTCAAGGCCGGCAAGACTCCCGAGGAGGCCATCGCTGGCGCTATGGGCCACTATGGTCAGTGGGAGAACGCTGCCAAGTACATCGACCCGCGCACCGACGAGGAGACTCACTCCGTCGCCAGCGTGTTCCCGGTTCACGAGTAGAAAGGGAGGGAAATAACTATGACTGTTACGTTCGAAGGTTACGAGCGCCGCGCTGACAAGATCAACAAGTGCCTCGCCGACAACGGCATCGCCTCCCTCGAGGAAGCTCTGCAGATCTGCACCGACAAGGGCTTCAACCCGCGTGAGATCGTCAACAACACCCAGTCCATCGCCTTCCAGAACGCCGAGTGGGCTTACACCCTCGGTTGCGCTCTCGCTGTCAAGCGTGGCGCCAAGTCTGCTTCTGAGGCTGCTGCCATCATCGGCGAGGGCATCCAGGCCTTCACCGTTCCCGGCTCCGTCGCCGAGGACCGCAAGGTCGGTCTGGGCCACGGCAACCTGGGCGCTATGCTGCTCTCCGACGACACCGAGTGCTTCGCCTTCCTGGCCGGCCACGAGTCCTTCGCTGCCGCTGAGGGCGCTATCGGCCTGGCTCTGAACGCCAACAAGGCTCGCAAGAAGCCGCTGCGCGTTATCCTCAACGGTCTGGGCAAGGATGCTGCTCAGATCATCGCCCGCATCAACGGCTTCACCTACGTGAAGACCCAGTTCGACTACTACACGGGCGAGCTCAAGGTCGTCGAGACCATCCCCTACTCCGATGGTCCCCGCGCTGCCGTTAACTGCTACGGCTCCGACGACGTCCGCGAGGGCGTTGCCATCATGTGGCACGAGAATGTCGACATCTCGATCACCGGTAACTCCACCAACCCCACGCGCTTCCAGCACCCCGTCGCTGGCACCTACAAGAAGGAGCGCATCGAGGCTGGCAAGAAGTACTTCTCCGTCGCTTCTGGTGGCGGCACTGGCCGTACCCTGCACCCGGACAACATGGGCGCCGGCCCTGCCTCTTACGGCATGACCGACACCATGGGCCGTATGCACTCCGACGCCCAGTTCGCCGGTTCTTCCTCCGTGCCTGCGCACGTCGATATGATGGGTCTCATCGGCATGGGCAACAACCCCATGGTCGGTGCCACCGTCGCTTGCGCTGTCGCCGTCGAGGAGGCCCTCAAGGCCTAATCGCGCCCGCGCGATGCTCATATAGTTGAGCTTTGGAGCCGCTACCTTTCGAGGTAGCGGCTCTTTTTGTTTGCGCTGGCGCAGGGTAGCTAATGCCGATATATCAGCTGGGGCGAAATGCAAGATGTGATGAGATGGAGCGTCAGAGCGTCCATGACGCCCACCTGCCATATCTGCCCTTTACCGATTTGCCCGG
>CABVBR010000205.1 GCA_902496645.1 uncultured Collinsella sp.
TTCATCCAGCGGGTGTCGATGACGCGCAGCATGACCTGGGTGTTGAGCTCGCGCATGAGGTCCTCACCCAGACGCTCGGCCTTCATGTTGTAGCACTTCTCAACGTAGGCCAGGACATCGGCAGCCAGGGCCTCGTAATCCTCGTCGGGGAACTTGGGCGTATCGATATGCCCGGTCAGCTCCACGACCCACTTGCGCAGGCCCTCGAGATCGCGCTCGCCATCGTGGCTGTCCTTGGTGCAGAACTCCTGCACGCAGCGGCACACGGTGTCGTGCATGACCTCGGTGATGTGGTCGGTCAGGTCCTTGCCATCCAGAATCTTGTTACGCTCGGCGTAGATGACCTGGCGCTGCTTGTTCATGACGTCATCGTACTCGAGGACGCTCTTACGCATGGAGAAGTTGATGCTCTCGACCTTGTGCTGGGCGCTCTCGACGGCCTTGGAGATGATCTTGTGCTGGATGGGCATGTCGTCGCCCATGTCGGCCGTGACCATCATCTTGGAGACACGATCCATCTTGTCGCCGCCGAACAGGCGCATGAGGTCGTCCTCGAGCGACAGGTAGAACTGGGTCTCGCCCGGATCGCCCTGACGACCGGAGCGACCGCGCAACTGGTTGTCGATACGACGGGACTCATGGCGCTCGGTGCCGATGACGGTCAGGCCGCCGGCGGCAAGCACGCGCTCGCGCTCGGCCTTGCAGGTCTCCTTGGCCTCGGCGTTAAACTGCTCGAGTTGCTCGGGCGTCACGTCCTCCATGGTCAGACCCTCGTACTCAAGGCGCTCGCGCACCAGCTCGTCAGGGTTGCCACCCAGCAAAATGTCGGTACCACGACCGGCCATGTTAGTAGCGATGGTCACGGCGCCGTAGCGTCCGGCCTGGGCAACGATATGGGCCTCGCGCTCGTGATGCTTAGCGTTGAGGACCTCGTGCGCGATGCCGCGCTTGGTAAGGGCGGCCGACAGCTTCTCGGAGCTTTCGATGGAGACGGTGCCCACCAGGACCGGCTGGCCCTTGGCGTGACGTCGCTCGACGTCGTCGGCAACGGCGTTGTACTTGGCCTGGATGGTGCGGTACACCAGATCCTCGTGGTCAACACGCTGAACGGGCTTGTTGGAGGGGATGACCTCGACGGGCAGCTTGTAGATCTCGCGGAACTCGGCGTCCTCGGTAAGCGCCGTACCGGTCATGCCGGAGAGCTTGTCATACAGACGGAAGTAGTTCTGCAGGGTGATGGTGGCCAGCGTCTGGTTCTCCTCGCGCACGAGCACGCCCTCTTTGGCCTCGATGGCCTGGTGCAAGCCCTCGGAATAGCGGCGGCCTTCCATGATGCGACCGGTGAACTCGTCGACGATCTTGACCTCGCCGTTAGTGACCACGTACTGCTTGTCGCGATGGAACATGTACTGAGCCTTCAGCGCCTGCTGCAGGTGGTTGACCAACTGGCCCGAAAGGTCGGCATAGATGTCCTCGATGCCCAGGCGGCGCTCGATCTTCTTAAGACCGCGCTCGGTGGCGGCGATGGTGTGCTTGGCCTCGTCCATGACGTAGTCGCCCGTGGGCTCGACGTCCTCGGTGGCGGTGAGCATGTCGTGCGACACGTCCTCACCGCGCTCCAGGCCGCGCACGGCACGCGCGAAGTCCTTGTAGGTGCTGGCGGACTTGGTGCCGGCGCCCGAGATGATGAGCGGCGTTCTGGCCTCGTCGATCAAGATGGAGTCGACCTCGTCGACGATGGCGTAATGGTGGCCGCGCTGTACGCGCTGCTCGGGGCGGGTGACCATGTTGTCGCGCAGGTAGTCGAAACCGAACTCGGAGTTGGTGCCGTAGGTGACGTCTGCCTGGTAGGCCGGGCGCTTGAGTTCGAGCGGCATGTTGTTCTGGAGCAGACCGACGGTCATTCCCAGGTACTTGTAGATGCGGCCCATCCACTCGGAGTCGCGCTTTGCCAGGTAATCGTTGACGGTAACGACATGCACGCCCTTGCCGGCGATAGCGTTGAGGTAGCCGGCCAAGGTGGAGACCAGGGTCTTGCCTTCGCCGGTCTTCATCTCGGCAATATGACCCTCATGAAGCGCCATGGCACCGATGAGCTGTACGTCAAAGTGACGCATGCCCGTGATGCGCTTGGAAGCCTCGCGCACGGTGGCGAAAGCCTCGGGGAGCATGTCGTCGAGCGACTCGCCGTTGGCGTAACGCTCGCGGAACTTATCGGTCTGGGCGCGGAGTTCCTCCTCGGTCATCTTCTCAAACTGGGGCTCAAGACCGTTGATCTGGTCGACGATCTTGTAGTAGCGCTTGAGGTCCTTATCGGATCCAAAGGACAGCAGCTTTGACATGAATCCCATGTGGTTTTCCTTTTTGGCCATCGCCCACGCCGTGCAGCTGCGGGCGAGTTAAACACAGATGATTGTACTTTAGCCAAACAAGGCGCGGCCTATACGGTCGACCTCGACCGCCACGTAATAACTACGACCAACCTGCCACAATGGACAGGTTAATTTTGGCAGGTTTTATCTGGGCAAACGCTGCCTCTCTGCCATTTGATGCAATGGGGGCAGGTTGGTTTGCACCAATAAAAAGAAAAGGGCCGCGCACCCAAACGGATGCACGGCCCTTATGCCATGAATGCGAGCGATTCCGCGGCGAGCTATTTACTCAGCAGCCTCGGTGGTCTCGGCCTCGGCAGCGGCCTCCTCGACGGGAGCCTCTG
>CABVBR010000206.1 GCA_902496645.1 uncultured Collinsella sp.
CAGGCGAGCTTATATATTTGCCCTCCCCGGGGCTCCTCGCCGGTCCCCCTCAGCTAGTTCTTGAGCGAGTTCAGCGGTGCCGGGAAGCGTCCACCACGGTGGGCAAGCACGGTGCCGGCGTTGGGGTTCACCGGCATGATGGGCGCACGGCCGAATAGGCCGCCGTACTCGACGCAGTCGCCCACGCCCTTGCCGATGGCGGGAATCACGCGGACGGCCGTGGTCTTGTTGTTGATGACGCCGATGGCCATCTCGTCGGCGATGATGCCGGCGATGGTCTCGACTGGGGTGTCGCCGGGGATGGCGATCATGTCCAGGCCGACGGAGCACACACAGGTCATGGCCTCGAGCTTCTCGAGCGAAAGCGCACCGGCCTCGACGGCGGCGATCATGCCGGCGTCCTCGGACACGGGGATAAAGGCACCGGAGAGACCGCCCACGCTGGAGCTGGCCATGACGCCGCCCTTCTTGACGGCATCGTTGAGCATGGCGAGCGCGCAGGTCGTGCCCGGGCCGCCGCAGGTGCCCACGCCGATGATCTCGAGGATGCGGGCAACGGAGTCACCGATGGCAGGCGTGGGGGCCAGCGACAGGTCGACAATGCCCTTCTCGACCCCCAGGCGATGGGCGGCCTCGCGGCTCATGAGCTCGCCGGCGCGGGTGATCTTAAAGGCGGTCTGCTTAATCTTTTCGGCGACTTCCATCATCGATGCGGAATCGGGCAGCGTCTCCAGGGCTGCGGCCATAACGCCGGGGCCCGAGACGCCTACGTTGATGACGGCGTCGGCCTCGCCACCGCCGTGGACGGCGCCCGCCATAAACGGGGAGTCCTCGACCATGTTGGCAAAGCAGACAAACTTGGAAGCGCCGACGGAATCCTGGTCGGCCGTGAGTTTAGCGGCATCGATGATGGTCTGGGCGGCCATGAGCACGGCATCCATGTTGATACCGGCGCGCAGGCTGGCGACGTTGACGCTGGAGCAGACGCGGCTCGTGGTGGCGAGCGCCTGGGGGATGGACTGGATGACGCGGCGGTCGGCGTCGCCGATGCCCTTCTGGACGAGCGCGGAGAAGCCGCCCAGGTAATCGATGCCGAGCGTCTCGGCCGCGCGGTCGAGGGCGTGCGCGATGGGGGTGAGGTCCTCATCCTTGCAGCACGCGGCGATCTGGGCCACCGGGGTGACGGAAACGCGCTTGTTGACGATGGGGATACCGTACTCGCGCTCGAGGTTCTCGGCGGTCTCGACCAGATGCTCAGCCGTGTGCGTCACGTGGTCGTAGATCTTCGTGCACATGCGGTCGAGGTTCTCGTCACCGCAACCCATGAGCGAAACACCCATGGTGATGGTCCTGATGTCGAGGTTCTGCTCCTCAACCATGCCGCGGGTTTCCGCGATTTCTGCGGGCGTGATCGCCATCCTTGCGCTCCTATCTGCCAAAACGAGCATAGTCTTATCTATTCTAACGTGCCGCACGTGCCAAGTGACGCATGCGGCACGTTTTGGTGCACGGTTGTTTCCGTTGTGTTACTGCCCAAAGACCTCTTCGGCGATGCGCGCGCTTTCGGCGGCATCCTTGGCATAGTAGTCCGCGCCGATCTGCTTGGCGTATTCGGGGGTGAGCACGGCGCCGCCCACGATGATCTTGACGCCCGGAACCTCGGTATGGAGCAGCTTGATGGTCTCTTCCATGGCGACGACCGTGGTAGTCATAAGCGCCGAGAGGCCGACGAGCT
Organism: uncultured Collinsella sp.; assembly: GCA_902496645.1. GTDB lineage: Bacteria > Actinomycetota > Coriobacteriia > Coriobacteriales > Coriobacteriaceae > Collinsella. The sequence goes on from CABVBR010000206.1 coordinate 1,736, forward strand.
TAATATCGCGCTCCTTGACGGTCTTGAGTACCTCCTGCGGATCGACGTCGCGGCCCAGGTCAAAGACGGTGTAGCCGTAGTTGTCGAGCAGCATTTTGACGATGTTCTTGCCAATATCGTGGATGTCGCCCTTGACGGTGGCCACGCAGATCTTGCCCTTGTCGGCGATCTCGCCGGCGGGCATCAGGCGCTTGATGGTGTCGAAGCCCACGCGTGCGGCTTCGGCCGAGGCCATAAGCTGCGGCAAGAAGAACTTGCCCTGGTCAAAGAGGACGCCAACCTCGTCGAGGGCGGGGATAAAGTGATTGTTGATAAGGTCCATGGCGTCGTGGTCTGTCAGCAGACGCTCGGTCTCGGCAGCGATCTCGCCTTTGCGGCCCGAGACGACCATTCGACGAATCGGGTCGTCGTTGCCGTCGGTGCCGGCGGTGCCGGCAGCGGGCGCGGCATCACTCGATGCGGCCTGAGCCGCTGCCGGGTTGGCGGCGATCTTGTACGGATCGGTCCAGCCGGCATAGCGCTCGATGTATCCGGTCGAGCCCTCGTCCTCAACGCTCAGGACGCGATAGCTGTAGACGGTGTCCATAAAGCGCTTGGAGCCCGGGTTCATGATGGGGGCATCGAGGCCCGCGCCAAAGGCGGCGGCCAAAAAGACCGAACCCAGCAGCGGGCGAGCGGGCAGGCCAAAGCTGATGTTCGACACGCCGAGCGCGCATTTGACACCCAGGCGCTCCTTGCACAGGGACATGGCGCGCAGGATCTGCTCGGCCTGGCGTTGATTGGTCGAGGCGGTCATGACCAGGCAGTCGATGAGGATGCGGTCCGGGCCAATGCCGTAGCGGGCGGCCTCGGTCACGATGCGCTCGGCGATGGCGAAGCGAGCCTCGGCGGTATCGGGGATGCCACCTTCGTCGAGCGTGAGGCCGACGACGTTGGTGCCGTAGTGGGCGAC
>CABVBR010000207.1 GCA_902496645.1 uncultured Collinsella sp.
CTCCGCCGGCGCGCCCTCGCCTTGAACCTTGGCCCCCACGCAGACGAGCTCGACGAGCGGGTTGCGACGGCGCAGCGTACGCTTGACGTCGTCGATTACGGCGCCCGAAAGCGAGGTGACGACCGCCACACGCGAGCAAAACACCGGAATGCGACGTTTGCGTGCCTCGTCCATCAGACCCTCGCGACGCAGCTTTTCGGCCAACTGAGCCACCTGCTGACGCAGCAAGCCCTCCCCCGCCAGCGAGAACGAGCGGGCGACGAAGCTCATGCGACCCGTGGGCTTGTAGAGATTGAAGCTGCCCTTAAAGCTCACCTGCATGCCATCGCGCAGATCGAAGGTACGCTTAAGGTAGGCGCCCTTCCAGATGATGCAGTCGACGGCGGCCGAGTCGTCCTTGATCTGGAAGTAACAGTGGCCGCTTCGGGCATTGGGGCCACGAAAGCCGGTGACCTCGCCCAGGACGTTCAGCTGCGGAATCGCATCGAGCGCGCCAGCGGCGATCTCCACCGCCTGGCTCACGCTGAGCTCTTTGCGCTCCTGCTCGTCCGAGCCGTCGAACTCGGCAGAAACGCTATTGCCGGTTAGATTCCAGCCTGCCACGCAGCCTCCTTTCGTCATTGTGCACACGGGCTCCAGCCCTGTGCAAATTCAAGTCCCACACATAGTACAGCGCCGCGGGGACACAAATCCCCGCGGCGCCTGTCAGTCCAAGCTCTTATCGGTTGGAGTTTCTGTTGTAACGAGCCATAAGGTAGAGCAGCTGAATAATCGAGGTCAGTGCCGCTGCCACGTAGGTGAGCGCAGCTGCCGTCAGTACCTTCTTGGCACCGTTGACCTGCTTGGAGCTCATACCCGACTGCTCGATATACGCCACGGCGCGGCGGCTGGCATCGATCTCAACCGGCAGCGTAACCAGCTGGAACAGCACGCTAAACGAAAAGAAGATCAGCGCGAGGGTCGTGAGTCCCGCGATGTTCATGAACAGGCCCATGAGCAGCACGATCGTCCAGGTATTCTGAGTAAAGTTGACGACCGGCACGAGAGCGGTGCGCACCTTCATCATGGCATAGCCGCTTTGGCGCTGGGCGGCATGGCCCGCCTCGTGGCAGGCGACGGCAACGCTTGCGACCGAACCACCCGAACGGTTAGCGTCCGACAGATACAGGTTGTTATCCTGCGGGTTGTAGTGGTCGGTGAGCTCGCCGGCAACGCCCTTGATACCCACGGCGTTGCAACCGTTGGCGTCGAGCATGCGGCGAGCGACCGTAGCACCCGTGTCGCCGTCCGAGCGTACCTTGGACCACGTCTTGTACGTCGAGTTGATATAGCTCTGCGCGGCAAGACCAAGCACCGTACAGACAAGAACAACCAGCAGGTACAGCGGGTCGATACCAAAGCCGTATCCATAGTAATAAGGCATGCGAATTCCTCCGAATCGAGTTACACGTTGGAGGCATTTTACCCATTCAGGCAGTTAGGCTTCACTACAGCAATTCAATTTTGCCGTCTTTGACCGTCAACCCCATATTGCCCGAGAGCAAATCGTCCAGGCGCGAGCCCACGAGCTCAAAGCGCCAGCCTTCGCGCAGGGGGCTCTGCTCGGGATGCTCAATGTAGTCGGCCAAGTCATCGCGCGAGGCAATAACCGAAGTCGCCACGCCCGAGCGCTCGGCAACCAAGCGGATGAGCGCATACATAAGATCGGTCACGCTCTCCAGCTCCGGCGAGATCTGACGGTGTCCGCGCACCATGAGCGGCAGACGGTCGTGCGGACAGCTCGCGCCGCGCTTGATGGCCATGAGCGCGCCGTCCACGTCGCGCTCCCCCAGCTGGTCGGTACCGCGGATACTGCGGAACTCCTCGACACGCACGGGATTGCGCTTGACGAGCGCCAGCAGCGTATCGTCGGACATGACCCACTTGCGCGGGATGTTGCGGCGCTCGGCGCGGTCCTCGCGCCAGGCGGCGAGCTCGCGCGCGATGCCCAGCTGATGGCGGCTGCAGGAGTTGATGCGCTTGACCTTACGGAATGCCTCGTGACGGTCGGCGCGATAGTGCGACTCGTCGACCAGCGGGCGTAGCTCGTCGAGCACCCAGTCCACGCGGCCCAGCTCACGCAGACGGCTCATCATCTCGGTATAGGCCACGATTAAGTACTTGACGTCATCGATCGCGTACTCAATCTGCTTGTCGGTCAGCGGACGGCGCGACCAATCGGTCAGCGACTCAGTCTTGGGCAGCGAGACGCCGCAAAACGTCTGCACGAGCGCGCCGTAGGAAATCTGCTGGCGCTCACCCAAAAAGGCGGCGGCCACCTGTGTATCAAAAATAGGACGCGGCAGCACGCCCACAGTATGGAGCATGACCTCCATATCCTGCGAGCAGGCGTGGAACACTTTGGTTACGCTCTCATCGGCCATAAGCTCGGCGAGCGGCGACAGGTCGTCGATCACCAGGGGGTCGACCGCGACGCTCTCGGCAGGGGTGGCAATCTGAACCAGGCACAGACGCGGATGGAACGTGCGCTCGCGCAAAAACTCGGTATCGACGGCAATCGCGTCGAACTCGCGGGCGCGCTGGCAAAAGTCGAGTAGAGCCTGATGTGTGGAAATGTACATATCAACCCATCGAATAAGGTTAGGCCCG
>CABVBR010000208.1 GCA_902496645.1 uncultured Collinsella sp.
GGGCAACTCGCGTAAATTAATAACCCGCAAGCGGACATGGCTCAGTTGGTAGAGCACAACCTTGCCAAGGTTGGGGTCGCGGGTTCGAGCCCCGTTGTCCGCTCCATTGCATTTCCGGACCGTCTCAAGCGGTCCTTTTTCGGCGAAGTGGCCAAGTGGTAAGGCAGAGGCCTGCAAAGCCTTTACCCCCGGTTCGAATCCGGGCTTCGCCTCCAGGCAACATCCGGGCGCTCCGGCGCCCGTTTTGTTTTACATATGCGGACATGGCTCAGTTGGTAGAGCACAACCTTGCCAAGGTTGGGGTCGCGGGTTCGAGCCCCGTTGTCCGCTCCAACTATCTTACGCGGTTCTAACGAACCGCGTTTTTTGTTGACGCTGCGCGGGCCCCGGGCACCCCATCTTGCCCCTCAATCGTCGGTCGCGTACTAAAGTACGCTTCCCTCCTCTTTCGCGGCAACCTGGGGCACCCGGAGCCCGCTCGCTGTCGTGGCCGGGGGAGTAAGTCTTCCGTTCTTTTCACTAATCGATCGATTCGTCCCAGGAGGCTCGAGCCCGAGAGGGGGCGAGCGTTTGGGGCGTGGCTGCGGCGTTGATTGCCGTGAATGTCAGCTTTGGGCGTATCATCGTGGGCATCTCACAAAACCTCGTTGCAAGGGAGACACACCCCATGGCTACAGAAAAGTCCTCCTCGCGCTCATGGATGTCCGATGCCGCGATCTATCAGATTTACCCGCGCTCGTTTAAGGACTCGACTGGTTCGGGTTTGGGCGATATCGCGGGCATTACCCAGCAGATGGACTATCTTGAGCGGCTGGGTATCGAGGCCATCTGGCTGAGCCCGTTTTACCCATCGCCTCTTGTCGATGGCGGCTATGACGTGGCGGACTACTGCGATGCCGACCAACGTCTCGGCTCGCTTGACGACTTCGATGACATGATCGCCGCGGCTCACGCGCGCGGCATCAAGGTCATCGTCGACATCGTGCCCAACCATTCGTCCAACCAGCACCCCTGGTTCAAAGCCGCTCTTGCCGCCGGCCCCGGATCGCCCGAGCGCGCCCGCTATATCTTCCGTGATGGTCGCGGCGAGCATGGCGAGCTGCCTCCCACCAATTGGAATGCCAACTTTGGCGGCCCCGCCTGGACGCGTGTTGCGGACGGTCAGTGGTATCTGCACATGTTTACGCCCGAGCAGCCGGACTTTGACTGGTCATGCCCCGAGGTTCGCGCGTTCTTTTGCGACGTCCTGGCGTTTTGGAGCGATCGAGGCGTCGATGGCTTTCGCATTGATGTGGCGCACGGTCTCGCCAAGGATCTCGACCGCGATGATCTCGACCAGTGGCATCTCGCCGAGCGCGATGACATGGTTGACGACGGCACCCATCCGCTGTGGGATCGCAACGAGGTTCACGAGATCTATCGCGAGTGGCGCCGCGTGTTCGACCGCTATAATCCGCCGCGCAGCGCTGTTGCCGAGGCGTGGGTGCTGCCCGAGCGCCAGTATCTCTACGCGCGCCCCAGCGAGCTTGGCCAGACATTTAACTTTGAGTTCGCCAAGGCCACTTGGACCTATGATGACATGCACGCTGCAATCGAGGAGGGCTTGAAGGCGGCCATCGAATCCGATTCCGCCTCGACCTGGGTACTCTCCAACCACGACGTGCCGCGCGTGGCGACGCGCTATGCCCTGCCGCAAATCAAGGCGACGCGCTACCACCAGATTGCGCTTGACTGGCTCTTACGCGACGGGTCGTCTTATGACGAGGACCGTGAACTCGGCGAGCGCCGCGCGCGGGCGGCCCTTTTGCTTGAGCTGGCGCTTCCGGGCTCGGCATACGTGTATCAGGGTGAGGAGCTCGGCCTTTTTGAGGTGGCCGATATCCCGTGGGCCGCACTCGAAGATCCTACTGCGACCAATACGCACGGACCGAAGCGCGTGAAGGGGCGCGACGGCTGCCGTGTGCCCCTGCCGTGGGTGGCGACGGACGATCCCACGCAGGGCGGATCGTTTGGGTTTTCACCGGCGGACGCCGATGCGGCGCCCCATCTGCCGCAGCCTGCATGGTTTTCCGATTACGCTGCCGATAGGGAAGAAGCGGACCCGACATCGATGCTTGCGCTCTATCGTGACGCCCTCTGGCTGCGGCGCAAGCTGCGCGGGTGCGCCAACGATCTTGCGTGGCTCGATCTTGACGGGCGTACCGGCCTTGCGGATGGTGCCGAGGGTGCTGAGGGCGGCGTCATCGCCTATCGCCGCGACAACGGCTGGGCGTGTGTGACGAACTTCGGTGCAGCACCCGTGGAGCTGCCGGCGGGCAAGGTCCTGCTCACCTCATCACCGCTTGCAGACGGCAGGCTTGCGCAGGACAGCTCTGCCTGGATCATGCTCGCTGAGTTGTAGGGGGCCTCTTGCGGCGAGTTTGCGTTTGCCCGCGCTTTCCATGGTGGCTGATGTCTTCGCGAGGTTCGAGAGGGCGTGGTTGATTTCCGATCTCAGCCGAACACATTGAGCGGACAGGCCGTTCCCGCAGCTAGCCGAACGCCCCCGAGGCCCCTCACGGGCCCCGGGGGCGCCGTTTTCCCAGTTGAAGGAACGGTGGAGATGT
>CABVBR010000209.1 GCA_902496645.1 uncultured Collinsella sp.
ACCAATAAGGAATGTCCGGTGCGTATGCAATCGTCCTGGTCTGCTGAATACTCCCAAAAATGCACGGTGCTCCCTGGGGGACCCGTGCGCGCGGCGAAAACCATGCCCATGTCGCTATCCGCATCGCCATTTTGCTGCACTGACTTTTCTGAATACCGGGCCCGATAACGTTGACTCAGCTCCCGTGTGGCGCCGGAGGGGCGGGGCATAAGGTTTATCGCGAGTTCCGCACGAGCCGAAGGCCACTTAATGTGGCCTTCGTGCGAGCAGGACTGCCCGAGCAGGAAACCTTATGCCCCGCCCCTCCGGAGCCACACGGGAGGCATCGCTAAGTTATCCCCCGGCATTCAGAAAATCTAAGTGCCAAAAAATAAGATTTTTTGACTCCGTGTTGTATAACCCGCCATTCGTGGGTACCATTCAACGCGTACGCAAACAAAAAGGGTTAATTCGCGCGGCATAACCGCGCGGCCCAAAAAGGAGGAAACAAGCATGTCGTCTTTGAAGCCGCTTGCAGATCGTGTTCTGGTCAAGCCCGACGAGGCCGAGCAGAAGACCGCTTCTGGTCTGTATATCGCCAGCAACGCCCAGGAGAAGCCGCAGCGCGGCACCATCGTTGCCGTTGGCGCCGGCAAGGTCAACGACAAGGGTGAGCGCATCCCCATGGACGTCAAGGTCGGTGACGTTGTCATCTATGGTAAGTTCGGTGGCAACGAGGTCAAGGTCGACGGCGAGAAGTATCTGCTGATGCGCGCCGACGACATCTACGCCGTCGTCGAGGCCTAGTCTCGTCAGAATCTCTGATTCGTCTTTGAACGCGATCGTCGCATAGGACTCGGAAGCGGCGACGCGAGTCACATTTCTTTTGGAGGATTACCTACCATGGCAAAGAACATTACGTTCAACACCGATGCCCGCGCCAAGCTCGCAAAGGGCGTCAACACTCTGGCCGACGCCGTTACCGTCACCATGGGCCCCAAGGGCCGCTACGTTGCGCTGCAGCGCACGTTCGGTGCTCCGACCATCACCAACGACGGCGTTTCTGTCGCTAAGGAGATTGAGCTCGAGGACAACATCGAGAACATGGGCGCCCAGCTGGTGAAGGAGGTCGCCACCAAGACCAACGACACCGTGGGTGACGGCACCACCACCGCAACCCTGCTCGCCCAGGCCATCGTCAACGACGGCCTGCGCAACGTCGCCGCTGGCGCCAACCCGCTGGCCATCCGTCGCGGCATCGACAAGGCCGTCAACGCCGCCGTCGCCGAGATGAAGAAGCAGGCCAAGCCGGTCGAGACCAAGGAGCAGATTGCTTCCGTCGGTACCATCTCCGCCGGTGACCCCGAGGTCGGCGAGAAGATCGCCGAGGCCATGGAGGTCGTGGGCAAGGACGGCGTCATCACCGTCGAGGATTCCCAGACGTTCGACATCACCATCGACACCGTCGAGGGCATGCAGTTCGACAAGGGCTATGTCTCCGCTTACTTCGTCACGGATAACGACCGCATGGAGGCCGTGATGAAGGATCCGTACATCCTCATCACCGACCAGAAGATCTCCAGCGTCCAGGACATCATGCCTGTTCTCGAGGCTGTCCAGCGCGCTGGCCGTGGCCTGCTCATCATCGCTGAGGACATCGATGGCGAGGCTCTGCCGACCCTCGTCCTCAACAAGATCCGTGGCGCCCTCAACGTCTGCGCCGTCAAGGCCCCGGGCTACGGCGATCGCCGCAAGCGCATCCTGGAGGACATCGCCGTCCTCACCGGTGGCCAGGCTGCTCTGGACGAGCTGGGCGTGAAGGTCGCTGACATCACCGCTGATATGCTCGGTACCGCTAAGTCCGTCACCATCTCCAAGGACAACACCGTCGTCGTCGGCGGCGCTGGCTCCAAGGAGGCCATCGACGCCCGCATCGCTCAGATCAAGGGCGAGATGGAGAACACCACCTCTGACTTCGACCGCGAGAAGCTCCAGGAGCGCCTGGCCAAGCTCTCCGGTGGCGTTGCCGTCATCAAGGTCGGCGCTGCTACCGAGTCCGAGCTCAAGGAGATCAAGCACCGCGTCGAGGATGCCCTGCAGGCTACCCGCGCTGCTGTCGAGGAGGGCATCGTCGCCGGCGGCGGCGTCGCCTTCATGGACGCCGCTCCTGCGCTCGACGCTGTCGAGATCGACGACCCCGAGGAGAAGATCGGCGTCGATATCGTCAAGAAGGCTCTGACCGCTCCGGTCGCCACCATCGCCAAGAACGCTGGCTTTGAGGGCGCTGTCGTGGTCGACAAGGTTGCCGAGCTGCCCGCCGGCCAGGGTCTCAACTCTGCCAACGGCGAGTGGGGCGATATGATCGAGATGGGCGTCCTCGACCCCGTCAAGGTCAGCCGCGTCACCCTGCAGAACGCTGCTTCTGTCGCCAGCCTGATTCTCATCACCGAGGCCACCGTCTCCGATGTGCCCAAGAACACTCAGCTTGAGGACGCTATCGCTGCTGCCACCGCTGGTCAGCAGGGCGGCGGTATGTACTAAGGCCGACAAGGTCTAGAACTCCCACCGGGGATCCGGGGGCGTGACGGGGGTTTCTCTCCGGAACGTCCTCGGACATGC
>CABVBR010000210.1 GCA_902496645.1 uncultured Collinsella sp.
GGAGCCGTTTGTTGCCGAGGGTAAAGACGTGCTGCACCTGACGTTGTCGTCGGGTATTTCGGGCACGTATGGATCGGCCTGCGTTGCGGCACAGATGCTCGCGGATCGCTATCCTCAGGGCGGCAAGGTGCGCGTCATCGATTCGTTGGCGGCGTCTTCGGGCTTTGGCCTGCTGGCGGAATGTGCCGCCGACGTTCGCGATGGCGGCGCTTCGCTCGACGAGACGGCCGCTTGGATTGAGGAGCATAAACTCAACCTTCACCACTGGTTCTTCTCGACCGATCTGTCGAGCTACCTACGAGGCGGTCGCATTTCGGCCGCAAGCGCGATCATCGGCACGGCGCTTAAGATTTGCCCACTTATGACGGTCGATTGCGAAGGTGGGCTGTCGCCACGTGAGAAGATTCGCACTAAGAAGCGCGCGATTTCCGAGATGGCTAAGACCATGATGGCACACGTGCAGGACGGTGCGGAATATTCGGGTAAGTGCATCATGTCGCACTCGGCGTGCCGCGAGGATGCGGAGGCAGTTGCGGCGCTGATTGAGGAACAGGTTCCGCAGCTTAAAGACAAGATCGAGATCAATAACATCGGTACTCTGATCGGTTCGCACACCGGACCTGGTACGGTGGCGCTCTTCTTTATGGGCGACAAGCGCGTGGATTAGCGTTCGTGCGCTGACTGTCAGTTTTAACAGCTGCGCTTGTCACTCCTGACATTCGAAAACAGAAAAGGCCCGTCCCGTTGTTTGCGGGGCGGGCCTTGCTGTTGCGGTTAGCGTTTCTTTCCGCGGAAGAAGAAGCCGTGCAGCGAGGGCTTGAGTCCGCGGTTGGCGCGACGTTCCTCGATATGATCGTGGATCGAAGCGACGCGCTCGATGACCTCGTCGGGAATCGGCACGTCGGGATTCATATTCTCGACCTGGCTGACCTCGGCGGCGGCGACCTGGTCGATAATGGGCACATCGTCGCGCGAGATGACAGGCGTGGCGTCTTCCTTCATCTTGCGGTAGCGCTGCATCATGTCGGTCTGCAGCTGCTGGGCCGAAGGCGGCGTCCAAATGATGGCGTTGGCGCCGGCGGCGATGGTCTCACGGATGCTCTCGGGCGTCTTGCCGCCCGGTGCGATGAGCGGCAGGTTGGGATAGTGCTCGCGCAGCTCGCGCAGGACCTGGGGCGTGTTCTTGCCGGCCGCGATGTTGAGGATCTTGGCTCCGGCGCGCACTTTGGCGTGAGCATCGTCGTCGCAACGTACGACCGTGGCGATGACGGGGATGTCGGCGATGTTGGTGATGTGCTCGATCATTTCGGCAGTGGCAGGGGAGTTGACCACACAGCCCGCCGCGCCCTGCATCTCGGAGACGGCTGCCATCTGTACGGAGCGCTTACCGGTCGTAGTTCCGCCGCCCACGCCTACAAAGACCGGGCACTCGGCAACGGTCAACAACGCCTGCGTAATGGCCGGCTGTGGCGTGAAGGGGTAAACGGCAAAGACGGCATCGGCGTTGGAGTTGCGGATGACCGCGACGTCGGTGGTGTAGATAAGCGACTTGATGCGACGACCGAAGAGCGTAAAGCCGCTGGCCTCCTCGATCTCATCGGGCATGCGGAGAGCCGCCTTGCGCAGACGCCCGTCGATGGGCAGCGGCTCCATGGGCAAAAGGCCGTTGGGAGTTACGGCCACCTGGGGCTCGGTAAATTCGTCTGCAAGTTCTACCTCGGAGAAGTCGACCGAGGCGACAATGTCCTCGTGAACCTCGGCGGGAACATCGATGGGGGCTTGGTCGTTTGCCGTGACTGACGTGTCGAAGGAGCTGGTGCCGACAAAGGCGTCGACGCGCTCGTTTAGGTCGTTGAGGGTATCCATGGAGGCTCGATTCTATGTGATGACGGCCGGCAGGGTGCCGGCAGCATTGTACTTGCTAAATCGTTTGACGAGTTGATTTTTCCCCGCCGCGCCATCCGTTAGACCGAAGGGCCGGCGAACGTGAAGGAGCTGTGGTGGCGGGTATTGAGGTGCTATCTTGAAAGTCCCGTTTAAAAGAGAGGTGACGCGGAATGGAATTCACAGCAATGTTGGGCTCGATTGGCCTATGCGTGGGCGCAATCGTTGCCGCCGCGGTCATCTATTTTGTGGTTACGGCCATTAAGGGCAAAAGAGCCGAGCGCAAGGAACGCGAGGCGCTTAAGCAGCACCGTGACCAGCAGGACAAGCGCGCACGGGAATAGCTTGTTGAGTTTTGAATCCGTGCGCTAGCCGCGTTTTCGGACCAGGGCGATGTAGAAGCCCTCAAAGTCGCGGCTGGGCGGGATGGTGAGCGTGCCGGGCATGCCGTTGGTGATGGCCGATACCTGACCCGCGGCGATTGCCTCGGTGAGAGCGTTGGACTCGATGCGCGGCTCCTCGCCGGCATCCTGGGCGCGGCGTGCTTCGCTTTTGCTTGGCGTGCCGTCGAGGGGGATGAGCTCGCAGTCCATGTGCTTGTCGAGGGCCTCTTGCAGGGCGTCCTCGTTTTCCTGCGGCAAGATCGAACAAGTCGAATAGACGAGCGTTCCGCCCGGTTTGAGGGCTCCCATGGCGCGGTCCAGA
>CABVBR010000211.1 GCA_902496645.1 uncultured Collinsella sp.
TAGGCGCGCCCGCCAGGAGTATCGCGTGAGCGACGATGCTCTGCTGGATGCCCTGCGCGACCGCATTCGCTTTGTGCTCGCCATCTGCGATGAGCTTGGTCGCGAGAAGCTCGTGCTGGGTGCTTGGGGCTGCGACAACAACGGCTTTGATGCCGAGGCCGTGGCCGAGCTCTTCCGCAAGGAGCTCGCGTCGGGCGACTTCAAGGTCAAGCAGGTCTTCTTTGCCGTGCCCTCTACGCGCTGGGACGAGGACTTCGCCAAGTTCGAGCACGTGCTGGCAAACTTCCCCGAGCGCAACGAGGAGTCCTATGCTCAGGTTGCCGCCCGCACCGCAGCCGCCCGTGCCGCCGAGCAGGCTCAGGCCGCTGCCGAGGATGACGAGGATGACGACGACTGGCGCAAGTACCTGTAAACGGTGCGCGTGATGCGATATACCGAGCCGACGGGGGCTGCTCCCGTCGGCTTTTTATTGAGTGGGGAGCTTACGATGAAAAACGTTCTATGCTTTGGTGACAGCAACACCTATGGTTACGATCCGGCGGGCATGCGCGGCGGTACCGCGGTGCGCTATGCGCAGGATGTGCGCTGGTGTGGCGTGGTCCAACGTGACTTAGGCGAGGGCTGGCATGTAATTGAAGAAGGCCTCAACGGCCGCACGACGGTACGCGACGACATGTGCCATCTGGACACTAATCTCAACGGTATTCGCGCGCTTCCGATGCTGCTCGAGGCCCATAAGCCGCTGGACGCCATTGTGATCATGCTGGGCACCAACGACTGTAAGACGGTCTTTAACGTGACAGCTTCCGATATCGCCCGTGGCGCCATGGCGCTGATTCGCGCCGTCCGCGCGTTTCCGTGGACCGACGCTGCGCCTTGCCCGCGCATCCTGCTGATGGCTCCTATCAAGATCAAGCCGCAGATCGCCGATGTGTATATGACCGACTTTGACGAGCATTCCGTTGAGGCATCTGAGCATTTTGGCGAGTACTATGCGCACGTGGCCGAGCAGTTTGGCTGCGACTTTTTGAATGCCGCCGAGTTTGCCGAGCCGGGCGATATCGACTATCTGCATATGATGCCCGAAAGCCACGAGAGCTTGGGACATGCCGTGGCAGCCAAGCTCCAAGAGATGCTCGGTGAGTAGCGCGACCCCAAGCCACCGCAAAGGGGACAGGCACCTTTGCGGTGGTTTTGCCCGGGTAAACGAACGGATTGGCTGCCATATGGGCATGGACGAGCTCATCGACCTCTTTGCCGAGGGCGATGAGCTCGTCTCCAATACCGCTTTTGAGGATTTGGATCTTGCCTACGACGTGGCGAACGGCGCGACCTTCGATGGCGTTGTGTTCCGATCTTGCGAGTTCGATAGCGTTGACTGGAGCGGCTCGACGTTTCGCGACGTGGTGTTTCGCGGTTGCCGCTTTATCCGCTGCAACATGGAAGGCTGCTGGCTCAGCCGCTGCGACTTCGTTGACTGCTCGGCACCGGGACTCAACTTGCTCAAGGCGCGCCTGTCGAGCGTGTCGTTTGGATCGTGCGATTTGAGCTATGCGAACCTTTCGGAGGGACGCATTGGCCCTATGACAGCATGCGATACACGTCTGAGAGAGGCTGCATTTCAGGGTGCCAAGCTGGGTCAGATACGCCTGGATGGCTGTGACCTGACGCGTGTTGATGTGTTCAAGACGTCGCTTTCCGGCGTTGATGTGTCGCGCTGTACATTTGCAGCGCCCGTTGTTTCGGGCGATTACCATGAGTTGCGTGGCTTGACGGTCAATGCCGAGCAGGCGCTGGCACTCTCGGGTTTGTTGGGAATTCAACTCGCCGACGAATAGGCGCTCTGGTCCTTTGCTCGACCGCTATCTAAAATCAAACCGTCGCAACATTTAATGATTTTTCGCGTTTGCACGATTTTCATCGAATGTTGCGACGGTTTTTGGTGCAAGGTAGCCTGTCTCTTTTTGGCAGGTTACTGGCTATTTAGTACTGCCACATGTGGTTGACAGGGCCGGAGCCTTTGCCCATGTTCAGGCCGGCGGCCAGAGCGCCTGTCAGGTATGCCTTGCCCGCATTGACGGCATCGGCAAGATCCATGCCCTGGGCCAGCGCGCAGGCGATGGCGGACGAAAGCGTGCAGCCGGTGCCGTGTGTGTTGTCGGTCTCGATGCGCTTGTGGCGGAACCACGTGGTGAGCGGATCGCCCAGATGGTTGCCCTCGTCATCGAGCGGCGCGGGTTCGGCCAATACATCGTTGGCCTCGTTGACAAGATGCCCACCCTTAACGAGGGATGCGCAACCAAAGCGGCGGGTGAGGAGCATGGCAGCATTTTGCTGTGTGCGCTCGGAGTCGACCTCGTAGTCAAGCAGGGCCATGGCCTCGGGAATATTGGGCGTGATGACGGTTGCTAGTGGGAACAGGCGGCGG
>CABVBR010000212.1 GCA_902496645.1 uncultured Collinsella sp.
GTATGTCCCGAAATCGCAATGGAGGACGCATCCTCGATGAGCTCGAGGATGCGTCGCTGAATATCTGCAGACTCGCACGATGCGAGGTCGGCGGAATTACTCATCTAAAGCTGCCTCCTGGGCGGCATCCGCTATGGGATAGCCGTCCTCGTCCTTTTCGATCGCAAGCGTGGCGGGAACGTTTTCCAGCGCACGCGTGATGCGCTCGGCCTCATCGGTCGAGCGATCGATGCGAAAATCGAGCTCGGGCGTGACGCGCCAATCGAGCGAGCGGGCCAACAGGCTACGGATGCGGCCCTTGGCGCTGGCGAGCGCCTCCATGACCTCGTCGTAGCGGCTCGCGTCGCACGACACGTACACGCGCGCGAACGAACGGTCCACCGCGACCTCGACCGCGGTCAGGGTGACCAGGTCGAGACGCGGATCGGAAACCTCGAAGAGCAGGATATAACCGAGCTTCTCGCGAAGCTGCTCGCCCAGACGGCGGGTTGCCTGCGTTTGCTTCATAGCGCTACCCCCTACTCGGTACGGGCAACCTGGTCAATGCGGTAGCCCTCAATGGTGTCGCCAGGCTTGATGTCCTGGAAGTTCTCCAGGCCAATACCGCCCTCGGAGCCGCTCTTGAGGCTCTTGGCCTCGTCCTTGTAGTGGCGCATCGAGGCGATTTTACCGTTGAAGACCACGATGCCATCGCGCACCAGGCGCACGGAATCGGTCGCGGCGATCTCGCCCTCTTCGACGCGGACACCGGCGGCGATACCGACCTTGGGCACCTTGAAGGTGTCCAGGACCGTCGCGGAACCCGTGGAGACCTCGACCTCGGTGGGCTTGAGCATACCGATGCGGGCAGCGTCGAGGTCCTCGAGGCACTTGTAGATGACGTCGTAGCAACGGATCTCGACGCCCTCGCGCTCGGCGGCGGAGCGGGCCTTGCCGTCGGGACGGACGCCAAAGCCGATGATGATGGCGTTGGAGGCGTCGGCCAGGACGACGTCGGTCTCGTTGATGGCACCGACGGCGGAGTGGATCGTGTTGATGCGCACCTCGGACTGATCCATCTTGTCGAGGGAGTCCTGAAGGGCCTCGATGGAACCCTGGACGTCGGCCTTGATGATCAGGTTGAGCTCCTTGACCTCGGCGTCGGCAATGGTCTCGAAGAGGTTCTCGAGCGTCACGTGCTTCACGCGGCTCTGCTCCTCAATACGGGCCTTGAGCGAACGCTCGTCGGCCAGCGCACGTGCCTCGCGCTCGTCCTCGAACACGCGGAACTCATCGCCGGCGTTGGGGACGGACTGCAGGCCCAGGATCTCGACGGCGTCAGAGGGACCGGCCTCGGTGACGGCGTTGCCCTTGGGGTCGAGCATGGCACGGACGCGGCCATAGGTGAGGCCGGCGACCAGCGTGTCGCCCACGCGCAGGGTGCCGCGGGTCACGAGCACAGTGGCAACCGAGCCGCGGCCCTTGTCGAGCTTAGCCTCGAGGACGTTGCCCGAAGCGAACGTATCGGGGTTGGCCTTGAGCTCGAGAACGTCGGCCTGGAGCAGGACGGTCTCGAGCAGGTCGTCGATACCGATCTTCTGCTTGGCCGAGATGTTGACGAACATGTTCTGTCCGCCCCACTCCTCGGGGATGATGCCGTACTCGGTGAGCTCCTGGCGCACGCGGTCGGGGTTGGCGCCCGGCTTATCGATCTTGTTGACAGCGACGACGATGGGAACACCGGCGGCCTTGGCGTGGTTGATCGACTCGATGGTCTGGGGCATGACGCCGTCGTCGGCAGCCACGATCAGAATGACGATGTCGGTCACCTTGGCGCCACGGGCACGCATGGCCGTAAAGGTGGCGTGACCCGGGGTATCGATGAAGGTGATCTTACGGTCGTTGATCATGACCTGCGAAGCGCCGATGGCCTGCGTAATGCCGCCCGCCTCGCCGGCAGCAACGCCGGTGTGACGGATGGCGTCGAGCAGGCTCGTCTTGCCGTGGTCGACGTGGCCCATGACGGTGACGACCGGGGCACGCGGCTTAAGGTCGGCGGGATCGTCGTAGAACGAGAAGGTGTTCTCCTCCTCGGGGGTGATGATCTTGATCTGACGGCCCAGGTCGTCGGCAACGAGCTCGACGAGGTCGTCGGACATGGACTGCGTCATGGTAAGCGGCGTACCCAGCAGGAACAGGCGCTTGATGATGTCGTTGGCCGGAACGTCGAGCGCCTCGGCGAGCTCCTGGACGGTAACGCCCTGGGAGACCTTGATGGCGTCGAGGTCCTCGGGGTTCACGCCCTGGGCCAGCGCCTCCTCAATCTTGCGCTCCTCCTGAGCCTTTGCAGCCTCGCGCTCGCGCTTCTCCTTGCGCTTTTTGCGGCGACCGGTGGACTCGCGAGAGGCCTCCTCGACAGC
>CABVBR010000213.1 GCA_902496645.1 uncultured Collinsella sp.
GACCGCGACGCTCACCACGATGGTGGTTATCGTAGCCGGCTTTGGCTGGATTGTCGAAGGTGTCATGTCCATTCTGGAGTCCGAGCTTTCGTCCAACCGCACCCTCGCTATCCTGAGCGGCGCACTCTCCATCATCGCCGGCATGTTCGTGTTTATCTATCCGCTATGGTCGGCCAAGATGCTCGTCATCTTTAGCGGCGCCGCGCTGCTGGTGTTTGGCGTAACGCTGATCGTTCGCGCTATTCAATTTGGCAAACTGGTGCACTAGATGCCGCGAACGCTCTTTATTGATGCCGACGCCTGCCCGGTCACGCGCGAGTCGATTGACTGCGCGCGGCGGGCGGGCGTCGCCGTTGTTATCGCCGGCAACAGCACGCAAAACCTGGAACGGCACATTCGCCGCGACGACCCGCGCGATGCCGAGTACGCGCGACGCGGCTTTTGGGTCACGACGCTCGATGTGAGCGTTGGCGCCGACAGCGCCGACTTTGCCATTGTCGAACGCCTGCAGGCGGGCGACGTAGTCGTGACGCAGGACATTGGCTTGGCGAGCATGGTGCTCGGGCGCGATGCCGCCGCCATCGGCGTGCGCGGGCGCGTCTACGATAAGGCGACCATCGACATGCAACTGTTTATTCGCCACGAGGAAAAGAAGGTACGCCGCGCCGGGGGACGCACTCGCGGACCGGCGGCATTTACCAGCGAAGACCGGGCCCGCTTTAAGCGCAACCTCACCGAGCTGCTGCGCTAACCAAGGTAGATTTTCGGGACATGCCCGGAAATCTACCTTTTTGTTTTGAGCGGTGTGAGCGCTCGGAATCCATGACTCAACAAAAAAACGGGCTTCAAAATGCCATGCGTCGCCGCATTGCGCAGGCGCCGAGCATGGCTATTTGAAGTCCATTTTTAGGCCTACTTAGAGGCCGAAGGCGGATAGGATAAGGCCCCAGCCAGCGCCGATGACGTACATCATGACCAGGAACACGGCGTTTTCGCGAGCGCTGCGGTTGGTGCGGAACAGCACCAGGTAGCCCACGCCGGCGGAAATGAGCGTGCCGGCGAGCATCGGCGCCAGCTGTAGCGCGCCCTCCAGGTACAGCTGCGTAATGACCACGCTCGCCGAGCAGTTGGGGATCAGGCCGACAAGCGCCGAACCCAGGACGGCGAGCGTCTCGTTGCCACGCAGGAACTGCTCGATCGCGGACTCGCCGAAGGTCTCGAGCACGGCGACCAGGACCAGCGTCACCAGGAAAATAAAAACCGAAACCTGCACGGTGTGCGAGATCGCGCTGCGGATAATCGACAGGACAGGCGTCCCTTCGTGGGAATGGGAGTGACCGTGACCATCATGGTGTTCATATTCGCCCTCATGACCGTGATCGTGGCCATGTCCGTGTTCGTGCTCGTCCTCGTCTTCATCACAACCGCAATGGTCGCGCTCGCACAGCTCGTGGATGTGGTCGGCGCTCACGCCCGCCTCGGCCACCTCGTCGATGATGTCACCGCCAGTGTGGTCGTCGTGCGCGCAATTCACGTGGGCCGGGTTGGCCGCGGTTCCCAGCACGGTGCGGCGAATCGCCGCATGCGCGCGAGCGTTACGACGCAGGCCGCGAATGGCGGCGTCCACGATAAAGCCCGTGACCAGCGCGATCAGTGCCTTCGAAGCCAAAAGCATCGCCATGGTCTGCACGGGCACCTGCTCGGCGAGCAACAGCGGCAGCATCTCATCGGAGGTCGAAAGGAACACCGCCACCAACGTGCCCAAGGTCACGACACGACCGGCGTACAGTGTGGCCGCCATTGCCGAAAAGCCGCACTGCGGCACCATGCCCAGCAGCGAGCCAACTACGGGACCCGTGGCGCCGGCGCGCTTGATGGCCCCGTTAACGCGGTCGCCCGCGACGTGCTCCAAGGTCTCGAGGGCCAGATACGTCACCAACAAAAACGGCACCAGCGACAGCGTGTCCTTGCCGGCGTCGAGCAAAATATCAATCAGCAAATCCATGAAGGATGGAACCTTTCGTGTCTTTCGGCAGCATTGTAAAAGTCCTAGCGGTCAACTAGGGTATTGTAGTTGTCCCGGGCGCGGTGCCAATAGTTGCCCATGGTAAACTATCATCTCGCCACAACTCAGTAACCCCGAGCCGCGCGACGCGGCCCGTCCAAGGAGCAGCCTATGAACGTTTCGCAAGCACTCGAATACGAGCGCCAGCCGTTTATTCCCATGTTTATCTATGGCGACCACGGCGCCATGGAGTCCGAACGCCAGAAGGGCGAAGAGGCCCTCAAGGTGCTCGAGACCGAGTATTTTACTGCCGAGGACGACCCCGGCTTCGACTTTGCCACCGTGCGCGACCTGGCCGACCGCAACCGCGACCTTTGCGACCAGATTGGCGAG
>CABVBR010000214.1 GCA_902496645.1 uncultured Collinsella sp.
TAACGCTCGGCAAACTTTTTGTAGAAGAAGCTCATGTTGGCATAACCCGCCTCGCGCGCGGCCGCCTCTGCCGTGGCGCCGGCGTCGAGCAGTGCCGCTGCGCGCGCCAGGCGGCTCTCTTGCACGAGCTGCATGAATGTGCGTCCTGTCTGACGCTTGAGTAGGGCGCTTGCGTAGTTGGGGCTCAGGCGCAGGTGGCGGGCTAGGTCCTCGAGGGTACAGTCGCAAGCGTGACGCTCGATGTAGCCCATGGCAGCCGCGACCTGTGCCGACGGCAGCGCGGGCATGTCGGTTTGCAACAGCGTCGCCTCGTAGCTTTGCATGAGCTCGACCAGCAGCAGCTCGAACAGTCTCGAGACGATCTGGGGGCTCGCCGCCGTCGGCTCCAGGCGCTCACAGAGCATCTCCTGCATGTAGCGGCGCACGCGACGGCTGCCGCCCGTGTGGAAATGAACGTGACCGCGGTGGTCGGTTTCATCGTTGAGGGCATTGAGCAGGAAGCGCGACACCGCGCTTGTGGGCGAAAGGCTTTGCTCCAGGCTGCGGCTGAGCATTGGCCGCGAGATGATGACGCTCAGCATAATGTCGTGCTCGCCGAGCTCGCCTACAGCATGCGGGCAGGCGGCATCGAGCAAGAGGACCTCGTTTTGAGCAAGCGTGAGCGCCGCACCATTGACGATTTGCGGCGCTCGCCCTCGATAGACATAGCTGATTTCGACATAATCGTGCACGTGTTCCGGCACAGGATTAAAGCGCGAGTTGCGAACAATCGATAGACCTTCGGGCATGCCTTCTTGGTGCAGAGCGAGCGTTGGGTTGCCGATTTTACGGATATGCCGACCATCGACATCTGCTTGACTACCTTGACCGAGTACATCGCTCCAGTCGTAACGGGCGCCCGCGCGATAGGCTCGCTCACTGTCGGTTAGCTCAAGCAGCAGGTTATCCAGATGTGTGAGCTCCATAGTGCTCCTATCGTTGATTCGGTCATATTCTGCCGTGGTTTTGATATTAGCAGGGCGGCGCGCTCGGCGTACTCTGACTTCAATGGATTTGAAAGGCTGGTTTTGGAGGAGCGTATATGGCGGCGTATTTTGAGCAGGTGCTTGGCGGCACCTACGACAACCATGTACTTCCGTTCTTGTGGCTCAAGGGCGAGGCGCGCGAGACGATTACCGAGTATTTGGAGCAGATTGCCGGGGCCGACATCCGCGAGGTTTGCCTGGAATCGCGCACGCATCCCGATTTCTGTCGCGACGGCTGGTGGTCTGACCTGCGCTTTATCATCGGCGAGTGCAAGCGCCTGGGGTTAAAGATCTGGCTGCTCGACGACGCCCACTTCCCCACAGGCTATGCCAACGGCGCGCTTGCGGGCGATGGCGTCGACCCTGCGCTCAAGAAGACCGTGCTCAAGCATCGCACGGTTACGGTTGTCGGCCCTCAGCCGTCCACGACTATCAAACTCGGTAACCTGATGGATCCCACGGAGCGTTTTGTGGGCGCGGCGGTTTTCGATGCCGCCGGCGCGCCGCTCGGTCTTGAGTTCGCTGTTGAGGAAAGCGACGACGGCACCCCTGCCCGCCTGCGTTTTGACGCCCCCACCGGCGTCACCACGATCGAGCTGTACGTCATCAGCCAAAAGACCGGCTTTCGCGACGAGTACATCAACATGGTCGATGCCGCCTCGTGCCGCGTGTTGATCGACGCCGTCTACGAACCAACGTTTGAGCATCTGGGCGACGAGTTCGGCAAGACCATCCTGGGCTTTTTCACCGACGAACCCGGCTTTATGAACGAAAAGGGCACTACGCTTGACGACACCTCTACCAGCAGCTTTATCGGGCGCAACGACCTGGCACTGCCCTGGTCGGACGAGCTCGCCCGCCGCCTGCGCGATGCGCTTGGCGAGAATTGGCTTGCCAAGTTGCACGGCCTTTGGACACGCGAGGCAGATGGCGCCCGAGTCCGTCACACCTACATGGACATTGCTACGCAACTCTACCGCACCTGCTTTGACGAGCAGATCGGCGACTGGTGCCGTGAGCGCGGCGTCATGCACATCGGCCATGTAATCGAGGACAAGAGCTGCCACACACGTTTGGGCCAGGGCGCCGGGCACTACTTCCGCGCGGTCGCCGGACAAGATATGGCGGGCATCGATGTTGTCATCAACCAGCTTGCCCCCGGCGTCGACCACGGGCGCTACAGTTACTTCCATGGCGCATGGAACATGGAGTTCTTTACCTACGCGCTTGCCAAACTGGGCTCTTCGGCCGCGCGCCTCGACCCTAAAAAACAAGGACGCTGCATGGCCGAGGTCTTTGGCGCCTTCGGCTGGCACGAGGGCCTGCGCGAGATGAAGTGGATTGCCGACCACATGCTCGT
>CABVBR010000215.1 GCA_902496645.1 uncultured Collinsella sp.
GTCCAAGAAGATCAACCCCATGGTGCTGATCGTGGCCACCATGGTCGTGGGCATCGTCGGCGCGTTCTTCGGCGTGCTGGCGTAAAGCCCGCAGCAACGTTTTATCGACCTTGCAAAGGGATGGAGCAGGCCTGCGCCCTCCATCCCTTTTTGTATAAAGGAGTTCGTATGTTCGCGAAGGATCGCGAAGCAATGCGCCTGACGCCGGTGGAAGTCAGGCTGATTCTCATTGAGTCCCTGCAGTGGTGCGCCAACAACGCGGTGTACTTTTTGGGGCTTATCGGGGCTGCTACGTATGATTTGGCGGGCACCGCCTTTTTGGTCGCCGCCATCACGCTCGTGCGCAACCTCACGACCTCGGTGGGCAATATGGTGTCGGGCTCGGTTATCGACCGCTTTGGCCCGCGCCGCACGTCGTTTGTGACATGCGTGATCACGGCGGTGCTGTCCCTCGGCATTGGCCTGGCGCCGTTGTCCGTTCCCGGGCTGGTGTTTGCCGCATGTGTTTTGGGACTTGCCGGTGGTTTTATCAACACCTGCACGCATGCATTTCCGGGGTATCTTGAGTCGACCACCGAGGGCCGCACGCGTGTGAACGGCCTGATGGTCTTCTACAGCAACATCGCCTATACCGCCGGTCCGCTTCTTGGCGGTGCCATCGTGAGCTGCTTTGCCACGCAATCTGTCTATCTGCTTATGGCGGCAATGATGGGCGTGGCGGCCGTGCTCTCCTTGGGTTGTCACGAGTGCGTTGCTCCCGCAAAAGGGGAGAAGCCAAAAGGTGGCATCTTGACCGGCATGGTCGAGGGTGCCCGGCTTACGTTTCGCGACCACGATCTGCGTCTCATCTTTATCTCGGGCTTTTTGGGCTTCTTCGCATTTGGCGCGTTCGATTCGCTGGAGTCGCTGTTCTATCGCGATGTGCTCAATGTGGATATCGTCTGGCTGGGATGGCTGTCCTCGGTCGTGGGCCTTACCTCTTCGGTGGGTGCCTTCGCCCTGACCAAGCTTTCGGCTCGCCATGTCAACCTGCGCCTGTTGCTGGGGTCGCTCATGACGGTGGGCATTGGGTCCATGGTGTACGTGGGCACCGATATGCTGGGGGTGGCGATTATCGGTCAGGCGATTAATGGCTTGGCTTGGGGTTTCCTGGAGCCGCTCCAGATGATCCTGATTCAGGAGCGCGCGGACATCAAATACCTGGGCCGCATCACGGGCTTTGTACGTTTTGGCCTGATGAGTGCCGGCGTGCTGCCGTTGCTGGCCGCTCCGTTTTTGGCGGAGGCCTTGGGCGTTCAGACGGTGCTGTTTGGAGCTTCGACAATCATTGCGCTGGTAGGAACGCTGTTCTTTGTCACGCAGGGGAAGCGCCGGGAGTGCTAGATATATATCTAATTCTAATTTAATACCACTCACCCGAGAATTTCGACCGTTCACCGAGGATCGGCGCAGATTACAAAGTGGTATTAAAAACACGTTGGGTGTATGTCTATAATTGGTATCGAAAAGAAACGCGATGTATAGAGTCGCGTCCAAGACAGAAAGGACAAGCCATGAAGGAAACCGAGAAGATCGAGATCATGCACTTTAGCCAGGAGGGCTACGTCGAGGACGGCAAGAACGTCTACGAGACCGGCAAGAAGATGACCGCGCTCGCCGACAAGGTCGCCGACGAGGGCTACGACGCCGTCTTTCTGATGGGCGTGGGCGGCACCTGGGACGAGTTTATGCAGCTCGAGTACCTCATGAACAAGTTCGGCGACCGCGATCTTGAGGTCTACCTGATCCACGC
This sequence comes from uncultured Collinsella sp., assembly GCA_902496645.1. Taxonomy (GTDB): domain Bacteria; phylum Actinomycetota; class Coriobacteriia; order Coriobacteriales; family Coriobacteriaceae; genus Collinsella. Next base: position 1,793 of record CABVBR010000215.1, read on the forward strand.
CGCCGAGTGGAACGTTATGGGCCACAAGCGCATGACCGAGAAGTCTGTCGTGCTCACCGCCTCCGAGTCCGGCACCACCCCCGAGGTCCTCGAGGCCGTCAACAAGATGAAGGAAAAGGGCATCCGCGTCTACGCCATGACCAAGCCCGAGGGCCCCATCGGTCAGGCTGTCGGCGCCGAGAACTGCGTCAAGATGGCCTCCGATCACGGTAACGGCGGCTGCGAGATGGGCTACTACCTCGCCGACTGCTTCGGCCTGCGCCTGCTCAACCGCCGTGGCTGCTTCCCCAAGTTCGATCTGTTTATCGAGCAGACCAAGGATATCTGGAAGGACATGCTCGATATCCGCAAGCGCTTCGAGCCGCGCGCCGAGGAGCTCGCCAAGAAGTATGCCCTCGCGCCCTACACCATGTTCATCGGCTCCGGCGCCCTCTGGGGCGAGACCATCCTCTTCTCGATGTGCATCCTCGAGGAGATGCAGTGGAAGCGCACCCGCTACATCACCTCTGCCGACTTCTTCCACG
>CABVBR010000216.1 GCA_902496645.1 uncultured Collinsella sp.
CGACCGCGAGACGCTGGCTATGGAGCTGTGGCCCCATGCCGAGTTCAATAGCGCTCGTAACAATCTGTACTCGACGATATCGCGCCTGCGTTCGGCCTTGGGGCCGACACCGGACGGCAAGTCGTGTGTGCTGATCCAAAACGAGTGCATTGGGCTTAACGGCGATTACGTCAAGACCGACGTGCGGTTGTTTGATCAGATAAGCCGCGAAGTTTTGGGAAATCGCACGGGTGCGCGCGGGCCCCATCTGATCGAGCTGTGCCTTAAGATCGAGCAGCTCTACGCCGGCCCGTTATATGTTCCCAATGGCTGTAATCCCACCTACTTTTTGCGTATGCGGCGCATTATGGAATCTAAGTATATCGACTGCATGATTCGGGGCGCGAATGCCGCCCTAGAAGAAAACGACCTGCAGTCGGCGGTATGGCTGGTGGAATCGGGGTTGCGGCAAGAGACGGCGCGCGAGGACATGGTGCGTTGCGCTATGCGCGTCTACGGTGCGGCGGGGCGACGACGCGATATCGTCGAGCTGTACAGTGGGCATATGCATCACCTGAGGGAGCAGGTCAATGGCGTGCCCGAGCCCGAGACGCGGCGTCTGTACGAGCGCTTGGTCGAGGGCAGGCTTAACCGCGTGCTCGTCGAGCGATAAAAAATGAGCGTCCGAATTGCTCGGACGCTCACAAGCTTGATGTATGTTGGCTCGCCGGATCGTTGGCTCTTAGACGAGCTTAATCTTCTCGATGTCCTTGCGCGAGGACTCGCGATACAGCGAGAACTTGCGGCCGATGACCTGGACGACCTCGGCGTGGCAGCGCTCGGCGAGCTCTTCGGCGGCTTCGCGGGCGGAAAGACTGGAGCCATCGAGCACGGAGCACTTAACGAGTTCGTGCTTCTCCAGGTAGGCGACCGTCTGCTCGACGGTGCCCTCGTTGACATCGGACTTACCGATGATGATGGCGGGGTTGAGGTGATGGGCCATGCTGCGAAGCTGCTTGACCTGGGCTCCTGTCAGTGCCATGGGTTCTCGCTTTCTATGTATGGGGCGCCCCGCGACGGGGCCTTAATCTACGTGAGCTGTCCCACGATAGCGCAGGAACGGCGCGGTGTGGAGCGCGTTTGCCCAGTTCGCAAAGAATGCGGATGCCGAGGTGATGGGCAGCTCGGGCTGTGAACGGGCTACGAGCGGGATTCAGAGACCGGTTTCCATGCAATAAACGCCCAGCGAACCTTGCGGACATGATCGAGCATATAGCGCCCCTGCGGCACGCCCTTGGAGCCTGGCTCACCGGCATGGGGGTTCTCAATCATGTGTTGAGCGATGTAGTCGCGCAGGCAGTCGATCTTATCCTCGTTGCCATGCTCGAGCATACGGGAAAAATCCGCCACGCCTGCCTCAAGGCTATTGAAGGTATCGCGACGAGGCGATTCAAAGTATGTAACCTGCGGCAACGCACCCATCTGAATGAGGATATTAAAAGCATACACAAAGCCATTACTGCAGGTAACCGAGGCACCAATGGCGTTCATCAGGTGCAGATCATAGCGCGGGCTGGAGTTGGCGACCATCGTGACAGCACAACGGCGACGAGCCGTTCGATCAAGCTTGGCAAGCGCGCCTTTTAGGTTGGTCGTGGTGACAGAACGACTGGCAAAGGCAACATCTACCGCTTTCGCGACCGGTCCAACCAAATCCCAATCATCATCCCAAGCAAGCTCAAGCGGCGTAATAAGATCCTCGAGTCCGTAATACTCAATGCCAGCATCAAGGGTGCCCAGCATGGCAGGGGAGAAATCAGCCGCAATCACAGGATGCCCAGCCTGAGCAAGCGGAATAGCAATCGACCCAGCCCCACACCCCATATCAAGCACGGATTCACCAGGCTTTAACGCCAACAGCTTCATAAAGTCCCGGGCATACGGGGCAGTCTCAAGAGGTCGAAAATGTCGAGCTCGCTTATCCCATTCAAAAGAATCATCAGCCCGATGCCGAGCGGCCTGCAGACGCATCCATTCGCCATTCCAATCCGCAGCAAGCAGCTCAGAACGAATCTCCCCATCAACCACGGGCCAACCTCCTAGCAACAAAAAAGCGACTCCTCCCAAAAGAAGAGCCGCAACCAGCATATATCAGAAAAAGAACCGCTCCAACGCCAAACCGCCACACCAACCAAGGCGGGCAGAAGCGAAGCGACTGCCACTGAGCCAGAACCCAGCCAAGGTTGAGAGGTGCGGGAGCCCCGCCGCCGGGCGGCAGACATATAAGGTCGCCTGCTCGGACAGTCCTGACTCGCACGGAGAGCACATTAAGTG
>CABVBR010000217.1 GCA_902496645.1 uncultured Collinsella sp.
CTCGTCTGTCAGCGACTCAACCGTATAGAGGCCGTCAAAGCGCAGCGGCACGCCTGCCTTCGCAAGCGCCAGCGCCATGCGCTGGGCAGCGGGAACACCCAAGCCGATTGATTTAAGCTCATCGGCATGCGCAAATACCTGAGCGGGCCTGCCCTCGGCAAACACCTCGCCCTCGTTCATCACGACAATACGGTCGCAGCAATTGGCAAGGTCATCCATACTGTGCGAGACCATGACGACGGTCAGGCCCCCATGGTGAAGTCGATTGATGAGCTCCAGAAAATCACTGCGCGCCGCCGGATCGAGCCCTGCCATGGGCTCATCGAGCACCAGGACCTCGGGCTCCATGGCAAGCACGCCAGCAAACGCCACGCGCCGCTGCTGCCCGCCGGAGAGCTCAAAGGGGTTCTTGTCGCCCACCGTAGCCAGGTCGAGGCCCACGCGCGCGAGCGATGACTCAACGCGGCGGGCAACCTCGGCCTGCGACAAGCCAAGGTTATGCGGACCAAATGCCACGTCCTGTGCCACGGTCTCGGCAAACAGCTGACGCTCTGGATACTGAAACACCACGCCGACCTTTGCCTTAACCCCGGCGGCATCTTTCTTGTTTGACAGATTGAGCCCCAACGCGCGAACGGATCCCTCCTGGGGACGGATCAGGCCGTTGAGATGCTGGACCAGCGTCGACTTGCCCGAGCCAGTGTGGCCCGCCAGGCCCAGGAACTCGCCACGGCGCACCGTCAGCGACACGTCGCGCAGCGCCCACGGGCTGCTGGGGTCGTTGCCCCAGAGAGTCTGCCTGTTCGAGGCATCCTCGGCGGCTGTGCGCTTGTGCCAACGGCGACGCTCGCGGGCGCTCAGCGAATAGCTATACGAAAGGTGCGAAATCTCGATGACGGGCCCCGGCGCGTCTGCGCCATCGATTGCAGAGGAGACGTTGTCGGGAATACGAGGATCGGATGCGAAAGGCTGCCCGGCGATGCCTGTCCTACTCCGCTCGGCATAAGCCTGCACTATATCGGCGACCATATCCGCCTCGCGCACCCGTGCGCAAATGGGCACGCCCTTCGCGCGAAGCGCCTTGCCAAGACAGCACGATGCCGGCATATCCAGGTTCAGCCGCGCAAGTTCGTCCGCCCGCGTCAAGATCTCCTCGGGCGTACCGAGCATGGCAACGTGGCCCGCTTGGAAAACAGCAACGCGATCGGCCTCAGCGGCCTCTTCCATAAAGTGCGTAATCATCACGATGGTCATGCCGCGTTCGTGCAGCGCGTGACAAGCCTTCATAAGACCCTTGCGCCCGCACGGATCGAGCATCGAGGAGGCCTCATCCAAGATGAGCACGCGCGGCTCCATGGCGAGCACGCCGGCAAGCGCCACGCGCTGCTTTTGTCCGCCCGAGAGAGCGTGGGTCTCGTGGCGATCAAAGCCCACCAGCCCCACGGCCTTCAGCGCCTCGCGCACGCGCTGCGCGATCTGGGCCGATTCGACCCCTAAGTTCTCGGGACCAAACGCAACATCGTCCTCGACAAGCGTCGCCACCAGCTGGTCGTCGGGATTCTGGAACACCATGCCCGCAGTCGAGCGGATGTCGTAGACCAGCTCGGGATCGGACGCGTCCATGCCGTTGACGCACACCGTTCCCGCATCGGGCTGCAGCAGCGCGTTCAAATGCTTGGCAAACGTCGACTTGCCCGACCCGTTTCCGCCGAGGATGCAGAAAAACTCGCCATCCTCGATGTTCAGATCGATGCCATCGAGCGCCAGCGCAGCACCGTCATAGCTAAAGGAAACGCCCCGACACTCAATCATGCGCGGCCTTTGACCTGGTCCTTTTTAGGCGTGATGAGGTTGGAGACTGCCTTATACACCGCCAGCGTCAACACCGAGTTAAGCACGGTCTTGATGAGGTTAAACGGCAAGACGGCGGGAAGCATGAGCGGGGCGATCACATCGACCGAGCCATACCAGAACCAAACGCCGATGGTCAGGTTCGCAACCATGGACAGCACCGTAGCGGCAATAACGCCCAACGCCAGGCCAATCACGGCACCCTTATAGGTATGCATCTTCTGGTAGACGATAGCCGCAGGCAGAATATAGCCCAGCGTAGCCACCAGGTTCATAAGCGCACCGACCCAATCGCCCGTGGTAAGCGCATGGATAACGATCGCCATGGCGGCAACAGCGGTGCCGGCACCAGGGCCATACGCAAATCCACACACCATCGCCGGCACCAGCGACGGGTCATACG
>CABVBR010000218.1 GCA_902496645.1 uncultured Collinsella sp.
ACGATGGCCTTGATCTTCTTAAAGTGTTCGGCGTCGGCGACCGACGAGCCGCCAAACTTGGCAATCTTAATCATGGGCTTGAGGTTACCTTTCTAAAAGCCTCTGCAAACCTGTTTTGCGTGCTCTGATACCATGGGGTCACCGATTGGGACCAAGGCATCCGAGGAGCAGTGTTATATGGGAACTTATCATAGTACACGAGGACGCACTTTATCGTGCTCAAGTAAGGTGGCAATCCGCACCGGCATCGCTCCCGACGGGGGTTTGTTTGTCTCGGACGAGCTCGGCACCCAGCAGGTCAATATCAGCTCGCTTGCAGATAAATCGTACTTTGAAATCGCTCAAGATGTGTTGGGAATGTTACTGAATGATTACACGGCCGAAGAAATTTCGGCGTGTGTCGACGAGGCATACCGCGGCACGTTTGCGAGTGAAGAGGTTACGCCGCTCGTCAAACTCGACGCTGCGCCGGGCGCTGATGCCCCTCAGACCTATGTGATGGAGCTCTTTGGCGGCCCCACGAGCGCCTTCAAGGACGTCGCCCTGCAGATGCTCCCCCGTCTGATGGCCCGCACTTCCGCCAAGGACGGCGGCGCCGAGCGCATCATGATCGTCACCGCCACGTCGGGCGACACCGGCAAGGCCGCACTCGCCGGTTTTGCCGACGCGCCGGGCACGGGCATCACCGTCTTTTATCCCGAGGGCAAAGTCAGCCGCGTGCAGAATCTGCAGATGTCCACGCAGGAGGGCGATAACGTCGCCGTCTGCGGCATCCGCGGCAACTTTGACGACGCCCAGAGCGCCGTCAAGCGCATCTTTGCCGATAAGGAGCTTGCCGAGCGTCTGGAGGCTGCCGGCACGGTGCTTTCGAGCGCCAACTCCATCAACGTCGGCCGCCTGGTACCGCAGGTCGTCTACTACTTTGCCGCCTATGCGCAGCTGCTGCGCGCCGGCGCCATCGAGGCCGGCGACGCCGTTGAGTTCTGTGTGCCCACCGGCAACTTTGGCGATATCCTGGCAGGCTACTACGCCAAGCGCATGGGTCTGCCCGTCGCCAAGCTCGTCGTGGCGAGCGACAAGAACAACGTGCTTGCCGACTTCCTGACCACCGGCGTTTACGACCGTAACCGCCCGTTCTTCACGACCATCTCGCCGTCGATGGACATCCTCATCAGCTCCAACCTCGAGCGCATGCTCTACTTCCTGTCCGATGGCGACTGCGAACTCGTTGCCGGCCTTATGGAGCAGCTGGCACAGACTGGTCGCTACGAGGTTCCCACTGACCTGCTGGCAAAGATTCAGAGCGTCTTTGGCTGCGGTTGGGCCAGCGAGGACGAGGTCCGCGCTGCCATCAAGAGCTGCTGGGACGCAAATGGCTACGTGATCGATCCGCATACTGCTTGCGGCTATCACGTCTTTGAAAAGGTCGCTCCCGCCGAGGGCGCCAAGGCTCGCGTGCTGCTTTCGACCGCCAGCCCCTACAAGTTCCCGCGCGCCTGCTGCGACGCCCTGGGCCTCAACGTTCCCGAGGACGACTTTGAGGCTATGCGCGTACTCGAGCAGGCCACCAACACGGTCGCCCCGACCCAGCTCGCCGAACTCGAATCCAAGCCCGTCCGTTTCGAAGACGTCTGCGACGTCGATGAGATGGCAAGCTACGTCGAGTCCGCAGCAAAACGAATGAGCACCAACTAGATCCCTTATTAAGCGCCGGCGAAAGCCGGCGCACCTTCTTTCATCAGATAACCCCCGGGATGATGACGAGCTGACATGCGGGTCTGCCTGTTTAGTTCGTCGCGAGTTCCGCACGAGCCGGAAAGCACTTAATGTGCTTTCCGAGCGAGCCAGGACTGCCCGAGCAGCGAACTAAACGGCCAGACCCGCCCAGGAGGACCCACATGATCAAAATCACCGTCCCAGCAACCAGCGCCAACCTAGGCATCGGCTACGACACCCTCGGCATGGCCGTCAGCCTCTACTCGCACTTCACCTTCGAGCGCGCCGACAAGCTCACCATCACGGGCTGCCCCGAAGAGTTCCAAAACGAGAATAACCTGGTCTATGTGAGCTTTGTCGACGCTCTGGCCGCCTGGGGCGAGCCGGCCTTCCCCGTCGCTATCGACATTCAGACCGACGTGCCCGTCGCCCGCGGCCTGGGTTCCAGCTCCACCTGCGTCGTCGCCGGCATCATGGCTGCTGCCGCGCTGACAGGCCAC
>CABVBR010000219.1 GCA_902496645.1 uncultured Collinsella sp.
AGATGGAACCGCCGCCGATACCGACCTTGATGAAGTCGGCACCGCAGTCGGCCAGGAAGCGGAAGCCCTCGGCGTCGACGACGTTGCCGGCACCGACCTTGACGTCCTCGCCGTAGTTGGCGCGGATCCACTCGATGGTGCGCTTCTGCCACTCGCTGAAGCCCTCGGAGGAGTCGATGCACAGGACGTCGGCACCGGCCTCGATAAGCAGCGGCACGCGCTCGGCATAATCGCGGGTATTGATACCGGCGCCGACCATGTAGCGCTTGTCGTTATCGAGCAGCTCGTTGGGGTTGGTCTTGTGGCTGTCGTAGTCCTTGCGGAAGACGATGCCCATGAGGTGATCGTTGTCGTCGACAATGGGCAGAGCGTTGAGCTTGTTGTCCCAGATGACGTCGTTGGCAACCTTGAGGCTGATGTTCTTGTCGCCCACGATGAGCTGCTCGCGCGGGGTCATGAACTCGGAGACCTTCTTCTGGTGGTCATCGCGGCTGGGGCGATAGTCACGGCTGGTGACGATGCCCAGGAGCTTGCCCTTGGGAGTGCCATCGTCGGTGACCGGCATGGTGGAGTGGCCGGTCTTCTCCTTGAGCTCGATGACCTGCTCCATGGTCATGTCGGGGGTCAGCGTGGAATCGGACTGAACGAAACCAGCCTTGTGATCCTTAACGGCCTTAACCATAGCAGCCTCGGACTCAGGGGTCTGAGAACCGTAAATGAAGGACAGGCCACCCTCGGTAGCGAGCGCGACACCCATGTCGACGCCCGAGACGGACTGCATAATGGCGGAAACCATGGGGATGTTCAGGGTGATTGCCGGCTTCTCACCGCGCTTGAAACGGGTTAGCGGCGTCTTAAGAGAGACGTTGTTGGGGATGCACTGCGAGGACGAATAGCCAGGGACCAGCAGATACTCCGAAAACGTGTGGGACTCACCGGGAAAGAACGTAGCCATGTTTCTCCTTTTTCCATGCGACCGGTCGGCTGCAGGCCTCGTAGGACCCAGCCCAACCTTGGGCGCCCAATACTGGGGAAGTATCTTAACGCACTTTGACTGCTACAATGCATGATTTAAGAAGAGCACACGAGGGTTTGACGCAGGCTTTGCGTTTACCCAGCAAACACTTTAGCGGGGAGACGTGGAGCACATGGAGTACAAGACGACGGCAAAGCTGGTCATTCAAGCGTGCGACAAAGACCTGCCGGGCGTGTTCGGCCATGGCTGTGTCTTGCTGCTGCAGGGCATCGCCCGCGAGCACTCGCTCAACCGCGCCGCCAAGAGCATGGGCATGGCGTACTCCAAGGCGTGGCGTATTGTGAATGAGGCCGAAGGACAGCTGGGCTGTAAACTCATCGAGCGCGACGGCGCCCGCGGATCCACGCTCACCCCCGCCGGCGAGCGCGCCATCGAGGTCTATGAGACGTTGCAGGCCGAGATTAACAACGTCATCGCCGCAAAGGCCAACGACTTAATCGCCAGCATCAACGCAAAGTAGTCTTTTTGGGACTGACCTTGAGTCCATCGCACCCTCAAATTGAGACGCGCGCCACAAAATGGGCCCATTTACTACGTTTAACCGAACACCCTCGGCCACACCGTCATTGACGAAAATAAAACCGCTGGTAGGGGGCTTGCCATTTTTCAAAATAGGCGGGTATGGTCGACCCCTAAGGGTTAAACGTAGTAGATAGGCCGTTTTCGTGGCGCAGGCCCCGATGAGCTACTTTCGGAGAGCGTTGTCTAGGGTAGCGGCTACTTGTAAAGGGTCGTCGGTGCCGGCGAAGAGGCGGACGGTGCTCCCCCGCTTGCCTCGCGGAGCTGAGAGGCGCGTTGTTACGTCGCCGGCGGGTGACGTACGGAATTCATCCGGCAGCGCTTCGAACAGCTCGCCCGCGGTACGGTCAATCAGGTCAAACTCTACTGCCGGGCCAAAACCGTGCTCTAAGACGCCCGTCGCGACGGCGTGATCGGGATGCGAGGTCAGCCCGGGATAGCGCACGTTGTGCACCATCTCATTCGCAGCAAAATACTCCGCCAGCGCACGGGCGCGATCGAAGTGCGCTTGCATGCGGACGTCGAGCGAGGACAGCGCGCGGTACAGCACGTCGGACTCATCGGTGGACAGATCGAGCGCAGGCAAACCGCACCCCACGAGCAGCGCATGCGCGCACTCGCCGGCGGCGTCCACGCGGT
>CABVBR010000220.1 GCA_902496645.1 uncultured Collinsella sp.
CTTTGGAGGGCACCAGCTCTCGCGAGCTGCTCAAGCGGTACCAGCCGCTCGAGACACTTGCGACTGGCGGTTTTGGCTCCATCGAGATTTGCCGCGACACGCACCTGCGCCGCCGCGTCGCCATTAAGCGCATCCCCCTCACAAGCGGTGCCGGCATGCCCGCCAGCGACATCATGGATGTCCTGCGCGAGGCGCACACCGCCGCCATGCTTCAACATCCCAATATCGTGCAGGTCATCGACTTTACGCGCGACACAGCCTATGCCTACCTGGTTATGGAATATGTCGATGGCATGTCGCTGGCCGAGTTTTTGCACCGCGCGGACGGCCACTCACTTACCTTTGACGAGGCCGCGGCCATTGCCGATGCCCTGGGCCAGGCGCTCACCTTCGCCCATAGTAATGGCGTACTCCACCTGGATATTAAGCCCGCAAACGTGCTCATCGACCACTCGGGCAATGTAAAGCTCACCGACTTTGGCATGGCGCGACTGTCGTCTGCCGGCGGCTTTGGCGGCTCGCGCGGCGGCACCATCGGCTACATGCCGCCCGAGCAGCTCGACATCGAGACTGGCACAGTCGACGAGCGCGCCGATGTCTTTGCCCTCGCCTGCGTGATCTACGAGGGCTTGTGCGGCAGCGCTCCCTTTATGGCCGCCACGCCCGGCGACTCGCTCGGCCGCATCATCGGCGGCGCCACCTACCCCAGCGAGCTCATCCCGCACTTTCCCCCGGGAGCCGAGGCTGCGCTCATGAACGCCCTCTCCCCCATGCCGCAAGACCGCCCCAACAGCATCGAGGCATTTTGCGACCAGCTGCTCGCCGGCTTGGGCAGCGTGCGCGAGGGCCGTCGCAGCCTGGAGCAGATGGTGGGCGAGCTGTCGGATGACGAGCGCACGGCAGACGATATCGAATCGTTGCCCTATGAGGACGACACCATCGAGATCGACCCCGCGCTCGGCTGGGCCGGCACGCGCTGGAGCCACGCGCGCGATTACACGATGCGCGCCATCTCGGCGCTAACGTGTGGTGCCTTTAGCTTTTTGATCATGCAGACGGCTGGCGTCGCGGCGCTTCCCGGACTTATTGCCGCGGCCATCGCAATTGGGGCGGCCGCCGGCCTGGCCCCGCAGATTGGCTCGGCCATCTCGGCCGTGGGCTTTTTGGTGCTCATGGCCAACGCCACTATGCAGGCGCAGGGCATCCTGTCGATGCTGCCCGTCGCGGTGCTCTTTGCCGCCACCATGTCCGGTTGGTGGATCGCTTGGGGCCGCACCGAGGCCGCCGCGAGCGCCGCGCTCACCTGCACGGTGGCTCTTGGCTGTCTAACGGGCGACGTCCTCCTTGCCGCCGGGGTCGCCGCCGGCATCGCTGCCTTTTGGCTCGGCCCGGCAAGCGCCGCCGCGGCAACGGGCATGGGCGCGCTTTTTGGCCACCTGGCTACGGTTGCGCTTTCCGCCGGAGGCGTGCTGGGGCTCGGCGATGTTGCCGCGGCGCTGGGAGACATGCTCTTCTGGGCCGCCGTCGTACTCGTCGCGACGACAGCTGCACTGACATCTCTGCTGCTCAACGCCCATGCCAAGCGTGCCGAGCAGGGCTCGAACCTGGCCGCCATCGCTGCCATCGCCGGCTGCGGAATAGGCACCGCGGCGTCGCTCTGTCTTGCACACCATATGGAAATTGCCAGCCTTGCGGCCGCGGTCGTCGTCAAGGCGGCGGTTGCGGGAACCCTATCCTCTATAATCGTTGGGATATGCCTATATTTGCTCGGATACCAAAGAACCTATACGGAGAGTGATCTTTCGTGAACTTCCTGAACATCTTCGAGGACCACGTGGCCGGCATCTTCGGTGCCACCCGTGCCCCGTTCTCCTTTAAGAAGCTTGCCAAGCAGGCCGCTCGCGACATGGAGGATCAGACTCTGGTGATCAACGGCGTCAACACCGCGCCGGCACTCTATACCATCCTGATCGCCGCCGACGACGATCCCATGCTCGCCCCGTTCTACCCCGAGCTTTCGCGCGAGGTCCGCGAGTTCGTGAAGGCGCAGGCCGAAAAGCGCCGCTATGTCTTTGTCGGCGAGCCCCTCGTGCGCTTTATGATCGATCCGCAGCTGCGCGCCGGCAAGTTCTCGGTCTTTGCCGAGAACGTCGATGCCCCCACGCTCGGCCGCCTGTACGAA
>CABVBR010000221.1 GCA_902496645.1 uncultured Collinsella sp.
GAGGAGATGCAGTGGAAGCGCACCCGCTACATCACCTCTGCCGACTTCTTCCACGGCACCTTGGAGCTCGTGGAGCCGGGCGTGCCCGTGTTCCTGTTCATGGGCGAGGACGAGAACCGTAAGCTCGATGAGCGCGTCCGCGCCTTCCTCAACCGCGGCGTGACCGGCGATACCGACATCAACATCATCGACACCGCCGAGTTCGCCATCCCGGGCCTGGACGAGGAGTTCCGCGTCATCGTGTCTCCGTGGATCCTTTCCTCGCTGGTCACCGATCGACTCGCCGCCTACTACGAGACGGTCACCAAGCACAACCTCAACTACCGTCGCTACTATCACCAGTTCGACTACTAATCGACTGCTAAGCAAGAAGCACCCTGCCCGGGCGCATGCGTCCGGGCTTTTTTATGCCGAAATTCGCTAGAAAGGGGAATCGAATGAGGCAGTTTATCGTTGCATCCCATGCTCATTTCGCGTCCGGAATTGTCGAGAGTATCGGCCTGCTTTCCGGCGAGCGCGAAAACGTCCATGCGCTCTCTATGTATGTCGATGGAAACGAAGACCTGGCCAAGGAGGCCGCGGCGATTCTGGACGGCTTTGCCGCGGACGATGAGGTCGTCGTTTGCACCGACCTGTTTGGCGGCAGCGTCAACAACGAGTTCACCAAGATCGTCCAGACGCGTCCCAACACGCATCTGGTGACCAATATGAATCTGCCGCTTCTCATTCAGCTGCTGTTCGTGTCCGATTCGACTCCGATCGACGAGGCCATTCGTCAGATCGTCGAGGCGGACGACACCAAGGCCAAGTACGTCAACGACCTGCTGGGCCAGGCCGAACTCGATGAGTTTTAATCGTTAGGAGCACATCATGATTCAGATGATTCGCGTAGACTATCGACTGCTTCACGGCCAGGTTGCCGTGAGCTGGACCTCGGCTTTGGGTGCTGACTGCATCCTGCTGGTAAGCGACACGGTCCTCAACGACAAGCTTCGTCTGCAGGCCCTGTCCCTTGCAAAGCCGGAGGGCTGCAAGGTCGTCGTTAAAAACACCGAGGATGCCGTCAAGGCGCTCCAGAGCGGTGTGACCGACAAGTACAAGCTCTTCGTTGTTTGCGAGACGATTCAGCAGGCAGGTGCCGTCGCAAAGGCGATGGGCGTCAAGAAGATCAATCTTGGCAACGTTGCCTTTAGCGAGGATGCCCGCCAGGTCTCGACGAGCGTGTTCCTTACGCCCGAGAACGAGGCGTACGTGAAGGAGCTACTCGGCGAGGGCTATGAGCTGTTCATCCAGATGATTCCGGCGGATGCAAAGACTGACGCCGCAAAGGCCATCGGTTAGGGGCTGTCATGGTTATCAAGACAATCCTGATTTTCCTTATCGCCCTTTTGGGCTATTCCGAGTGGCTGACGGGCACGAGCTACCTCCAGCGCCCCATTGTGCTCGGACCTCTGGTCGGCTTTGTTATGGGCGATGTGGTGACCGGCACGATCATGGGCGCCACGATGGAGCTTGCTATGGTCGGTGCTATTTCGGTTGGCGCCTATAATCCGCCCGATACGATTTCTGGAACCATCCTGGGCGTATCCCTTGCCATGCAGGCCGGCGCGGACGCTTCGGCGGCACTGACCCTGGGTATTCCCATCGCCACGATCGTTCTGGCGCTCGACACGGCCCTGGGCCAGCCGGTCATGCTGCTGCTGGTACACCGCATCGACAAGAACGTCGAGGATGGAGACACCAAGGCCATCACGCGCAACATGCTCATCGCCGGTTACGCGCAGAGCTGGTGCGGCCTGTCGATCATTCCCCTGGCATTCTTCTTTGGCGCTGACGCCGTCGCCAGCCTGCTCAATATCATTCCCGATTTCGTTCAGACCGGTATGGATGTCGCCGCCGCCTTCTTGCCCGCACTCGGCTTTGCCATGCTGGCTCAGATGATTATGAACAAGACCGTGGCACCGTTCTTCTTCGCAGGCTTCTTCCTCGTTGCCTACTTTGGCATTAGCACGACGGGTGTGGCGATCTTCGCCGCGATTATCGTCGTCGCGATGACGGTTTTGGGCGAGAAGAAAAAGGCGGAGCAGCCCGTGGCGGCAACCGAGGATCCTGCGATTGGGAGTGGGTTCGATGAGTTTTAAGTTTGAG
>CABVBR010000222.1 GCA_902496645.1 uncultured Collinsella sp.
GCGCAAATGCAAATGCGCGCCCGGCCCCACTTCTAAGTTGCGGTGAAATAGGGACTGTTTTTGCTGGCAAAAGGCCTGATTGATCCCTATTTCACCGCAAGTTTTGATCAGTTGTTGGGATTATTTCACCTCGACGGGTGCGGCGCCGGGGTAGCGGTCCTCAAAGTCCAGACGGTATTTGTTGTCGTTGGTGCCCGCTACGTTGTCGCGCGCCAGCGGTGCCACGATCTCGTCCTTGTGGTTGGCGGGGCTGGTGTACTCAAGGCTGATCTCCCAGGCATCGCAAATGACGTCAATGCGATTCTCCAGGTCGTCGTAGAGCGCGATGATGTCTTTCCACGAGCTGTAGTTCTGCGAGTCGATGGGAACATCCAGGTCCTCGACCTCGTCCTTGAGGTCGCCGATCTGATCCTCGAGCGCCTCGGCGGCATCGCTGGCCGACTGACGCGTGCTTCGGTCATCCTTAAGGTAATACGTGTTGAATGTGGTGGCGCAGTCGCGGACCTGCTGATCAAGATCGGAGAGCCTGCTGTAGTAGGAGCTCAGCTGGTCGTAGACGTTCTGCTCGCTGATGGTGGCGGCATCGTGGACGTCATCGTCATCATCATCGTCAAGCTTGTTGGGGTCGCCTTTGACGGACGCATCGTCGTTATCGTGGTCGATCTTGACCTTCTCGATCGTCGTGCCCTTGGTATCATCGGCGCCCTTGTCGAAAGGCTTGATCATAAAGAACACGACGAGCGCGATAATCACGACGATTAGCGCGGCGATGATGCCGATGAGCAGGGCGTTGTTGTTCTTGGGAGCGGCGGGGGCGCCGGCCTGCGGAGCGGCGGTCGGTATGGGCTGCTGCGGCGCGGAGCCGGCTGGCGTCGCCCATTGCTGCGTCGCGCCAGCTTCCGGCTGGGGAGCGGGCGCGGGCTGATGGGCGGACTGCACGGTCACGTCCGCCTGCGCATCCTCTTGCGACTGAGAGGCCTGGCCATCATCGGTTACCGGCGTTCCGCAGCTGGTGCAAAAACGCTCGTCGTCATTCAGAAGCTTGCCGCAATGGGTACAAAACCGGGGCATGATGGTTCCTTCCATTCGATGTGTTGGCTAGATTATAAGGTGGTTCAGGTGCGGTTGGGCCGCGCCGGCCCAACTGGTTGTGTGAGGATGGTTGCGCCGCACAAGCCCTGTCGCATGCGTCACAATGAGTGCGGCGTGCTGGGTGTCCGGCGCGACCGTTTATCGACGGCTCGGTAGAATGCGATGGTGGGGAGTGAGTCTGTGTACTGCGGCGAGCAAGGTCGGGGTGGCGGCGACAACGTGGAGGCGTTCCGGTTCCCGCCGGGGGATGCACCCCTCGCTGCGCGCGATTGCTCGCGTCGAGTGTTTTGTGCCGGGATGTTGACCGGAGCGCTTGCCTCGGTGATGAGTCTCGGCGGTTGTGCCGCGCGTCGCAACGAGGCTGAGGGCTCCGCTGTCCCTGCCAAACAAAAAGCGAATCATCCGTCCGCTCATAAGACGGAAGCTGTCGCCTGGGCTTCTTGGATTGCCGGCCTTCAGCAAGATATCGAAGCCCTTGTCGAGCCGTATGGTGGGTCTATCTCGGTCTATGCTGTGGCGCTTGATCCTCAGACGTTCGCGTCGCTCGATGGTGAAGTCGCTGTGGCGCCGGACGCGCGACATGTGGCGGCAAGCATCATCAAGCTTCCTATTCTCGCTTGTGCGCTCGAGATCGTGACGGCGGGCGAGCTGTCCCTCGACGAGCAGATAACGGTAACGCAACAGGATATCGTGGGTGGCAGCGGCAACATTCAGTCGCGCGGCGCGGGTGTGTCGTACAGTATTGACGAGCTGCTGCACGCCATGATCGCCCAGAGCGATAACGTGGCAGCGAACCTTGTTATCGGCAGACTTGGCATGGATACGGTCAACGAAACGTGTGCCGCATTGGGACTGACCCAGACCGTGCTCGCTCGTCTGATGATGGACACCGATGCCCAGGCACAGGGTCGCGAGAACTATACGAGCGCCCGTGATGCTGCGGCCGTGTTGCAGCGGCTGGCGGCGGGGACAATCGCGACGCCCGAGCTGTGCGAGCGAGCGCGCGGATATCTGCTGGCGCAGGAAGACGCGCGCG
>CABVBR010000223.1 GCA_902496645.1 uncultured Collinsella sp.
CTTGCCGAGCAACTGCTCGGTGAGGCCGCGCAGACTCTTCTCGTTGCCGCTGATGACGGTGCCCGTACCGGTGCAGGGGGCGTCGAGCAGGATGCGGTCAAAGCGGAAGAATTCGTCGAGCTCGCGTGCGTCGATGCGCATGACGGGCACGTTTTTGGCGCCTTGGCGATGGAGGTTGGCTTCGAGCTTCTCGGCTCGGGGAATGCTCATCTCGCAGGCCGTGAGGTGTGCCTGGCCCTGGGTGAGGGCAGCGATCTGCGTCGTCTTGCCACCGGGGGCCGCGCACATGTCCAGGATGTCCTCGCCTGCCTGGGCGCTCAACACCAAAGGCGGCATCATGGACGACAGGCTCTGCAGATAGATTTTGCCGTCGCGGTAGATGTCGAGGTCCCACAGGTCGGAAACCTGGGCCTCGGGCAGGATGAAGGCGTCCGGATACCAGGTAACGGTTTGGTGCGCGATGCCGGCCTCGTCGAGTGCGGCGGCGATGCCCTCGGCGGTTGCCCTGAGCGTGTTGGCGCGCAGCGTGACTGGGCGTGTGGCCGCGGCGCCAAAGCCTTCAATCATGAGCTCGGCATCGGTGGGGGCATAGGCGCCGGCGACCGTGTCGATCATAAAGCGCGGCAGGTCGGCGGCGGAGTGTTGGGCGGCAAGCTGGTCGGAAAGCTCGGTAGCGGCAAACTGCCTAAGCTTGAGCTCGGCCTTGACCTGCTTTTTCTGCTTACGACGACGCGGCTTGGACATCCGTCTTTCCTTCCCGTCCCAAATAGACTACTTTCCGGGCACGCCGCTGCTGGCGTGCTTTAGTACTGGCTCTCGTGCTTGCTGAAGAAGTCGAAGCGCGGGGGCAGCGGCTTCACGTGGTGCTCGCCGGGCTTCTCGCCCAGGCTCTCCATAAACTCGTCCGTGGAGGCGAAGATGTTATCCCAGCTAAAGAAGGCGACCGGGTCGATGTCGAAATACTCGCAGATGAGCTCGCAGCCGGCCGGGACGATGCCGTGCATGAGCACGGTCGCCACACGCAGCTCGGTAAAGGCGTCGACGAGGGCCTGCTTCATGGCGGCGTTGGCTGGTTCGCCCTCGAGCTTGTTGGCGGCCTTGGAGGCGTCGCTCCAGCGCTTGTTGGCGGCACGCAGGTAGTCGTCGCACACGGCAAGCGCGCGGTGCGTCTCGAACTTGTACATGGCCTGCTCAAAGGCGAGAGCGGCCTGCTCGGCAGCCTCGACCACGGCGGCGGAGGCGGCACCGGCGGGGATGCAGCCGTTGCGATAGGGGCTCTCGTCGCCCTCCTTGATGGCGACGCCGTAGAAGCAGCTGCGGGCCAGGCGGTTGAAGACGCCGGTCAGCAGCGCGCTCTCCTTAAGGGCCGGATCGATGACGCGCTTGTCGTCGCAGGCACGCACCTCGTTGCCGTCCTTGTCCTTGCCGGTCACGCGCGTGTCGTATGCCTTGGGACTAAAGCTCACCGGCTTCTCGGACAGGCCGAGCGACAGCCAATGCGCACGCATCTGCTCGCAGGTGTAGTGGTTGAGCAGGTCGTCTGCCGGCGGGGGAGGCGTCTGCGAGGACGAGCTCGCCTTTTTGCCCATGTAGAGCAGGTGATAGCAGGCGCTGACGGTGCTCTGCGTAAGGTCCCAACCCAGGGCCTCCCACATGGCGGTTTGCGCGATGCAGTAGAAGTAGATGTTGTCCTGACCGATGAACTGATAGATCTGCGCGTCGTCAGAGCACCACCAGTCGCGCCAGTCGAGCGAGCTGTGCTGGTAGGTGGGCGCGGGGACCTGCGTGGAATCGGCGGCGGGCTCGCCCATGAGGGCGGCATCCTGGGCGGCGACGCCCTCGGTCACGCCGGCGGCCTTGGCATCGCGTGCGAGCACGGTGCGGGTGTAGCTGATGGGCGCCCACAGGCTCTCGGGCCAGCACCAGCAGGTGACGTCGGTCACGCCGTCGACCTCGGGCACCGGAACGCCCCAGTCGATGTTGCCGGTGATGCGGAAGGGCACGAGCGCCTTGCCGCTGCGGAAGCGCACGCCGCCGTTGGCGAGCACCGCGTGGGCGTCGTCGCGCTCTTTCCAGCTGGGGAAGGTGACGGTAAAGCTGCTCTTGTTGCCCTCGGGCTCCAGC
>CABVBR010000224.1 GCA_902496645.1 uncultured Collinsella sp.
TGCTGTGGCGCAAATCGCAGCGAGCCGCTCGCTAAGGTTGCGGAAAACTAGCGTACGCAGTTCATAGTGTGTTAAGGGGGACTTTTCCCAGGTAGTATTAGGGGGTGTGGGCAACCATGCCCCTTTTTCGTTACGTTTCAGAGCTGGTTTCCTCATTTCGTTTCCACTAAAGCGAAACAAGAATAGGGAAACAGCAGGTAGAAAGGATAAAACAGGCAAATGGCAGAGTTTATCTACCAGATGTATCAGGCTCGCAAGGCCCATGGCGACAAGGTGATCCTTGACGACGTGACCCTGAGCTTCTACCCCGGTGCCAAGATCGGCGTCGTGGGCCCCAACGGCATGGGCAAGTCGACCCTGCTCAAGATCATGGCCGGTATCGAGGAGGTCTCCAACGGCGATGCCAGGCTTACCCCCGGCTACACCGTGGGTATCCTGCAGCAGGAGCCGCCGCTCGACGACGACAAGACCGTCATCGAGAACGTGCGCATGGCATTTGGCGACATGATCGCCAAGGTCGATCGCTTCAACAAGATCGGCGAGGAGATGTGCGACCCGGATTGCGACATGGACGCCCTCATGGCCGAGATGGGAAAGCTCCAGGACGAGATCGACGCCGCCGACGGCTGGGATATCGATTCCAAGCTCGGCCAGGCCATGGACGCCCTGCAGCTGCCCGATTCCGACATGCCGGTCAACGTGCTTTCCGGCGGCGAGCGCCGCCGTGTGGCCCTGTGCAAGCTGCTGCTCGAGGCTCCCGACCTGCTGCTGCTCGACGAGCCCACGAACCACCTGGACGCTGAGTCCATCCTGTGGCTCGAGCACTTCCTGCACAACTACCAGGGCGCGGTGCTTGCCGTCACGCACGATCGCTACTTCCTCGATAACGTTGCCGAGTGGATCTGCGAGGTCGACCGCGGTCACCTCTATCCCTACAAGGGCAACTACTCCACGTATCTGGAGACCAAGGCCGCCCGTATCGAGGCGCAGGGCAACCGCGATGCCAAGCTCGCCAAGCGCATGGAGGCCGAGCTCGAGTGGGTACGCAGCTCGCCCAAGGCTCGCCAGGCCGAGGCCCGCGCAAGCCAGAAGCTCGACTGGACCGACATCCGCATCCCTGTGGGCCCGCGTCTGGGCAACAAGGTGCTCGAGGCTCATCACCTGCACAAGGAGTTCGATGGCCGCGTGCTCATCGACGACCTTTCGTTCACCCTTCCGCGCAACGGAATCGTGGGCGTCATCGGCCCCAACGGCGTCGGCAAGACCACGCTGTTCAAGACGATTGTGGGTCTGGAGCCGCTGACTTCGGGCGAGCTCGAGGTGGGCGAGACCGTCAAGATTTCTTACGTCGACCAGAACCGTTCCGGCATCGACCCCGATAAGAACCTGTGGGAGGTCGTCTCGGACGGCCTGGACCACATGATGGTCGGCGAGACCGAGGTCCCGAGCCGCGCCTATGTGGCGAGCTTTGGATTTAAGGGCCAGGACCAGCAGAAGCGCGCCGGCGTGCTTTCCGGCGGCGAGCGTAACCGTCTGAATCTGGCGCTCACGCTTAAGCAGGGCGGCAACCTGCTGCTGCTCGACGAGCCCACCAACGACCTGGACGTCGAGACGCTGTCCTCGCTCGAGGCCGCGCTGCTCGAGTTCCCGGGCTGCAGTGTGGTCATCAGCCACGACCGTATGTTCCTGGACCGCGTTGCCACGCATATCCTGGCATGGGAGGGCACCGACGAGAACCCGGGCAACTGGTACTGGTTCGAGGGCAACTTTGAGGCCTATCAGGCCAACCGCATCGAGCGCCTGGGCGAGGACGCAGCCCAGCCGCACCGTATCCACCGCAAGCTCACGCGCGACTAGGTTTATTGCTGGTTTGGTTACGTAACATCAACAAATATAAACGGCTCAAATCCTGATTTGGATTTGAGCCGTTTGTCGTTACTGCTCGGGTTCTTCGACTTTATCGATGGCCCAGGCGGCTCCGAGGCCTCCGGTGGTGTTGCGGCGGATGCGCACGGTAACCTCGCGGCGCTCGCCGGCCTGCGTGTAGCGCAGGGGGAAGCTTGCGCGGTTTCGCGCGGCCTCGATGGTACCGCGCTCGCGGGCGATCCAG
>CABVBR010000225.1 GCA_902496645.1 uncultured Collinsella sp.
TGCCGCTGCCAAGCGCTCAAGCACGTCATTACAGGTCTCGAACAGCTGATACGGCGAGACGGCGAGCGTCGTACCCACATATTCGAACCCGCGATCCTGGGCCACGCGGCACGCTTCGGCCAAGCGCAAGGCATAGCACGCACGACAGCGACGGGGTCGATCGGCGCCCAACGGGGCCACACCGGCCTCCCAGCGCTCGCGGTCCTCGCCTGCCTCGATAAGCTCGATGTCGCCATCGGCACACCACCGGCGCAGCTCGTCCAAGCGCCGCTGCCATTCATCGCACGGTTGAATATTGGGGTTGGTCCAGCAAATCGTGGGCTCAAACCCTTCCTCGCGCAGCAGGCGAACCGGCTCAAGCGAGCACGGCGCACAGCAAGCATGCAGCAGCAACGGCTTCATCAACATCTCCTCCCCCGCAATAAGTAGTCTTTTTGGGACGGGGCTATTTTGACTACTTTTGACGTAAAGCAGTCGCAATGCCTATCTCAACAGAAAAGTAGTCAAAATAGCCCCGTCCCAAAAAGACTACTGACCAAAAAAGCGGACGCCAAAGGATGTGTCCTCACAGGCGACAATGCGGCGGTCGCGCAGGATGGTCCGCACGTAATGCCAGTCGCCCACACAGCCCGACAAGTGCAGACCAGCTGCCAAGTAGCACAGCAGCGGATAACCCGAGCATGCAAACCCCAAGGCAAACGCCGCCGTCAAAACAACCGTCGGCGCCAGGCAAATGACCATGTACCGCCGGCGCGAATACACAACGCCCTCGGCGCAGGCATAAATCATGCAAGTTTCGAGATTTGCCCCAAAGGTCACATGCGCACCGGCGGGCGCAAACAACTTAAAGAACACCGCGTGCACCAGCTCGTGCACGACAAACGACGCCGCAGAGACGACCGCCAAGCCGACTATCCAGCCCAAGACCGCCATCCAGCCGCCCGCGTCGGCCGCATCCAGGTCTGCGGGCCCGCCCAGCAGCATAAACACCGGCACCAGGCACACGGCAAACACCACAAGCACGGCCATCCCCCACACGAAGCAAGCGTGCAGAAAATCCTCGTCTTCAAACGCATGTATGTTGGAAATCTCATTCATAGCATCTTAGGATAGCGCCCCTGCCACGCACCCGCCCGCATGTGCGATAATGTCGAACGATATGCACGAATTGACCACCGCGTCGCCAGGCCTTGCGCCCGGACGCGCTCTCACCATATGCGAAGGAGTCCCATGCCATCCAAATACTCCATGAACGACCGTCCCAGCTGGCCTCGCCGCGCCATCGTTACCGCCGGCGAGCCCTACGGCAACAAGGGCCTTCACTTTGGCCACGTTGGCGGCGTCTTTGTCCCGGCCGACTTCTTCGCCCGCTTCCTGCGCGACCGTCTGGGCCGCGAGAACGTCATCTTCACCTCGGGCACTGACTGCTACGGCTCGCCCATCATGGAGAGCTACCGCAAGCTCAAGGAGAACGAGGACTACGACAAGTCCATTAGCGAGTACGTCGAGTCCAACCACTCCCGCCAGGCCGCGACCCTCAACAACTACAACATCAGCTGCGATATCTACGGCGGCTCGGGCCTTGAGCCGGCTGCGCAGATTCACAACGAGGTTACCGCCGAGATTATCGAGCGCCTGCACGAGCAGGGCACCATCTCCAAGCGCTCCACGCTGCAGTTCTACGACGCCAAGGCCGGCACATTCCTCAACGGCCGCCAGGTGATTGGCCGCTGCCCCATCCAGGGCTGCAAGTCCGAGAAGGCGTACGCCGACGAGTGCGACTTGGGTCACCAGTTTGAGCCCGAGGAGCTTATCGCACCCAAGAGCCAGCTCACCGGCGAGGTGCCCGAGCTGCGCCCGGTCGACAACCTCTACTTCGACCTGCCGGCCTACCTCGACTTTATGAAGACCTACACCGCCAAGCTCGCCCAGAACCCGCAGGTTCGCTCCGTGGTCTCCAAGACCATGGAGGAGTGGCTGCTGCCGGCTCAGCTCTACATCCAGAATAAGTTCCGCGAGGCCTTCGATGCCGTCGAGGACCAGCTCCCCGAACACACCGTGCTGGAGCCCGAGGGCAACAAGAGCAGCTTTACC
>CABVBR010000226.1 GCA_902496645.1 uncultured Collinsella sp.
GTGTGGAGAACCTGCAGGCCGAGCTGCGCGAGACGTCTAACAAGCTCAAGAAGGCGCTGACCGGTGGCTCCTCTGACGCTATCTCCAGCGCCATCGAGGGTGCCGTCGAGCTCGACGGCTATAAGCTCGTCGTCGCTGAGCTCCAGGGCCTTGAGGCCGCCGACCTGCGCAACGTTTGGGATACCGTGCACCAGAAGGTCGCCGGCCCCGTTGCCTGTGTTGTTGCCAGCGTGACCGAGAAGGGCACCCCGGCCCTGCTCGCCGCCGGCTCCGATGACGCCGTGAAGGCCGGTTTCCACGCCGGCAACGTGATCAAGCAGATCGCGGGTCTGGTCGATGGTCGCGGTG
Source organism: uncultured Collinsella sp. (assembly GCA_902496645.1). Classification (GTDB taxonomy): domain Bacteria; phylum Actinomycetota; class Coriobacteriia; order Coriobacteriales; family Coriobacteriaceae; genus Collinsella. The sequence continues at coordinate 349 of CABVBR010000226.1, forward strand.
GCGGCCGTCCCAACATGGCCCAGGCCGGTGGCAAGAATGCTGCCGGTATCGCCGATGCCCTCGCGGCCGCCAAGACCGCGCTCGGCGCCTAAGAACCTAAGTAGTCGCTGTGGTCGCGCTCGCACTGGACATAGGGGAGACCAGGATTGGCATTGCCGTCTCGAGCCGTGATGGCAAGATGGCGATGCCTGTCAAGGTGCTTCCGGCTGCCGAGGTCACTGGTATGGCAAAGACGTTTCGCTACCTGGTCGAGGACTATGAGCCCGATATCCTGGTAAGTGGACGTCCCTTGACCATGGCAGGTGAGCCCGGCCCCCAGGCCGAGCGCGTCGCCGCAGTGGCCCAAAAGATTGCCGACGAGCTCGAACTTCCGCTGGAGTTTGAGGACGAGCGTCTGTCCTCGCAGGAGGCCAAGCGAATCCTGCGAGAGCAGGGACTCAACGAAAAGCAGATGAGGGGCAAGATTGACATGATCGCCGCCAGCCTGTTCTTGCAGACATGGCTCGATCGTAAAAACGAGGAGGTTTCGCATGCCTAGCGCTTCCGATCCGCGCCAGCAGAATCGTACACGGCAGCCTGCGCCGCGCCCTGCTCAGCCTGGCCAGCGCCTGGCGCAGCCGACGCAGCGTTCGGCTCAGCCCTCCTCGGACCCCGCTCAGCCTGTCCAGCGTAGGGCCCAACAGCCTACCCAGCGCGTAGCTCAGCAGCCCGCTGCCCGTACGGTGCAGCCCGCGGGCGGCACGCGCTTTAAGCAACAGGCACCTACGCAGCGCACACAGGCGCAGGCCTCGCAGCCTCGCTCCCATGCTCATCGCGTTCATGGCTCGTACGGCGTTGCTCCGGCAACGCGCTCGAGCTACAGCACCCATGCCCGCCGCGGTGCGCAAAAGAAAAGCTCGCCGGTGCCCATGATTATCGGTGGCGTCGTCGCCGTGCTTGCGCTTGTCGCGATCGTCTTCTTTGTCGTGCCGGCCGTCAAATGCTTCTTTACCGGTGGGGACGCGAACGTCGCGGCTGGTCAGCAGGTCACCATTACGATTCCCGACGGTGCCTCGGGTGACACAATCGCCTCGATTCTCTCTGAGAACCATATCGTCGAGAATCCTAAGGATTACTACGCCGCCGTCAAAAAGCTCAATGCCGATATGTCGCTTAAGCCTGGCGCCTACTCGTTTACCACGCTCATGGACGCGACCAAGGTTGTTCAGCAGCTCATGGAAGGCCCCAATGCGGGCTCCGATGCACTGACTATCCCTGAGGGCCTGACGGTCGACCAGGTCGCCGATCGTGTGGCCGCGGCATACGACAGCATTTCTAAGGAAGATTTCCTTAACCAGGCCAAGGCGAGCAATTATGTGAATGATTACGCTTTCCTTAAAGACGCTGCAAACGATTCACTCGAGGGCTTCCTATTCCCCAAGACCTATTCGTTGGGTAAGGACCCGTCTGCCGATGATGTGATTCGCGCCATGCTTGACCAGTTCAACGCCGAGTATAAGTCGCTTGACTTTGCCAGCTGCGAGGCCAAGATCAAGGGGCGCTATGGCGTGGAGATGTCCGATTACGACATCGTTAACCTTGCCTCGATCGTCGAGCGTGAGGGCCTCAACGCCGATCAGCGCGCGCATGTGGCATCGGTTTTCTATAACCGTCTGGCTGGCAAGCTCGATGGCCTGCGTTACCTCAATAGCGATGCGACCATGATGTATGTCACCGGCGGCGAGGTTA
>CABVBR010000227.1 GCA_902496645.1 uncultured Collinsella sp.
TACCGGACGTTCGCCCAACGACCGCTTTATCGTTGACACCCCCGATGTCCACGACAAGATCGCCTGGGGCGCCGTCAACCGCCCGCTTTCTGCCGAGAGCTACGAGACCATCAAGGCTGGTATCGTCGACTACCTCAACGAGCGCGATGTGTTCGTTACCCGCGGCATGGCGGGCGCCGACCGCAACCACACGCGCCGACTGCTCGTCGCCTGTGAGCGTGCCAGCCAGGCGCTCTTTATTAAGCAGATGCTCGCCCGCCCGCTTGCCCGTGAAATCGCACGCACCGGCGAGCCGGACTTCTGCGTGCTCGCCGCACCCGGCTATCAGTGCGACCCTGCCATCAAGGGCCTCAACTCCAGCGCCGCCGTGGTCATCAACTTCCAGGAGCGCGTGATTCTGGTCGCCGGCACCGGCTACTCCGGTGAGATCAAAAAGTCGATCTTCAGCGTCATGAATTACCTGCTGCCCGTCGAGGACGACGTACTGCCCATGCATTGCTCGGCCAGCATGGATCCCGTCACGCACGAGACCGCGGTGTTCTTTGGCCTGTCCGGCACCGGCAAGACCACGCTTTCGGCCAACCCCACGCGCCTGCTGATCGGCGACGACGAGCACGGCTGGTCCGACATGGGCATCTTTAACGTCGAGGGCGGCTGCTACGCCAAGTGCGAGGGCCTGGACGCGTTCCACGAGCCCGAGATCTTCAACGCCGTTCGCTTTGGCGCCATCTGTGAAAACGTGGTACTCGATGAGAATCGCAAGCCTAACTACGACGACGTCTCGATCACGCACAATACGCGCGTGGCCTACCCCGTCGAGCATATCCCCAACGCGTGGACCAAGGGCATGGGCACCACCCCGAGCGTCGTGCTGTTTTTGACCTGCGACGCCTTTGGCGTGCTGCCGCCCATCTCGCGCCTGACGGCCGACGCCGCCATGTATCACTTTGTGACGGGCTTTACGGCCAAGATTCCCGGCACCGAGGTCGGCGTCACCGAGCCCACACCCACGTTCTCTTCGCTGTTTGGCGAGCCGTTTATGCCGCTCGACCCCATGGTCTACGCTAAGATGCTCGGCGAGCGCATCGCCGACGGTCGCACCCGCGTCTATCTGGTCAACACCGGCTGGATTGGCGGCGGTTATGGCGTGGGCCATCGCATCGAGCTTGCCTACACGCGCGCCCTGGTGGCCCGTGCCCTCGACGGTACCATCGAGGACAGCGAGTTCGTGCATGACGATATCTTTAACGTCGACATTCCCACCACGTGCCACGGTGTGCCCGACGGCATTCTGGTGCCGCGCCAGTACTGGCAGAGCACCGCTCGCTACGACGAGGCAGCGCACAACCTGGCCGTGATGTTCGAGGAGAACTTCGAGAAGAAGTACTCGCACCTGCCCGAGTCCGTCAAGGCCGCCGGCCCGCACGCCCAGGTGCCCGCTGAGGCCCGTCATCGCGGCCGCGGCCTGCTGGGACTCCGCCACTAGCGTCGCCTCAGGCCCAAAACCACCACAAAGGGGACGGGCGCCTTTGTGGTGGTTTTACTCACGCGAATGACTAGGGTTACAATACGCCTGACATATCGCCCCCTTCTCCGGATGGGGGCAGCGTAAGCGCTCTTGTGGCGGCACCGTAGGACTTTGAAGGTGGCCGCTGTGAGGGCGCTTTTTGTTTAGGCGTCCGGACTCGGGCGTCCGCTATGAAGGGAGAACATATGAAGAGTTTCGTTGCCGAGGATTCGTTTTGGGAGCTGTTTCCGCAGGCGGCTATCGGCGTCGTGGTCGTAAAGGGCATGAAGCCCGCGGCTCAGATTCCCCAGGAGGACGTGGATGCAATCGCCGCGCTGCTTGACCGCGCCAACATCGATGCGGAGCGCCATCTGACCAGCGATACCATCAGCGAGAGCGCGCCGGTCAAGGCATGGCGCGAGGCCTATCGCCTGTTCAAGACCAAGAAGGGCGCGCGTTGCTCAGTTGAGAACCTGCTCAAGCGCGTGCTCAAAGGCAAG
>CABVBR010000228.1 GCA_902496645.1 uncultured Collinsella sp.
CGTCCAGACCTGCACCAAAGGCGGCGGCCAAAAAGACCGAGCCCAGCAGCGGGCGCGCGGGCAGGCCAAAGCTGATGTTCGATACGCCGAGTGCGCACTTGACGCCCAGGCGCTCCTTGCACATAGACATGGCGCGCAGGATCTGCTCAGCCTGGCGCTGGTTGGTCGAGGCGGTCATGACCAGACAGTCGATGAGGATGCGGTCCGGGCCGATGCCGTAACGGGCGGCTTCGGCCACAATGCGCTCGGCGATGCTATAGCGTGCCTCGGCGGTATCCGGGATGCCGCCCTCGTCGAGCGTGAGGCCGACGACGTTGGTGCCGTAGTGGGCGACCAGCGGGAAGATCTCGTCCATGATCTGCTGCTTGCCGTTGACCGAGTTGATGATGGGCTTGCCGGCGTAGCGACGTACGGCGGCCTCGACGGCGGCGGGGTCGGTGGAGTCGATCTGCAACGGCAACAGCGTGGAGCCTTGGAGCTGCTCGGTCGCTTGCTGGATGACCTTGACCTCGTCGATCTCGGGCAGGCCCACGTTGACGTCCAGGATGTCGGCGCCCTGTTCTTGCTGGCTGATGCCCTGGCTCACGACGTAGTCCAGGTCGCCGTCGCGCAGGGCCTGCTGCAGGCGCTTTTTGCCGGTGGGGTTGATGCGCTCGCCGACGACGGCGATCTTGTGGCCGTCGCAGGGGAGGTCCACGACCGTCTGGGCGCTCGTGACCGACATGCTGGGCTTGCGGTGGCGCGGACTGGGCGTGTGGTTGTCGATAAGCGTGCGCAAGGCCGCCATGTGCGCCGGCGTGGTGCCGCAGCAGCCGCCCACGACGCTCACGCCGTCCTCAATCATGCCGGCGACGGCCTCGGCGTATTCGGGTGCCTGGATATCAAAGACGGTATTGCCGTCATCGTCCACGCGGGGCAGTCCCGCATTGGCCTGCACCATAACGGGCTTGTCCGTAACGGTGAGCATACGCGCGGCGAGTTCTCGGAGCTCGGCCGGGCCCTGGCTGCAGTTGATGCCCAAAACGTCGGCGCCGATGGCGTCGAGGGTGATGGCGGCGACCTCGGGGCTCGTGCCCAAGAAGGTGCGGCCGTCTTCCTCAAAGGTCATGGTGGCAAAGACGGGCAAGTCGGAATTCTCGCGGCAGGCGAGGACTGCCGCCTTGATCTCGGCCAGGTCGGTCATAGTCTCGATAATAAAGAGGTCCACACCCGCGGCGACGCCAGAGCGCACCTCCTCGGCAAAGAGGTCGTAGGCCTCGTCGAAGCTGAGGGTACCCAAGGGGCGCAGCAGCGCGCCGATGGGGCCGATGTCGCCGGCGACGTAGCGGGCGCCGGCCTCGCGGGCGCAGGTGACGGCTGCGGCAAAGACGTCTGCCACGGTGGCGGCGCCGTCGAGCTTGTGGGCGTTGGCACCAAAGGTGTTGGCGGTGATCACGTCGCAGGCGGCCTCGACGTACTGTCGCTGAATGTCGGTAATGACCTGGGGCTCCTCAAAGTTGAGCAGCTCGGGCAGGGCTCCGGCCTTCATGCCGGCCGCCTGCAGCATGGTGCCCATGCCGCCGTCGAACAGCAGATGCCCCGTGCCCTCGATGGCCGCACGCAGGCGATCGTCCTTAATGCGCAGATCGTCGATCGTGCGCGTCTTGTACGTGGCACCGTTGCGACGTGCGGCATCAACGGGTGCCGCCAATGCAGTGCCGTCAGAATCATGAGTGATAAGCGGAGTAAACATCGAGGGCTCCTAATGGCTGGAATAGCAGGTGGTGTGGGCGGCGCGGAAGCGACAGTGCTCGCGCATGCGGCAGATATTGCAGGTGGGGCGGCTCTGGGCGTCGTGGACCTCGCCGTCGAACAGACCGATCACCGCGGTCACGCTCTTGGTGGGCATGAGCAGGCTGGTGGGCGTGACGGTAAGCCCGATGAGCCGCGTGGCGTTGAGCGCGTCCACGATCGAGCGCTGTGCCGTAAGCGGGCAGTCGCCGTAGCCGGGACTGAAGCGCCAGTT
>CABVBR010000229.1 GCA_902496645.1 uncultured Collinsella sp.
TCAACTTCACGGATGATGCCAAAACGGTCACCCGTGAGGAAGTGTTGGGTTCGAGCGCTGTGGACAATGTTCCAACGTGCTGGGATCGAACTCGCTAGCCGGAATCACGCGGTACCCGTGACGCAGCAGCAGATCGACAAAAACACCGTTGCCCGCAGTGAGCGTGCCGCTGAAGGTTCCGTCGTAGATACGGCCCGCGCCGCACGAGGGACTGCGGTCCTGCAGGATGCACGCGGCGATCTCTTCCGGTCCGCCTGCCTGCTCGCACATATCAAGCGCGCGCTGAGCACCCTGGCGAAACTCGCGATCGACTGAGGTACCCTCGCAGGTACGGACCTCGCCGTTCACAATCTCGGACGGCTTGCGCGGCGTGGGCAGGCCGCCAAAGACCTCAGGGCACACCAAGAGTACCTCGGTCCCTGTGCGTTCGCACGCTTCGACCAGCTCGCGATGGTAGTTATCGAGCCCGTTGTACTTGCAGTTCTCGCCCATCAAACAGGCGCTCACCACGATCTTCATATACAACTCTCCCTACGCAAAACGCCCCATTTGAGATGGACACTCAAATGGGGCGAATGAGACTGCGCAACTAGTATTACTGCTGCTTCGGCATCAGCGGATTCTCGCGCGTGAGGAGATTCATAAACTCCTCGCCGGTGATCGTCTCCTTCTTGTACAGATAACGAGCCAGCTCATGGAGCTTGAACTTGTTCTCCTTCAGGATCTGCAGAGCGCGATCATGCGCGTCCTCGATCAGCTTGGCGACAATCGCGTCCACGCGCTCGGCCGTGCCGGGGGCGCAGGTGAGCGACGTGTCCTGGTTAAGGTACGCATTCTGCACGGTACCAAGCGCCATCATGCCAAACTCGTCGGACATACCAAAGCGCGTCACCATGTTGCGGGCGAGCTTGGTAGCCTGCTCGATATCGTTGGCGGCACCGGTCGTCATCTCGCCAAAGATGAGCTCCTCGGCCGCGCGACCACCGCAGTAGACGGCGAGCTTGTCCAGGACCTCCTGGCGCGTGGTCAGGAAGCGCTCGTCCTCCTCGACCTGCATGGTGTAGCCTAAAGCACCGCTCGTGCGCGGAACGATGGTGATCTTCGTAACCGGCGCGGAGCCCTTCTGGCGAGCGGCGACAATGGCATGGCCGATCTCGTGGTAGGAAACGACCTGCTTCTCGTGGTCGGACAGCACCGTGGATTTACGCTGCTGGCCAGCGATGACAACCTCCACCGACTCCTCAAAGTCATCCTGCGTCGCGCGCTTGCGGCCCTCGCGGACGGCGCGCAGGGCGCCCTCGTTGATGATGTTTGCCAAGTCAGCACCCGAGGCACCGGGCGTGGCGCGGGCAATCGCGGTCAGGTCGATCGGCGGCTGCGTCTTCACGCTCTTGGCATGCAGCTCAAGAATGTTCTTGCGGCCGGTCAGGTCGGGCAGCTCGACGGGAATGCGGCGGTCAAAACGACCAGGGCGCAGCAGGGCCGGGTCGAGGCTGTCGGGACGGTTGGTTGCAGCAAGGACAACGATACCCTTATGGTTGTCGAAGCCGTCCATCTCGGTCAGCAACTGATTGAGCGTCTGCTCGCGCTCGTCGTTGCCGCTAAAGCCGCCGCCATCGCGCTTCTTGCCGATGGTATCGATCTCGTCGATAAAGACGATGCACGGGGCCTTTTCCTTGGCCTGCTTAAACAGGTCACGCACCTTGGCGGCACCGCGGCCAACGAACATCTCGACGAACTCAGAGCCCGAAATGCTAAAGAACGGTACGCCCGCCTCGCCGGCAACGGCCTTGGCGAGCAGAGTCTTACCGGTGCCCGGAGGGCCAACAAGGAGAGCGCCGCGCGGCAGCTTGGCGCCGATCTCCTCGTAGCGCTGCGGCTTCTCCAGAAAATCGACGACCTCCTTAAGGGACTCCTTGGCCTCTTCCTGACCGGCGACATCCTTAAAGGTCACGCCCACATCCTTGGAAGCGATTA
>CABVBR010000230.1 GCA_902496645.1 uncultured Collinsella sp.
ACTCATGCCCAGACGGTCGGCCAGGGGCGCATACACGTCCATGGTCTCGCGTGCCTTAAACAGACGACGATCCTCACGCAGGGCCGCCAGTGTACGCATGTTGTGCAGGCGGTCGGCGAGTTTGACGATGATGACACGGATGTCCTTGGACATGGCAAGGAACATCTTGCGCAGCGTGAGCGCCTGCTTCTCGTCCATGCTGTCGACTTCGATGTTGGTGAGCTTGGTCACGCCGTCGACAAGCTCGGCCACCGTATCGCCAAACAGGCCCGAGACATCGGCAAGCGAGGTCTCGGTATCCTCGACGGTATCGTGCAGCAGCGCGGCACACACCACATCGCAGTCCATCTTGAGGTCGGCCAGAATGATGGCCACCTCGACGGGATGGTTGATATACATCTCACCCGAGCGACGCTTTTGGTTGCAGTGCTTCTCGGCGGCAAAGCAGTAGGCCTGCTCCACCTTGGAGAAGTCGTCCTCATTCATATATTTGAGGCACAGACGCTCCAGCTTGTCGTAGCTGTCCGCCATAATCTCGGGCGGCAGCTCATCGGCATGCTTATAGTGCTCCATCTCCGAGAACGGCTGGAGGGTGGAATCATGGGCGGTACGGGCTGCGGCATCCATCGAGGTCCCCTTCCCCTAGGCCCGCGGTACGATCGGGCGGTTAACTTTGGCTAGCATATCAGAAGCGCACGAATCGAGCGCCCAGCTCCGGAAAGCCGAGAACTCCATGCGCGAGCGCAGACCCTCCAAATAGCGGATTGACCTGCTCAATTGCACGCGGCCGGGGTTTTCGGCCATCGCGATGCGACGCGTGTCGTCAAACCCCGAAACGCGGCAGAAACCAAGCTCTTCGAAGATTCCCAGGCCACTTTCCACCGAGCGCTCGTCAACCGGCGTGCGAGCATCGATGGCAAGGCACATCTGCGCGATGTCGATATCGCTCGCACTAAACGAGTCGTCCCCGGTCTTGCCGCGGTTGGAACGCCACATAGTCTGCAGGGCGCGATAGAGCGTGACGAGCTCATCGCGCTCGGGCGCATAGCAGTCGAGCAGGCGCTCGTTGATGCGAGCATCGCGCGACGAGTAGAGCAGATGGATCACGGCAGGCTGTCCATCACGGCCGGCACGACCACTCATCTGATTGAACTCGATGGCGCCAAACGGCATGTGGTAGAGCACGACATGGCGAATATCGGGCAGGTTCACGCCCTCGCCAAAGGCAGAGGTCGAAACGATGCAGCTAAGGCTTCCGTCTCGGAACGCCTCCTCCACACGGCGGCGATCGGAGCGCGCAAGCCCCGCGTTATAGAACGCAATGCGGGTCGCGCAATCGGGCACGCGCTTGCGCAGCGTCTTGGCAAGCGCCACGGACTGGTCGCGCGAGTTGACGTAGATGACGGTCTTCTCCCTCGTCGCCACGATGGACACCAGGCGGTTCTCGCGGCTCGCAAGATCGCGGTCGTCCTCGAGTTGCAGGTTCTCGCGCACCGTCTCGTCGACCACCGTGCGGGTGATCGGCAGCACGCGAGCAAGCTCGGCCACGACCGGAGCCGTCGCGGTGGCTGTCGCCGCCATGACGACCGGGTCGCCCAGGGCCTTGAGGATATCGGGCATGTCGAGATAGGCACTACGGTCGCCGCCCTTGGCAAGACCAGCGTGGTGTGCCTCATCGATAACGACAAAGCCGATGCGCCCGGAACGCGCGAAGCGATCGCGGTGAATGGACAGGAATTCGGGCGTCGTGAGCACGATGCCGGTGCGGCCCGAGGCCAAGCCGGCAAACACGTCATCGCGCGCGGCCTCCACGGTCTCGCCAGTCAGCACGCCGACGCCAATGCCGAGCGCGGCCATCGTCGACGAGAGATGGTATGCCTGGTCGGCAACGAGCGCGCGCAGCGGATAGACAAAGATGCTCGCACGCCCGCGAAGGACCGCCTCGCGCGCGGCATGCACGTGGAAGATGAGGGA
>CABVBR010000231.1 GCA_902496645.1 uncultured Collinsella sp.
GGACTCGAACCTGGGCATGCCCATGCCGCCGCCCATGAGCTGGCCGAGCAGCAGGTAGGTGCCCAGGCCGCCGGCAATCGCAATGCCGTAGACCACCGTCTTTTGCGCCTTGGGCAGCTTGATGGTGATCTCGCCGGACATGGACTCATCGTCGGCGTCTTCGCCCTGGCCGTCGGCGCTACCGGCAAGCGGTGCCACAAAGCCAAAGACGGGCGCGGTAAAGAGCGCCGTCAGGGCAGCCTGGGTGCCCAGCAGCGTGAGCTCCCTAAACTCGGCGCCAAAGCGACGCATGCGATCGCCGACCCAGCTGCACAGCCCCGCAATGACGCCGGTCAGGCCGGCCTCCGGTCCAATACTTCCGCCAAACAGCAGCGGCAACAATGCCGCAAGCGAAAGCTTGCCCAGATTGTCATACGGGTAGCGTCCGTCTTGTTTGACCTTGGCCATCACCTGGTTGAGGTCATCGGTCTTGGTGCCCGTAAGCTTCTCGTACAGACCGATCAGCAGGCCGCCCAGCAGGCAGACAAAAAACGGGTACGGCAAAAAGCCAAACGGGCCGCTGGCAAGCTCGGGCGAAGCGACGCCCAGCGCGTGCGGAATCTCGGTCCATAGATAGTCGATACCGTGCTCCATCGCAAAAAAGAACAGCCAGACCGCGGCACCTGCGAACGCACCGGTCACGGCAACGCTAACTAAAAACAGCGCGCGGTTTGTGGGTTTGGCAAGGTTATCCATCGAGTCCTCCCGCGGTCAAAGTCGACATAGATACGTTTTATTGTAGAGCGAGTGTGGCCCAGTCAAGCCAACCGTCTGAGCTGCAAACGGAGCCAACGGGAAGCACGGCGGGACAGGCTCAAGGCTTATCCGTTGATAATTGATGCGATTTCGTGCAGATCCTCGGCAAAGTAAATGCCTTGTTGGCGCCGTGGGCTCGATAGGCCCTTATCGATCATGTGCTCGAGCAACGCCTTGAGGTCGTTGTAGTAGCCCCCGAGGTTGTACAGGATGCACGGCGCATCGAGATGCCCCAACGACACAGCGGACATGACCTCGGCAATCTCCTCGAGCGTGCCCGTACCGCCCGGGAAGGCGATGAACGCGTCGCCGAGCTCGATCATCTTGGCCTTACGCTCGGTCATGCCGCTCGTCACGATAAGGTCGTCGATGCCATCGTGCTGAAACTCGGCCTCGATAAAAAAGCTCGGTTCAACACCCGTCACGTGTCCACCTGCCTCGAGTACGCTATCGGCAAGAGCGCCCATCAGGCCCGATTTGGACCCGCCGTATACCAGCGCGTGCCCGTTGGAGCCAATCCAGTTGCCCAGCTCTTGCACTGCAGGCAGAAACGCTGGGTCGTTACCGACGCTGGCGCCCAGGTATACCGTGATATTCATATTCAGTCCCCCTCGTCGTGACGCGCAGCGCCCCCTCTAGCGTTGGCGTCGGCGATATTCGCGCACACGGCGCGATAGATCGGCAAGCTCGTCACGATCGAGCTCTTCCAAATGCTCCAGATCATCCATAAAGCGCGCCATGGTGTCCTTTTGGCGCATCTTGATGAGCGTGTTGCAGTAGTTCACCGCCACGCCCGTGAGCATGGCGATGTAGAAGATGCTGATGACGCTCAGGACAACGGTAATCGCGCGGGCAACCGGCGTCTCGGCCGGGATATCACCGAAGCCGATCGTCGATACGGTCTCAAAGCTAAACCAGAGGCCGTCGCCAAACGTAAGGGTCGTGGGCTCGGACAGCCAGACAGCCGTCGAGCACAGCAGATAGAAGATAAGGAACAGGCCCGTGATGCGCGCAAAGCCAGCCTGGCGCAACACGTCGGCAAGCGTCCTCAACTTGTTCATCGCGACCCCTTTTCCCAGACGCCCCATCACGTTCGCTCGGTATTGTCCCACAACCGGCAGTTAGGGACGCTC
>CABVBR010000232.1 GCA_902496645.1 uncultured Collinsella sp.
CAGGTTGTTGGCGTCGGCCTCCTTGTAGATCTTGATCTCCTTGCCGTCAACGGTGATGGAATCCTCGCCAGCAACGACCTCGTGATCGCGAGCGTAGTTGCCCTGCGTGGAGTCGTACTTCAGCAGGTAAGCGAGCATATCGGGAGAGGTGAGGTCGTTGATAGCGACGATCTCGGAGCCCTCATGACCGAACATCTGACGGAAAGCCAGACGACCGATGCGACCGAAGCCGTTAATAGCAACCTTTACTGCCATTGTGTCTCCTTTCGTAAGGCCCCCGCGAGCTACAGCGCCCGCCGTTGAGGCCCACAAACTAACCACTCGCCTAATATACCTTTTTTTTGACTTGAATTTCACGAGAATGCTCGAAATTGAAAATCAAATTTACGTTAAAACGTTTTAAAGAATAAAATAGCAGCTAAATCCGTATATAAGTCGATACTTCAAACTACCTGTTTGCTTCAATGAGCTTTTCAAGCCTCAAAACTCGATGGTAGAGGGCCGACTTCGACAAGGGAGGGTCGGCCATCTCCCCCAAGTCGCGCAGCGACAGGTCGGGATAGCGCTCGCGCAGGTCGCAAAAGACCGCCAAGGCGTCCGGAAGCGTGTCGCGCAAACCCCGCTGTTCGAGCTCATCGATCAGCGCAAGCTGATGCTGGGCGGCACCTGCACTTCTGGTCTGATTGGCCAGCTCGGCATTCACGCGACGGTTTACGTCGTTCTTAACCAATTTGACCGCGCGCGCTTCCTCGATCTCGGCAACGCTGCGCTTAGCACCGACCAGCTTTAGGAGCTGCTCGATCTCTTCGGCGCTCTTAATGTAGACGGCAAAGGATCCGCGCCGCGCGTTGACGCGCGCATGGACTCCAATCTGCTCCAACAGATCGCAGAGCCCCTTGGCATACTGCTCGCCCTGCACCGCGATCTCCAAATGAAAGTCGCCGCGGGGATCGGCCACGAAACCGCCGGCGATGAGCGCGCCGCGGATGTAGGCAAGCCTGCAGCAGGGACGGGCAACGATGTGCCGGGGAACACCGGCGACGAGCCCTCCCCTGCGGTCGAGAATGCCCAGCAGCACCAGAGCCTTGTCCAGGTCGGGTTGATCGGGCAGGGTAATGAGATAGTTACGGACTTTATGCAAGACCGATTTTCGAACGGTGAATTCCGTTTTGAGCTTAAGGATGCGATGCGTCAGCGTGATCATCGTGCGCGCGACGGCGCCCGTCTCGGTCGCGACAGTCAAACGATACCGCCCGGAGCCGGCCAGCGAAAGTGTACCGCTCACACGCGTCAGGGCGGCAAGCGTCGACAAATCGCAGTATTCACATTCGGGTTCGCAGCGCGCAAGCTCGTCGCGCACCTCAGCGGTAAACGACATGCAGGCCTATGCTTTCGTGTTCGCGCGCGACAGGTCGCGATGGGAAATGCTCACGTGATACTGGGCGCCTTCCAAATAACGTGCCGTGGCCTCGGCAATGGCGACGCTGCGGTGTTGACCGCCCGTGCAGCCGATGGCGATAGAAAGCTGCGGCTTGCCCTCCGCGATATAGCCTGGCATGACCGTATCGAGCAGCTGTGTCCAAGCCTTCCAAAACTCCTGCGTCTTGGGATGGTCCAGAACAAAATCGGAGACCTTTTTATCGAGACCGGTCATCGTGCGCATCTCGGGATCGTAGAACGGATTGGGCAGAAAGCGAACGTCGATCATAATGTCCGCCTCGACGGGCATGCCGTGCTTAAAGCCAAACGAGAACACATGGACGTCCATGAGCTGTTGGTCGGACAGCTCGGAAAATGCCATACGTAGCTTGTTGCGCAGCGCAGAGGTGTGCAGACGGCTCGTGTCGATAATCATATCGGCTCGATCGCGCACGCCCTGCAGCTGAAGGCGCTCGCGCTGAATGGCATCGGCCGTAGTCTCC
>CABVBR010000233.1 GCA_902496645.1 uncultured Collinsella sp.
CCAGGCGGCCGAGCATGGCGAAGCCCATGGCCGGCAGGATGTTGGCGGCGACGCCAAAGCCGTCAAGGACGAACTCAGGGATGAAGTCGAGCATGCCCTGGATGGCGTCAGCGCCCAGGTAGAACGACAGCGAGCACAGCAGGAACGCCATGAGGACGCCCGTGGAGCCAATCAGGAAGTGCATCGCGTAGACGCCCTTGAGGTTGCCTTGGGCAGAGAAGACGTCTGCGCGGTCGACCAGGATCGGCAGGGCCGCGTTCAGGATGTTCTTGATGGCAAGGCACAGCGTTGCAATGGGCATGGCGAGTGCGATGGCAGCCTCGGTGCTCTGGCCCAGCTGAATAGCGAAGGCGCAAGCGAGCACGCCGCCGATGGTCTCATCGGGCGGCACGTAGGCGCCGATGGAGATCGAGCCCATGAACAGCAGCTCAAGGCTCGCGCCAATCGCGAGACCGGACTGCAGGTCCCCCAGCACCAGGCCCACGAGCGGGCACAGGACGATGGGGCGGAACGCGTAGAGGGTGCCGAGCTGGTAGTCGAACTTACCAAATGCGGCGATAAGTCCGATGAGGATTGCTTGGGTAAGCATACATCCCCCTTTCCATATAGGACACTACGAAGAGACGGAGCTCTTCGAAATTAACCGCCTAGAGCACGCTGGCGCAGTCAACCTTGGGGTCATCGGCCAGAGGACGAATCTCGACCTCGACGCCACGGTCCAGCATCTCGCGCACATCGGCTTCCTCGGCCGCGGTCAGGAAGATCTGGCGAGAGACCTGACGCGCGTCGGGACGCTTCTCGTCCTTGGGCTTGGTGTTGCCCAGGTTAATCGACTTAATCTGCGGACAGCCCTCGACCAGCTGCTTTGCCTCGGCGATGGTGGCGACGCAGATGATCATCTTGTACTTGTCGGTCACGCCCGAGTTAATAGCCTCGATGGCATTCGCCATGTCCTTGATGACGAGCTTGCAACCGGCAGGCTTACCCATCTTGAGCGTGGTCTTCCACACCGGGTCGTTGGCGACCTTGTCGCCCACGCAGAAGATGCAGTTGGAGCCGAGGCCCTGGACCCAAGAGACTGCGACCTGGCCATGAAGCAGACGATGGTCGACGCGAAGTAGCTGAATCATAATGTGACCCCCCAAAGGTCTTGTGCCGTCTTACGGCGTGTCAGTAGGTGCTGCGGATTAGAACTCTTCTTCCTCGTCGTCATCGACCAACAGGTCGTTGACGAACTTCACGCGCGTATCGTCCGCAGCGACGATGGCGCGAATCGTCTCCTCAACCGGCGCCGACTCATCGGAGAACAGCAGCTGGATGAGCAGCGGAAGGTTCATGTTGGTGACAAGGTAGGTGCGGGGACGCGTCTGGACGATCTTGGTGAACTCGTTGTTCACACTGCCGCCAAAAAGGTCGGTGCAGACGACGACATCATCGTCGGCAGACATGCCTGCCAGCAGCTTTTGGGCTTCCTCGGCCACGTCCATGCGATCGTCGACGAACATCGAAAGGTCGTGGACGTTGTCGCGAGCGCCCGAGAGCAGCTCAATGCTTTCCTTGATGCCGGTAGCGAAGTGTGCATGGCTGGCAATGATGTACTGTCTCATTCTGCGAATCCTTCCGTGACTGACGCGTCCCCGCGCTTGGCTTTAGTAGTCGAACTGGTGATAGTAGCGACGATACTTGAGGTTGTGCTTGGTGACCGTCTCGTAGTAGCGAGCCAGGCGGTCAGTCACGAGCACCGTCAGGATCCACGGGGAAACGATGACGCGGAAGTCGTCGTCAAGGCCGGGGATGGCGAACTCGGCGGTGTCGATGATGTTGATGTCGGTGTCGCCGGTGACGCCGCGGGTCAGGAATGCACGAGCACGCTCGTCGAGCTTGCGGC
>CABVBR010000234.1 GCA_902496645.1 uncultured Collinsella sp.
TGAAGGGAGCGCTCCCGCAAACTGCCTCTTGACAACTTATAGGAGCGTCGGTTTTCTTTTTGCGTTGTTCGCCGTGGTTGAGGGTAGTGGCTTAAACGTAGTAGATGGGCCGATTTCGTAGCGGGCGGGCCGCGTGGATGCCCCCGCGAGGTGAAGATGACCCCCTTTTTCTCCGTCCCCAGGGGATCAGTTGGGCTAGAGCTCCAGGGCGAGGGTGACGGGGCAGTGGTCGCTGCCGAAGATGTCGCCGCGGATGCCGGTGTCGCGTACGTTGCCGGCGATTGCGTCGCTCACCAGGAAGTAGTCGATGCGCCAGCCTGCGTTGTTCTTGCGAGCATTAAAACGGTAGCTCCACCAGCTGTAGACGCCCTCGACGTTCGGATTTGCCGCGCGCCAGGTATCGGTAAAACCGGCGTCGAGCAGCTCGGTAAACTTGCCGCGCTCCTCGTCCGAAAAGCCTGCGTTGCCGCGGTTGGACTTGGGGTTCTTAAGGTCGATCTCCTCGTGTGCCACGTTAAAGTCGCCGCAGGTTACCACGGGTTTGCCGGTCTCGCGCTCGAGCGCGTTCAAAAAGCCGCGGTAGGCATCGTCCCAGGCCATGCGCACGTCGATGCGGGCGAGTTCGTTTTGCGCGTTGGGCGTGTAGACATCCACAAACCAAAACTTGTCGAACTCGAGCGCGCAGACGCGGCCCTCGGTCGCGGCTTGGGCGACGAGCTCTGCCGCATCGCCTTCGCCGGCGTAGGGCAGTAGCGCGTCGGCATGCAACACGCGTAGCGGTTCCTGACGGCTAAAGACCGCGGTGCCTGAGTAGCCCTTGCGCTCGGCGTAGCTCCAGGTTTGGTGATAACCGGGCAGGTCGACCTGCACCTGACCTTCCTGCAGTTTGGTTTCCTGCAGCGCCAGGATATCGACATCGAGCTCCTGTGCGATCTGGATAAAGCTCGGGTCCTTTTTGAGCACGGCGCGCAGGCCGTTGACGTTCCACGAAGCAAAGGTGTAAGTCTGAGGCATGGTGTCCTTTCGACGGGGTTGGCAGGCTTAAGATTAACGCAACAAGGACGGGATGGGCCTCGCGGGCGACGGTGTAAACGCCGCCGCCCCAAGCAACAAGGACGGAGGACACGTATGACGCAGGCAATATCGGATCCCAAGCAAGCCTCCGCCGCGCTGGCGGAGCTATTCGAAACCCATGACCATGTGGTGTTCTTTGGCGGCGCGGGCGTTTCCACGGCAAGCGGCATTCCCGATTTCCGCAGCGTAGACGGCCTGTATCACCAGCAGTTTGCCTATCCGCCCGAGACTATGCTCTCGCATAGCTTTTATGAGGCGCACCCGGCCGAGTTCTTCGACTTCTACCGCACCAAGATGATCGCGCTTAACGTCAAGCCTAACCGCTGCCATACCAAGCTGGCCGAGCTAGAGCGCACCGGCAAGCTCGATGCCGTGGTGACGCAAAACATCGACGGCCTGCACCAGGCAGCCGGCTCGCAGCGCGTGTTCGAGCTGCACGGCTCGGTTCATCGCAACATTTGCCAAGCGTGCGGTGCGGTCTATAGCGCCGAGTGGGTTTGCGCGCGTGAGTACGAGGATGCCGCGGGCGTGCCCGTGTGCCCCGCGTGCGGCGGCCGCATCAAGCCCGATGTGGTGCTCTACGAGGAGCCGCTCGACGAGCGCGTGCTCACCGGCGCTGTCGCCGCCATCGCCGCGGCCGACGCCCTCATCGTGGGCGGAACCTCGCTCGTGGTATACCCGGCGGCGGGCCTCACGCGCTACTTTACCGGTGATACGCTGGCCATTTGCAATTTGGCGCCCACCGATCAGGACGCAAATGCCGACCTGCTGATTTCTTGCGACATCGCGGCCGCGTTTGCGTTCTAGC
>CABVBR010000235.1 GCA_902496645.1 uncultured Collinsella sp.
TGCTCGCACAGCATGTTGCATCCGGAAGGCATATTATGCTGCAGAAAATCCAACGTTTTGGCGGAGCCATGTTCGCGCCCGCCATGCTCTTTTCCATATCGGGCCTTATGGTCGGCATCTCATCCCTCGCCACGACCGTAGACATTGTCGGCGATATGGCCACATATGGAACCCCCTGGTACATTTTCTGGAGTATCGTCCAGCGTGGATCGTGGACAGTCTTTAAACGTCTTCCGCTCCTGTTTGCCATCGCGCTGCCCATCGGCCTTGCCCAAAAGCAGCCGGCGCGTTGCTGCCTCGAGGCGCTCGTCGCCTACTTTGCCTACTGCTTCTTTCTGAGCGAAATCATTAAGCTGAGTGGCGACAATCTTGGACTTAAGTACCCGTCGTCTTTGATCCCCGCTAGCGGTATCACCGTCATCGACGGCATCAAGACACTCGACACCGGCATTATCGGCCCGCTTGTGGTCTCGGCAACCGTCGTCGCCATCCATGACCACTTCTACGATGCCAAGGTTCCCGATTGGCTCGGCACCTTCTCGGGATCCTCGCTGGTCTACCTCATCAGCTTCTTTGCCGTGCTCGCCCTAGCCGTCGTCTCGGCCGCCATCGTGCCTTCCGTATACGCAGTGACCGAGACGCTGCGCCATGCACTTGTGGGCGTCGGCCCCTTCGGCGTAGGCGTCTTTGTTTTTTTAGAACGAGCACTCGAGCCCATAGGGCTGCACCACCTGCTCTACATGCCGATCTACTACGACAACCTGGTCATTAACGACGGCATCTACGCCACGTGGACCAATTTGCTCCCCATCCTCTCCCACAGCACGCGCCCCCTCAATGAGCTTGCGCCGTGGGCCGGTTTCACCGCCACCGGCTGGGTCAAGCTCTTTGGCCTTCCTGCCATCGCGGCTGCGTTCTACTCCACCGCAAAGCCCGAGCGCCTCGCTGGCCTCAAGGTCATCCTGGTTCCCGCCATTGTTGCCTCAGTGGTCTGCGGCGTCACCGAACCGCTCGAGTTTCTCTTTATGTTCACCCACCCCGGGCTCTTTTTGCTCTACGCCGTCCTCTCGTCTTGCCTCGCCATGGCTATGAACTTCTTTGGCGTCGTCGGCATCTTCTCGGGTGGCTTTATGGAAATGGCTGCCTTCAACTTTATCCCGCTCATGCGGACGCATGCCGGTTCCTATCTTTTGGCGCTCGGAATCGGACTCATTTTTAGCGCCATCTTCTTTCTGAGTTTTCGAGGTCTTATTCTGACCTTTGACCTTAAAACCCCAGGACGCGAGGACCACATCGCCAGCAGCACGGCGCCCTCGCGCTTGACGGGAGATGACGTTGACGAAAAGTGCTCATTCGAAAACAGCGCTTCCGGCGGCCAGACATCACAAGACCATCTGCTCGCCGAGCAGGTTGTGATGCTTCTGGGCGGCGTCTCCAACATTGTGGGCGCAACCAACTGCGCCACGCGGCTGCGCGTCGAAGTCGTGGACCCTTCCATCGTTGCGGACAACGCGACCTTCGTCGCAGCGGGTGCCAAGGGCCTCATCATTACGGGCAAGACCGCCCAGGTGATCATCGGCATCTCCGTTCTCCGCGTCAAAGAGCATTTTGACCAGATCATGGGTCTCGAGCCGGGGTTTGTGCCCACCACCTCGGCCTCCCCTGCCGCCAGCCCAACCCACAAGCACGGCGATATCTGCTTCTTCGACATTGACGGCACGCTCGCGTGGCAAGACCCCAGGCTCGCCCAATACCTTCCCGAAGACGAGCGGGACCTCTCCCCCTATCCCAACGAGGAGGTTTCGCAGGCAATCCGCGAGTTTGTCGCCAACGGCAACATGGCCTTTATCTGCACGGGACG
>CABVBR010000236.1 GCA_902496645.1 uncultured Collinsella sp.
GAGAAGATGGACCCAGAAATAGAAAGGAGTGACAATGGGCCGGCTCGGGCTTTGAGGACAAGCTGCTGCAAGCCCAGGGCGATTTTTCGCTCAACGCGGGCCAGCACAGTGTGACGTATCTGTCGAGTTCTGACACGGCAACGACCGGTCGCTACCAGGTGCTGCTGTACGACAACAACTTTGGTGCGGCCGAAAGCTATCCCAAGTTCGACTGGGGCCAGCTGGGCGCCGCGGTGGTGACCGACTACAACGAGGGCACGCATTCGTTTGGGCGCATCTTTACAGTGGACGAGACGGCGCGCACCTACGAGCTCGAAGACCAGATCGCCGTGCCGTTTTCGGGCTATGTGAGCAGTGCGCAGCGCGTTGGTGATTCAAATAGCATGCTCGTGGCATCGGGCCAGGCCAAGACCTTCACCGAGTACGATCGGTACGGTCTGGCCATCACCACCCACGAGATGGAAGCCGAGAAGTACATCTATCGCGTGTACAAGTACGAGCTGTAGGGCCGCGCTTAGGTTTGACCAATGGAGTATGAAAACACGCCGTTCGCCGATGCCCCCTCCGCGGGTGGCGGCCATATGGTTTGATGTCAGAAACATATAGTTGTCACCAGCCTGCTGGCGACGTTCCCCCTGATATCGGAGGTTCCGGGTATGTTTCGCGCTCCGTTAAACAACTATCGGTTGGGCTAACATGGGTCGCAGTGCTATTTCGATAACCCTTGCAGTGGTCTGTCTGGCTGTGCTCCTGGGCGCTACAGGGCTGTTTGCTATAAGCCGAGAAACGTCCTATATGCAGGAATGCGCTTCCGAAGGGTTTGCCATTGATGGTTTCTACCGGGATGACAAAACGAGTCGGGAAACCCTGGCTTTTCTTGAGGAGGACAACTGTCGATGGCAGCTGGTCGACCAAGACGGAATCTGCACAGGTGGGCAGTTTAAGCGTACGGATGACCCCAACATCCTGATATTAAAGAAGGAAAACGGCGAAGAATTCGGTACGGTCCACGTCGCGTATATGTCACGCCGACGCGAGCAGGGCCAGCTCTATCTATTTAGAGATAGCGAAGTGACCCGATTTTATCTGGTGAGCACCAAACCTGCGTTTACGGTGGAGTCTGGCGATGTCGATCTGGACAGTTGATTCACGGCAATAAAACAGCGAGCGGGGTGCGGGTGTGAACTGCACCCCGCTATTTGCTCGTGTCCGTATCGCGTCTGCGCCTCGTCGTAACTTGCGTCCGCGCGAGCATTCGTCCCGCGCCGGCATCACTTCACATCGAACTCCACGCGATCGAGTTCGGGCACGTTGAGGTCGATGAGCTTGCGGGCAACGCGGCGGTCGTGTGCCCCGAGCGCCTCGCTTGTCGTCACGTGGGCGACTATCTCGCGCTCGACAATACCCTCCTCGTCGCCTTCGGTGGCCGAGGTCTCGACAGCGACGGTGTAATCCTTAAAGCCTGGCAGCACCGCCGCAAGCTCGCGCGTGGTCTCGGTGACGCCGTAGCCGTCCTGCACGCCGGCCTGCGCCGAGCCAATGGAACCCGCGGTCATAACGATGCAGGGGATGGCAAAGATCACCGTACCCACGATGATGCGGCGGCGCACCTTGCGCGACAGCTCATCGACCTCGGCATTTTCCTCGGCAGTTACAATGCCGTCGCCGTTGAGGTCACGCTTGAGCGGTACACGTAAGAGAAGCAATACAGCTTCGGCCGCCAGCGCGATAAAGACGACGTTGATGCCAAACTCGTAAAGCGCCGAGAGAAACAGCGACCCGCTTGCGATGGCGATGCCATAGCCCGCCGCGCACAGGGGTGGCATAAGCGCGGTCGC
>CABVBR010000237.1 GCA_902496645.1 uncultured Collinsella sp.
AGGTCGTAGGGCGTGGTCTGGTAGACGTAGTAGTTGAGCCAGTTGGTGTAGAACAGCTGAGCCTGGCTGCGCCAGACGTTGCGCGGCTCGGCGGTGGGGTCGTCACCCGGGAAGTAATGCGCCGGCACCTGAGGGCTGAGGCCGCGCTTCACGTCGCGCTCGTACTCCAGACGCAGCGTGTCGGTATCGTACTCGGGATGGCCAAAGACAAAGAAGCGACGGCTGTCGGTCGACTTGACGATGTACAGGCCCACCTCGTCGGACACGGCCACGACCTCAAGCTGCGGCTCGGCCTCCACGTCCTCGCGGCGCACATCGGTGTTGCGCGAATGCACGGCATAGAAGCGGTCGTCGAAGCCGCGGACCAGCGGGCTTTGCGGCTTCACCAGATAATGCTCGAACACGCCACTTGCCTTGGCCGGTAGATCGTACTTCTGAATGCCGTAATGATGGTAGAGCCCCGCCTGCGCGCCCCAACAAATGTGCAGCGTGGAGTGCACGTGCGTGGTGGACCAGTCCATGATCTGGCAGAGCTCGGGCCAGTAGTCGACCTCCTCGAATGGCATCTGCTCCACGGGCGCGCCCGTGATAATCAGGCCGTCGTAGTGGATGTCGCGGATGTCGTCGAACGTGCGGTAGAACGTCTCCAGGTGGCCGGCGCTCACGTGCGTGGCCTCGTGCGTCTTGGTGCGCAGCAGGTCCACCTCCACCTGCAACGGCGTGTTGGAGAGTTTGCGCATAATCTGCGTCTCGGTGGCGATCTTGGTGGGCATGAGGTTGAGGATGAGCACACGCAGCGGACGGATGTCCTGGTGCAGCGCGCGGTACTCGGTCATGACAAAGATGTTCTCGCTCTCGAGCTGCGCGGCGGCAGGGAGGGCGTCGGGAATGCGAATGGGCATGGATGCTCCTTACGAGTCAGTTGCAGCTATGGTACAACGAGCGGCCCCATCCGCGCGAGCACATCGCCCAGCGATGCCGTCAGCGGCCCAAATCACTCCAAAAGTAGAGATTAAGGCATGTCCCAAAAATCTACGGCGCTTTAGCCTAGCAAAGTGACGGCAGGACGCTACAATAGTTCGACGCGAAAACTCGGCCGAAAGGATACAGATATGTACCAGACGCGTAAGATCGGTGTGGTCGGCCAGGGCCACGTAGGAGCACATGTCGCCAACAGCCTGCTCATGCAGGGCATTGCCGATGAGCTGTACCTGTGCGATATCAACGAGGCCAAGGTGACGTCCGAGGTCCAGGACCTGCGCGACTCCCTTTCGTTTGTCCCGTACAACACCAAGATCGTCAACTGCTACGATCACTACGAGGAGCTGGCCTGCTGCGACGTCATCGTCAACGCCGCCGGCAAGGTCGCGCTGGCAGCCGGCAACCGCGACGGCGAGCTGTTCTTTACCACCGACGCCGCCCGCTCCTTTGCCAAGCGCATCGTCGACGCCGGCTTCGACGGCATCTTCGTGAGCATCTCCAACCCCTGCGACGTCGTGTGCACCGAGCTGTGGCACCTGACCGGCTACGACCCCAAGAAGATCATCGGCTCGGGCTGCGGTCTGGACTCCGCCCGTCTGCGTACCGAGATCTCCAAGAAGGTCGGCGTGAGCCCCAAGTCCATCGACGCCTACATGATCGGCGAGCACGGCTTTAGCCAGCTGGCTGCCTTTAAGGCCGCGACCATCGCCGGCAAGAGCCTCAACGAGCTTCAGGCCGAAAACCCCGACAAGTACGCCTTCGACCACATGGAGGTCGAGGAGCTTGCACGCAAGGGCGGCTACGTAACCTACCAGGGCAAGCAGTGCACCGAGTA
>CABVBR010000238.1 GCA_902496645.1 uncultured Collinsella sp.
CCAAATTCGCAGAAGCCGTCGCGCACCGCGCGCATGACACCTTCGAAGGTCTCGAAGAACGCGATATCGGGTACGTCGAAGAGCTTGCACGCGGCGATCTGGCTGTAGGCGCCCTCAACTCCCTGGCAGGCGACGCTGGCAGTCTGGGGGAAGGGCGTATCGAAGGCCTCGGCCGTGGCGTGGGCCTTTTGCGAGACCGTCATGCCCTTGAGCTCGTTGATATAGCGCTGCTGCTCGGCCTTGCTCATACTCATAAGGAGGCGGAACAGGGTGATGGTCTGCGCTTCGTAGCGCTCAGGCGCGCGGCCGGCGAGGTTGTGGAGCTTGGAGCGCTCGCGGGCGGGGTCGAAGACGGCCTTGCCCATCTCGATTTTTGACTTGGCGACCTCGGTGGCAATGTCCATGCGCTCGACAAAGCTGTTGAGGAGCGTGGTATCGATGCCGTCGATGGCCTGGCGAATATCGGCAAGGTCCATAGGGACCCCTTTCACGTGTAGGGGGACTGCGGTGATTTTTCTGGGACGGGGATTAAAAAATCATTAGGTACGCAATGATTTTTTAATCCCCGTCCCAGAAAAATCACCGGGTGGGTGGGTCTTAGCCCTGTGCAGCGTCTTCAAGGACGGCATCCCAGATGGCTAGCGCTGCGGCTGCTTCGGCTACGGGGACGGCGCGCGGGACGATGCAGGGATCGTGGCGGCCGCGGACCGAGAGCTCGGCATTTTCCATGGCATCCATGTCCACTGTCTGCTGCTCACGGCCAATGGAGGGCGTGGGCTTTACGGCCATGCGCCACATGACGGGCGCGCCGGTCGAAATGCCGCCCAGGATGCCGCCGGCGTTGTTGGACTCGACTTCGATCTTGCCGGTTTCGGCATCGATGCGATACGGGTCGTTGTTCTCGCTGCCGCGCATGGCAGCGACGGCAAAGCCCATGCCAAACTCCACGCCCTTCACGGCGGGAATGCCAAAGGCGATCTGCGCGATGCGGTTTTCGATGCCGTCGAACATGGGGTCGCCGATGCCCGCGGGCAGGCCGTAAATGCCGCACTCCACGATGCCGCCGATGCTGTCGAGCTCATCGCGCGCGGCCAGAATCTCCTCTCGCATACGGCCGGCGGCTGCGGCGTCAATGCAGGGCAGGTCGTTCGAAAGGATCGCCTTGCGGTCGGCCTCGCGATAGACCATGTCGTCCATGGGCAGGTCGGAGATGCCACCGATCTGCGCTACGTGTGCCATCACCTTAATGCCGCGGGCCTCGAGCGCCTGCAGCGCGATGCCGCCGGCGATACACAGGGGCGCCGTCAGGCGACCGGAGAAGTGCCCACCTCCGGCGACGTCATGCATGTTGTGGTACTTCACGCGCGCAGGATAATCCGCATGACCCGGGCGGGGCTTGCGGCGCAGCTCGGAGTAGTCCTTGGAGCGCGTGTTGGTGTTCTCGATGATCGCTGCGATGGGTGCGCCGGTGGTGTGTCCATCGACCACACCGGCGATAATGTGCGCGGCGTCGGCCTCGCGGCGTTTGGTCGCGGTCTCGTCACGGCCGGGGGCACGACGGTCCAAAAAGGCCTGCAGCTGTTCCTGGTCCACAGCGATACCTGCGGGAATGCCGTCGAGCGAACAGCCGATGGCGGGGGAGTGCGACTGGCCAAAGATGCTCAAGTGTAATACGTTGCCAAAGGTCGAGGACATGCTATTCCTCCTCGAGCGTGACCTTGCCGCCCAGCAGGCGGTAGTGGTCGAAGAAATCGGGATAGGACTTGTTGACGGCCTCGGCGCCGTGGATCACGACCTCGCCGGTGGCACGGCT
>CABVBR010000239.1 GCA_902496645.1 uncultured Collinsella sp.
CGCGCTGCGCCGCCGTGTCGCCATCCGCGATCCACTCAAAGATGCGGTGGCCGTCCACCGGAGAACCCGCAGGCAGGCCCTTCTCGGCAACGGCAGCATCGCGGAGCGCACGCCAACCGCCCGAATCGGCAAAGGAGTTTCCCATGTTCGCGGCAGTCGTGACATCGTTGCGTAAGAAGCTGAACTCGCCTGCAAAGCAGTGCGCGCCGCGCAGGACCTTGCCGTCGATGACGATACCGCCGCCGATGCCCGTGCCAATAGCGAGCACCACGCCAAAACGCGTCCCGCGCAGGGCGCCAGCCGCATACTCACCAAGTGCACAGCACTTACCGTCGTTATTGACGGCAACCGGCACCCCCAGCGCCTCGCGCATGAGCTTTCCCAGCGGGCAGCCGTCCATAAACGTGAGCGCGCCGCCGCGATGGATCGTTCCCGTGACATCTCCCTCGTAGATACCGCCGGGTGCGCTCACGCCTACGGCGCTCACGCGCTCACAGTACGGCTCGACGAGCCCGATCAGCGCCGAAACCGTCTCCTCAGCCGTGGTAAAGCCCGTCGGCAGGCTCCCACGCTCGCGGATGGAAAAATCCTCGCCCAGCACAGCCCATTTAACGGCCGTACCGCCCACATCGATTCCGAAGAACTCCTGCATATTCGCCCCTCACGCGCCATAGCCCCGGACATGCATCGCCGCGACCGCTGCAGGGGCTACCCTTATGATGGTCATGCAGCAAATCGCGCCCGGAGCCAATTATCTCTCTGTTTTACGCCCCTACTTTGGTCAGACGAAGCAACATATATTGTTTACTAGGGAGGCCGATGCGAAACTTGCCCTCAAAGGTTCCGGGAAGTTCCTCCTTCGTCATGTCCCATGTCCACAACACGCACCTTGTATCGAGCGCCTGCCTCGCCCCCAAACTCACGAGACCACTCATTTAAGTACGTCCCCAATGAGTGCGACGGAATGGCTCCCCTTGGCAGCTTAAAGCTGTCATGCAGGAACCATTCCGCCGCAACCTCATGAAAGGGACTGGGTTGTAAATGTTGGAGAAGAGCCGTTAGCGCCCGGGGGTCAGAATCACCAGCGCATCGTGCTCAAAGGGATGCTGAGCCACGCGCACGGTGCCGTCACCGTTGTCGCGGACGGGCAGCTTGGCGATGCGCTTGTCCTCCATGTCGAGGACCGTCGCCGTCCAGCCACGCGTGCCGTCGAGCTTAAACTTGAGCGCCGTGGTGCGCGGCAGGTACGTGACGACGCGATCGCCAACACGCGCCACACGAATGGCCTCGCGCGCGTCATCGAGGAGCTCCTGCGCCGGAACCACGGCAAGCGCGTCGTCGGCAGCCGTAGCGCCCAGGGCGGCAAGCACGTGCTCGATCGCGCCAAAGTCCCACACACCCGCAAACTGCAGGCACTCTTGCCAGCGGAAGGGCATGTCAAAGCCCTCGCCCAGCACCGAACCCTGGCTCTTGCTGGTCTGCCAGTTCCACACGCCGTGTGCGCCATAGGTCACGCCGGCACTGGCGCCGGCAAGAATCGACGACCATACGCTCGCGCGGCAATCCTGCGCGGTGAAACGCCAGTAGACGTTGCGCGACGCACCCATCTGCTCGTAGCAGGGCTCGGAGTTGACCATCGGCTTTTTGGGATAGTTGGCGATAAAGTCCTGCGGCAAATGCCATGCCTCGGGCTGGCCCTCGTAGTTGTGGCCGGGCTGGAACATGTAAAAGTCCAGACGATCCAGGTACTGTGACGGAATGGTGCGGTTGCCGCGGTTGATATGCATGGTGCGCAACG
>CABVBR010000240.1 GCA_902496645.1 uncultured Collinsella sp.
CACATACAGCGAGCGCTCGGAGAACCAACGATCGAAGTCGCAATTGACGGCGTGGCAGAGATCGCGCATGTTGTCGACCATCTTCACGTAGCCGCGCTCGCGGAAGCTCTCCATGCGCTCCTGCGGATCGGCCTCGACCCACTTATCGCCGTCGGTGCGCCAGAACTCGGCAGCCTCGTCGATGATGTAGTCGCCGCCGTAGGAGTCCTTGCCCAGAGTCTCGGCAAAGTTGTCCTGATACGGATGGGTCTCGGGGTGCTCGTCGTTCTCGTCGGCGACAAAGGCATCGCGGTCGGCGATCAGCAGCTTGTGAGCCTCGTCGATATCCACGCCCTGCTTGGCGATGATGTCGGCAAGCTGCATATAGCGCGTGCTGATGGAGTTGCCGAAGGTGTTCATCTGGGAGCCGTGGTCGTTGATGTAGAACTCACGCTGGATGTCGTAACCGGCGTGGTCCATAACGCGGCAGAGGGAGTCGCCCAGCGCGGCCCAGCGGCCATGGCCGATGTGCATGGGGCCGACGGGGTTGGCGGAGACGAACTCGACCTGAGTCTTCAGGCCACCACCGACGTTGGACTTGGCGAAGTCCATGCCCTTCTCGCGGGCCTCGCCGAAGATGGCGTTCTTGACGGCGACGGAGAGGTAGAAGTTGATGAAGCCAGGACCGGCGATCTCGACCTTCTCGATTGCGGGATCCTCGGGCATATGGGCAACGACGGCCTCGGCAATCTTGCGCGGGGCGCAGTGGGCCAGCTTGGCGGACTTCAGGGCCATGGTGGAGGTCCACTCGCCATGAGAAGTGTCAGCCGGTCGTTCGATGGCGCAATCGTCAAGTTCAAATGCGGAAAGGTCGCCGGCCTCCTGGGCCGCAGCAAGCGCAGCGCGTACCAGCTCTTCAATCTTCTCGGGCATAGATCCTCCTTGAGTTAAAGCCCCCGAGCTCTTGGTCACTCGTAGGGCAAAAGCCAGAGTTTGTAGCACTCTATCACAAGCGACGCACACTGTCGCAGGGTAAAGCTAATAGATATTGCATATGCACAAAAATGACTACCGCTCCTGCGCGGCAGTACAAAGTTGGCGGTTTGCCTGCAGATTATGCACGCGTTGGAACTGCATAAACATATGAATGGGTGGTGCATTTTATCGAATACTCTTACCTATCGGAGTTGTGTGCTTTTCCTGCATAAAGTAAGGGTTTACGCACGTCAGCGTGGTATTCTTAACATACGTGAATTCGTATAAGTTGGAGGTAGCATGTTCTCAATCGGTCAACACGTCATTCATCCGGGTCAGGGAGTCTGCACCGTCGTCGGTTTTAGGGACGACACGCCGCAGCCCATGCTGTTGCTCGAGACCAAGCAAGGACATGCGCAGACGATCCTTATGTACCCCGTGGCGCAGGCCGACCGTTTGCATGCCGCCATCTCCCAGCAAGATGCCGAACACCTGCTGAGCCACTACGACGAGTTGGAGTGCGACACCTTTACCGAGCGCAACAGCTCGCTGGAGGAGACGCACTTTAAGCAGCAGCTCAAGCTGGGTGCGCCCGAGACGGTCCGCGTGGCAAAGACCATGATGCACCGCATTCGCCAGGCCGAGGAAGCAGATAAAAAGCCCAGCTCTTACTACATGCGCGTACTCAAGGAAGCCAAGCGCCGCTCCATCGAGGAGTTCGCCGTGGCCCTGGGCGTCACCGAGGAGGACGCCGAAGCCCGTCTAGCCCAAGCTGCCCTCAACTAACCCACCCGCGCCAAAAACCACCACAAAGGGGACAGGCACCTTTG
>CABVBR010000241.1 GCA_902496645.1 uncultured Collinsella sp.
CCGCTGAGAGCTTTGTCCACAAAGCGCGAAACGCGCTGGTGAATGCCGCCAAACTCGGTAAGGAGCTGACGCCCAAGCTCATGGAAATCGGTATCTTCCACCGAAAACCCCTAACACTAGAAACTATTTTCGGTGAAAGATGATACCCCCGCTCAACTATCCCATTCGGTAGATTTCTAGGTATGTCCCAAAAATCTACTTGGTTGCTAGGCAATATAAAGAGCGTATAAAAACTTAAAATCATTCAAAAATTGTAGCGTTTTAAAGAATTATCATGCACACGGATAGGCGAGGGGTTGTCACCACCATGACGACTGGGACTCATATAATCGCCACGTGCGATGCTCCAACTTCCCGCAAGGAGACACCTTACATAAAAGGGGGATGGAGTCATGGCATTTGACTTCACGGGCAAGACCGCGATTGTCACGGGCGGCACTCAGGGCATTGGCCTCGAGATCGCCAAGGGCATCGTCGCGGGCGGCGGACACGTCGCGCTCATCGCAAGGAACGCTGCTAAGGGCGAGGCCGCTGTGGCCGAGCTTGGCGAGGGCAACAAGTTCTATCAGCTCGATGTTGCCGATGCGCCCAAGGCGCGCGAGACCGTCGAGCAGATTTTTACGGACCTGCCGCAAACCAACATCCTGATCAACTGCGCTGGCGTCATCAGCACCAAGAAGTTCGACGAGATCGATGACACCGAGTGGCGTCGCACCATCGACATCAACCTCAACGGTACCTTCACTATGATGAACGCCGTGTACCCGCACTTTAAGGCGGCCCATGCCGGCACTATCGTCAACGTGAGCTCTGTTGCTGGCAAGATCGGCGGCGGCCTGCTCGGCACCGCTGCCTACGCGAGCTCCAAAGCCGGTGTCAACGGTCTAACCAAGGCAGTCGCCAAGGAAGGCGGCAAGTTTGGCGTCCGCTGCAACGCCGTGTGCCCGTCGCTCACGTTGACCGATATGACCTCGATTCTCTCTGACGAGAATTCTCAGCGCATCATCAACGGTATTCCTCTGGGCCGCGCCGCCCAGGCCAGCGAGCCTGCGCAGATGGTGCTGTTCTTCGCTTCCGACCTCGCCAGCTTCGTGAACGGCGAGATCGGTGACTGCGACGGCGGCATCGTCCTGGACGGGTAATACCCCGCGATGATTATTCGGCGACGGCTCCTGCGACTCGGGACCGTCGCCTTCTTTCTGATATAGGCGCATGCGGCTACGATTCGCATGCATCCAAAGGAGATATATATGAGTGAATCGACTGCGGTGGAGGCGCCGGCGGCAAAGGAGCCGTTCTTTAAGATGTCCTCCATCCCGGGTGCCAATATTTTGGTGCCGCTTTTGCTGGGCTGCCTGCTCAACACGCTATTCCCCGACCTGTTCAAAACGCTCGGCAGCTTTACGCTTGGTATGACCCAGCAGGGCGCAGGCCCGCTCGTGGGCGCCTTTTTGCTCATCGTCGGTACGACGATTTCGTTTAAGAGTGCTCCTGCCGCCGCTGCACGCGGCGCCATCATCATCGCCGTCAAGCAGATCGTGGTCGTTGCCGTGTCGCTGCTCATCCTTTATGTGTTCAACGACAACCTGTTTGGCATCTCTGCCATGGTGATGCTGGCGGCTTGCACCGGCGCCAACAACGCTATGTACGCTGGTCTGATGGGCACCATGGGCAACGAGGCCGAACGTGGTGCCGTCGCCATCACCACGCTGGTTGTCGGCCCTCCGGTCACGATGATCGTGCTCGGCGCTGCCGGTCAGGCTCCGATCGGCTGG
>CABVBR010000242.1 GCA_902496645.1 uncultured Collinsella sp.
CCCGCCTCAAAGACCGGGTAGCACGGATCGGGAACCAAAATGGTGTCACCCGGATCGAGCAGGGCCAGGCCCAAATGACCCACGCCCTCCTGCGTGCCGTTGCACGACTGCACCATAGACGGCGTAATGCCCGAAACGCCAAAGCGGCGCTCATAGTAATCGCACACGGCTTGCTTGAGTTCGGGCAGGTCGCGCAGGGCATACTTCCACATCTCGGGGTCCTGGGCCGCTTGCGTGAGCGCCTCGACCACGTGGTCGTACGGCTTAAAGTCGGGCGTGCCCACGCTCATGTTGTAAATGGTCTTGCCCTGAGCCTTCAGCGCAAGCAGTTTGTTGTTGAGCGAGGCGAAGACCTCCGCGCCAAAGCGGTCGAGACGCTGCGATGCCTGCATGGTGCCACCTTTCGATATAAAAAACGCGGCGCTCCGACAAGAGCGCCGCGCGATACGGGCCATCAGATTGCAAAAGTGTAACGCTTGCACCCGCTGTTTTGGTTCAATTTGGCAACCTTAGTCCATCGGATTGAGCGCGTCAATCTGCGCGAGCCACAGACGCGAGCTGGCGTCGCTCGGCATGCGCCAATCGCCACGCGGGCTGAGCGTGACCGAACCCACCTTGGGGCCGTCGGGCAGGCAGCTGCGCTTAAACTGCTGGGCAAAGAAGCGACGGTAGAACGTGCGTAGCCACGTGTGAATGGTCTTGACGTCGTAGACGCCCTCGAAGCTCTTGAGCGCCATGCGGTAGATCTTGCCCGGCTCAAAGCCAAAACGCAGCAGGTAGTAGAGGAAGTAGTCGTGCAGCTCGTACGGGCCCACCAGGTCCTCGGTCTTCTGCGCAATCTCGCCGTCGCCCGTGGGCGGCAGAAGCTCGGGGGACACCGGCGTATCGAGGATATCGAGCAAGACCTCGGCAATACGCCCGCCAAAGACATCAGCCGCATAGCGCACCAGATGGCGCACAAGCGTCTTGGGCACGCTCGCGTTGACGGCGTACATGCTCATATGGTCGCCGTTATAGGTAGCCCAGCCGAGCGCCAGCTCCGACAGGTCGCCCGTGCCGATGACAAAACCGCCAGCCTGGTTGGCCAGATCCATCAGAATCTGCGTGCGCTCGCGGGCCTGGCTGTTCTCGTAAGTCACGTCCTGCACGGCCGGATCGTGCTCGATGTCCTTAAAATGCTGCTCCACGGCTGCATGGATCGAGACTTCGCGGAAGCTCACGCCTAGGTCGCGAGCGAGCGACTCGGCATTCGACTTAGTGCGATGCGTCGTGCCAAAGCCGGGCATGGAAACCGCCGTGATACCCGTGCGCGGCAGCCCCAGCGCATCGAAGGCACGCACGGTCACAAGCAGCGCCAGCGTGGAGTCCAGGCCGCCCGAAAGACCGATGGCTGCAGCCTTGGTGCCTGTATGGGCCAGGCGGGTCTTGAGGCCGGCGGTCTGCAGGTCGAGGATGGTCTCGCAGCGCTCGGCCAGATCACCGTGGTCGGCCGGCACAAAAGGCGCGCGAGGGAAAACGCGGTCGATATCGCAGGCATCGCGCAGAACAGGCTCTTCGGCCAACACGCCCTCAAACGAAAACTCAACGGCCGTGGCCTCCGGCGCATCGTCCGCGCGCGTCCACGTCGTCGAACGACGGCGCTCGGCAACCAGGCGGTCAAGATCGACGTCGGCGATGGCCATGTCGCAGGTAAGCAGCTTGGTCGCGGCGAGCTTGGAGCCGTTTTCGTAGACGAGGTTCTCGCCCGCAAAGA
>CABVBR010000243.1 GCA_902496645.1 uncultured Collinsella sp.
GTCCATCTGCTCGACGGCGGCTTCTACATAGGCAGAGCATGCGGCGTCGAGCACAGCTCCCTCCAGGGGCTGCTGGGCTCCCGTGGTACGCAGGCGACGCTCGGCGTCCATGCCGAGGGTGCATGCCATGAGCGCGGCAAAGCGGGCGTCTTTGAGATGTCGATAGATGTCGCGACCGCGCAGCTCAACGTTGGTGCCAACCAGACGGATGCAAGGCTCTCCCTGCTCGTCCACGCCCGTGGCATCGACGGTAAACACGCGCCGCACGCCGCGGGGCTCAATGTCCAGCTCAAGGCGCTCGACCACAAGCTCAATACGTCGTGACAGCTCGGGCTCAATCTGCTGGCCGCCGTAACCCAGATACCGCAGCATCTCGGCACGGTCGACACGGGGATGGTGCGCAGCATCGACACGGTAAAGCGCCGGCGACGCAAGGTCGGCCGGCACTTCGACAGCGGTTGTATCGATGTGCGGTTTTTCCATTACCCTAGGCGCTCCATAATGGTCGCGGCGATCGCAGGACGATTCATAGTGTACAGGTGCAGACCGGCGGCACCGTGCTCCTTGAGGTCGCAAAGCTGACGGGCGGCATAATCTACACCGGCTGCCTGCAGGCTCTCGGGGTCGTTCTCGTACTTGGCGAGAATCTTGATGACGGGGGAGGGCAGCGACGCACCGCACATAAAGACCATGCGGCTGATTTGCGACTTGCCCATAAACGGCATGATGCCCGCGGTAATGGGCACGGTGATGCCCGCCTTGTCGGCAAGCTCGCGGAAGCGGTAGAAGCACTCGTTGTCAAAGAAGAGCTGCGTCACAAAGAAGCTCGCGCCGGCGTCCTGTTTTTGCTTGAGGTATTCGACCGAAGCGTTGAGGTCCTCACAGGCAATGTGGCCCTCGGGGTAGGCCGCGGCGCCCACACAAAAGCCGGCGTCGACAAGCTCGGGGATGAGGTCACGGGCGTAGGCGTAGTCCGAGGCGGGCTTGTCATCCTCGGTCGCGCCAGTGGGCAGATCACCGCGCAGGGCCAGGATGTTTTCTACGCCGGCGGAGCGGTATTCGTCGATCTTGGCGGCGATATCGGCGTGCGAGCGGCCCACGCAGGTAAGGTGCGCCACCGAGGGCGTATTGAATTCGCTCGTAATCATATGCGCGATGGGGGCGGTGGTGGCGCCGTTGCCCGAGCCGCCGGCAGAGCAGGTGACCGAGACAAAGCTCGGCGAAAGCTTGCACAGATTGCCTGCCACCTCGCGAGCCGTGTTGAGGGTAAGCTCGCCCTTGGGCGGGAACATCTCAAACGAAACGGGTGCGGTGCCCTGGGATGCTGCCTGCTTAAAAACCTCGTCGACGCGCATATCGTGCTCCTTTAGATACGTAATAGTGTGATGTGTTGTAAGGATTCTACAGCACCACTGTGTCACGGTGGAGTTTCACTCGCTATTCGGGGATACCAATCAAAGATGCCTTGCTATCGACATTCCCTATAGCAGAGCGGTCAATCTAGGATGGGGCTATAAAGACTGGTATCTGATGCGAAATACCAGTTAATAGAGCCCCATCCCAAATTGACTACCCTTAAACCATGGGGAGAGGTCTGCAATTTATACAGTTGATTGGCTGTTGAGGGCGGCAACGCCGCCGCGATGCGGTAACCTCATTGATTGGTTTCGTGACAGCAACATAACGGTAATGTTGCGGAAACACGACGAGCCTAATCTATGACTCGTTCG
>CABVBR010000244.1 GCA_902496645.1 uncultured Collinsella sp.
CGGTTAGGTCCTCGGCCTCGCCCAGATGCACGGTGTTGTTGGCGGCGTCGACGCCCGTTACGTACACGGGATGCGCCATCGCAACGCCCAGACCCTTGCGCTGGCCGATGGTGTAGCGCAGCGCGCCGTTGTGGCGCCCGACCACGCTGCCGTCGCGCCACACAATGTCGCCCGGTGCAGCGGGATGTCCGCAGCGGCGCTCGATATAGCCCGCGTAGTCACCGTCCGCGATAAAGCAGATATCCTCGCTCTCGGCTTTCTGGGCGTTGATGAAGCCCTGCTCGGCGGCAATGCGGCGCACGTCGCGCTCTTTGTCCAGCCCAGCCAGCGGAAAGATCGTGCGTGCCAGGCGCTCTTGCGTGAGCGAATACAAAAAGTAGCTCTGGTCCTTCTTGGGGTCCTCGCCGCGGTGCAGCTGCCAGGTGCCGTCGGGCGCCTGGCCCGTCTTTGCATAGTGGCCCGTGGCGATGTAGTCGCAGCCCATGTCCAGCGCCGCATCGAGCAACGCGCCAAACTTAATATGGCGGTTGCAGATGATGCACGGGTTGGGCGTCAACCCCTCCTGATAGTCAGTCACAAATCGCTCGATAACGTTGCGGTCGAAGGTCTGCTGCAGGTCGAGCACATGGTGGGGTATCCCCAGGCGCTCGGCGACGGCCTTTGCATCGGCGATGTCGTGGTCGACCTTGCTCATACCCGTGACGGGATCGGGCGCGGGGCAGGTGAGGCGCATGGTGGCACCGACGCATTCGTAGCCCTGGCGCTTGAGCAGATACGCGGTCACGCTGGAATCGACGCCGCCGCTCATGGCGACGAGCACGCGCTTGTTGTGCATGGGGAGGTTCTCCTTGGTGGCATGTGGCCAAAAAAGAAAAGCGGCGCGGGAGGCTGGTTCCGCGCCGCAGACATTGTAGCAAGTTCGGACGTCTCGTGGGACACCCTGATGGGATGGGCTCAGACTGCCGGGAGAGAGAGGAGACCGGCTCGTCCCTGGGCTCAACCTATGGGCGACGGGCCCTAGTCCTGGAAGAGTGCCGTGGACAGGTAGCGCTCACCGGTGTCGGCGAGCAGGGCCACGATGGTCTTGCCCTCGTTCTCGGGGCGCTTGGCCAGCTGCAGCGCGGCCCACACGGCGGCACCGGACGAAATGCCCACGAGCACGCCCTCCTTGTGGCCCACGGCGCGGCCGGTGGCAAAGGCGTCGTCGTTCTCGACGGGGATGATCTCGTCATAGATCTGGGTGTCGAGGACGTCGGGCACAAAGCCGGCACCGATACCCTGGATCTTGTGCGGGCCGGCCTGGCCCTTGGAGAGCACCGGGGAGGTGGCGGGCTCGACGGCGACGACCTGAATCTCGGGGTTCTGCTCCTTGAGGAACTCGCCCACGCCGGTCACGGTACCGCCGGTGCCGACGCCGGCGACGAAGATGTCGACCTTGCCGTCGGTGTCATCCCAGATCTCGGGGCCGGTCGTGGCTTTGTGGATGGCGGGGTTGGCGGGGTTCACAAACTGGCCGGCGATAATGCTGTTGGGGGTCTCCTTCTGCAGCTCCTCAGCCTTGGCGATGGCGCCCTTCATGCCCTTGGAGCCGTCGGTGAGCACGAGCTGT
>CABVBR010000245.1 GCA_902496645.1 uncultured Collinsella sp.
GCCCCGACGCCGACCCCTGCGACGGCATCCTCGACGTTTGTTACGCCTGCGGCCCCGTGCCCCGCGCGGTCGCACTGCCCATGTTCCTTTCGGCCAAGGACGGCCACCACACCAAGCTTCCGCCGGTGCGCATGCGCCGCTGCCGCCGTGCCGAACTCACCTTCGAGGAGCCCAACTACCCCATCCAGGCCGATGGCGAGCCCATCGTCGCCTCCCGCATCGAGGTCGACATCCTCGCTGGCGCCCTCCAAGTCTGGCGCCCCACCCGCTAGCCCCACCTAAGTTGCGGTGAAATAGGGACTGTTTTGCGGCTCTGGCAGCCCAAACAATCCCTATTTCACCGCAACTTATTGAAGAGGTTACTCGTCGCTGCCCGGCTTGCGGCGGTTGGCCTTTTTGATGGCGTTGAAGTGCTTGTCGTTGAGCCTGCGCTGACGCGAGCGCTGGGGCACCTTGGTCTTTACGCGACGGCGCGGCGGACGACCGCGACGCTCTAGCTCCGCCCGCAGTTTGCGCAGACAGCTCGCACGATTCTGAAACTGGCTACGGCTCTCGCGCGCCGTCACGACTATCCCCGTAGGCACATGCTTCATGCGCACGGCAGAGTCCGTCGTATTCACGCCCTGACCGCCCGGACCCGTCGCGCGAAACACCTGCACCTCGCAGTCACGCGCCAGCTCCTCGGCCGACATCTCGGCAAAGCGCGCATACTCGCGCCAGCCCATCTTGATCTCGTCCATACCAACACCTCCTCTCAAACAAAAAAATGTGACAAAGGGACAGTCCCTTTGTCACATCGCATGCGAATCGTATGTGCCGCGCGATTAGGCGAAGGTGATCTCGCCGTTCTCGCAGTCCATATCGGCGATACGGGCCAGACTCTCAACGCGGAAACCGCGCTCGCGGAGCTTGTCGCCGCCGCCCTGGAAGCCCTTCTCCACGGCAATACCGATACCGGCAACCTCGGCGCCCGCGGCCTCACAGATCTTGATGAGACCCTCGAGCGCGCAGCCGTTGGCCAGGAAGTCATCGATGATCAGGACCTTGTCGCCCTCGGACAGGAAACGTTTACCCACGATAACCGGGTACTCCTTCTGCTTGGTGAAGGAATAGATGGTCGTGGCATACTGCTCGCCATCGAGGTTGATGGACTGGGCCTTCTTGGCAAAGACCACCGGCACGCCGCCAAAATGCTGAGCTGCGATGCAGGCCATACCAATGCCCGAAGCCTCGATCGTCAGAATCTTGTTGATCTCGACGCCCTCGAACAGACGGGCCCACTCGGCGCCCATGTGGTCGAACAGCTCAACGTCGCACTGGTGGTTGAGGAAGGCATCAACCTTAAGGACGTTACCGGCCTTTACGATGCCGTCACGGCGAATACGATCCTCAAGCTCCTGCATGGCGCAACCCTTTCTCGCGGCAATGAATCCGCGCGATGAACAAACGTTGCACGATAGTCTACCACGGACCGACCCCCACCCGCCCCACAAGCCGCATCGCACCACAAACG